>QIKY01000414.1 GCA_003233175.1 Planctomycetaceae bacterium | reverse complement strand
AATTGCCGGCGACGACAGCAGCGTGACTAAGGTCGAGAACCGTTTGCCTGATGATCCTGATGAATTAGTTCGAGTAGTGGCAGTTGAGCATCTGATTCACCTTGGGAAGAGTGCCATTCCTGCCTTGGAATTGGCTGCTGTGGAAGACGAGGACGACATTGTGAGAAACACAGCAAGACGGGCGTTACGGGAGATCAAAGAATCAACGTAACGTTCTTGTTCATTTACCAGCACGAGCAGGTTCACTGCGTCGATGAACCGTCTGTGGTGAAACACCGACTTGCTCGGCAATCAGCGTGGGCGAAACACCCTGAGAGCGAAGTTGCTGTATCTTTGCAACCTGTTGCCGTGTGATATTTGCTCCGCCCTTCTTCTGTCTGAAGGGGAATGGGTCATCACATTTGGCGAACATTGGTGCCAGATATTCAGCGACCTCCATGTTTGCCTCGAAGACTTTTCCGAATGGACGGTTCGTGTAAATGTCTTGGAGTGTGTCACTCTTCACTGGATTACCGTGGCACAAGAATACGCCGCTGATTTCACCGCTGGAGAACCGCTTGACTAGATCACCAGCCGTCTTTCGAAGCTTCCCGATACTCAAGAGCCTGAAGGTTGGGAAGTCCTTCTTGATCCGCTTGCAGAGTCCATCACGCCATAGATTCGGAATTCGGCTGCTATGGTTTCCATTCTGGGTCGGCTTGATGAACGAATGCCCCGAATCAGCGAGGATCGCAACGGTGTCGTGTTGGGCTGTGATGTTCTTACCTTTGTCTGGTTGGCGTGTGATGATCTTCTGCTGCTTACGCCGATTGAACACCCACTGCATCGCCTCAACGGTTTGTGGCCACAGTTTGAACTCGCCATAGACCTCGTTCTTGATCCGAATCCGTTTGATGAAAGAATCGTCGGGGGCGGTATTGTAATCAAGAAGTGCGGCTTCGGGGTGTGCTTCAAATAGACAGATTTGATTGAGGAGAAGCGATCCACTCTCGGCGGTGCCAAAACCACAATTCAATCCAAGCAGCAACAAGGCTCGCTCAAGCGGAGTGGCGTACTCGTACAACAAGCAAAGCTCATCAAGATCGAACGTTTCAACTTGGGCGGTTGTCAGCTTGGCAGCAATTTCCTTCGTGTTGGATTTGGCCGCAATTTGGATGTCGTCGAAGTCTTCTGATTTTCGCCACGAGTAATCTGCGTTCTTGTGCAACCACTTCAGAAAGTTGCGAAGCTGCTTCATGTGGGTGTCAGCCGTCTTCACGGTGATGGGCTTCTTTGTTCCCTTTTTGTGAGGGCGGTTCGCCCAATGCCGAAACATGCCTTCCACAATATCCAACGTGAGAGTCGATAACGAGCAGTCTGGATGATGCTCCTTGAGACGCCCGGCATTTTTGATTTGCTGAAATCCCCAGCCGGTCACTTCTTGATCTTCCCCTTCAATCGCAGCAGTCAGGCAAGTTTTGCGAATGTGCTCGATGTAGTCGTCGAGGGCATTGTGAAGCGTTTCACTGGTGGTCGGTGAAATGCTGACACCAGTCGCCTTTTCTAGCGACTCTTTAACCTGATTAAGTTTCTTGACCTCCCGTTTGGTCACCTCCTCATACTCGTCTTCAAAAGCGGGGACGATGTTGATGACTGGCGAGAATCGGTTGATCAATTTTCTAATCCAACGGGCGTTGAGATCGTCGTCCCCGTTGAACTCTGGATGGCGATCAAGAGCGATCTGGATTTTGCCCTTCGCCACCGCCTTCGCCATTTCGAAGGTGGCATCGTCCCAGAGTGGCTCGTCAGTACGGCAGTTGAACTGAAATTCGCCCTCCGACCAGCCTTCAACAACCAAGTCCCAAAGTTGCTCCAGTCGCAGGTTGGACAATTCTGCTTTGGTTTTGTCTGTGCCCAGTCGAAATTTTGGGCGGATGAATTTGGACTCTTCCCATTCTGATTTAGTCTTCGGGTCGGTTCTCTTGAGGCGAGTCAGACGCTTGCCGATATTTCGTTCATACACCCCATTCTTGTTCGGCTTCAAATCCTGTCGTTTCTTTGCCATTACGCCTCCGAAAACTAAACGCCGGTTCGATTCGTGTGTCTGATAATGGGGATTCTACCCAAAACCAGACAAAAGGAAAGGCAAGATCAGACACAAACCAGACACAAAACCAGACATTTTGGCGTTTTTGCGACATTATGGCGGGAAACTAGAAAGGATATAATCGACGTAAAGTCAATAAAAATAGCCACTTACAACGAATTGCAGGTGGCTATAAAGGTGGAGGCGGCGGGAATCGAACCCGCGTCCCGAGATGCTTCCATGCAAGCTTCTACGTGTGTAGTCGATTATTTGATTTTCGCGGCGAACGGCTCCAACCGACGGGATCTGCCTGCCACTAGACGAAAACCCTTATTTAACTTGGCGCGTGTTCGCATGACGCCAAGCGGTCCGGAATTGGCTACCGACTTTTGGACCTCTCCGGCGAAGCTCCGCAGTCAGGGCTACCTATACTTAGGCGGCCATTGCGAGGTTTTCCTCAGCAAGTAATTAAGGCGGTCAGCTTTTAACGTGGCCTACTGACCAACCACGACACGCCGCTTGCACTTCCGACCATCCGGTCGAATCCATTTCACCCCCTAATAAAACGAATCGTTCAATCAACTGACGAAATCTTCTCGCGAAATTCCACGCACAGAAAAAACAGCACGTCATTTCCTTCTTCTATAGTAGGTTCCAGAGGGCGTTTTGTCGAGAGCACCCGCGTGCATACCGGGTATTCGCAGGGTGTTCCTACTGGGCGAAGTCGGAGCAGCAAATGTTACGCTTCGCTATCGGAAACGAACGCCGATTGGCAGTGGCTCGAGCAATTCTTGCCGGGCGACGAATTGCCGCAATGCGAGAATAGAGGCCGCTGGCGGTGTTTTTTTCTGGCGAACGGCTATCGATTCAGTGTACGATGTGGGAATGTTTCCGGCAGGGAATGGTGTTTCAGGTCATGGGAGCGACCGCCATCGCTTAAACACAGTTTTGTTGTCGAGGAGTGCTTGATGAATCAGAAACGACAATTGCCGACGACTTTCACGTGGGTGCTGCTGGTGGTATTGGCGAGTGGACTTATCGTCCAGGGGATGGCTGTTGCGCAGTCCGACGACGCCCAGGCAAAACCCGCCGCGAAGAAATCAACCGCCAAGGTTCGCGGTCGATTGCCAGCGTTCTATGGTCGGGTGGTCAGTGGCTCGCAACGCGAGAAGATCTACAAGATCCAACAAGGATACGCCGCCGAAATTGCTGAACTGACCAAAAAGCTCGCTGAATTGCGTGAACGTCAAGGCAACGAAATCAAGGCAGTTCTGACGCCCGAACAAATTGTGAAAATTGAGGACCTGGCGGTGAAGGCCAAAGCCAAGCGAGCCAAGGCCAAGGCCGCACGTTCGGCAAAATAACTCGCGCCCGCCCAGGCATGGCCCACCTACGCGGGAATGACCGTTTGCTGATTCACTCGCTTGCGCTTCGTGCTTGTATTTGGAGGCGTCCCGAATTTACATACCGAATTAAGAGCCCGGCATTTTGAAAATGCCGGGCTCTTTTTTGAACTGCATCCGGGAACTTATTTCGGGACTGTTCCTTAGCGACACGAGGCTACGCTGATTTGAAACCGTCCGGTACATTTCTCGCCGGGTTGGAGAATTTTGAGTCCGCCATCCATGCCTTCGCGCGCCAATCGGAAGGGGTCGGGCGTGCAAGTGTACGGCTCAATGCAAACGGCGCGGCGGTGCGGCGGCGTATAAACCACGCATTCGCGAAACAGGCGGTCAAACGAGATACTAACCTGGCGTTTGGCTTGAGGGTCGGTTATCGCCGCATGGCAAACATCGCCCTGGAATTGAAGGCCAGAAAAAACGTTATCGAATTGCATGTCGCCGAATCGTAGGCCGGCTTGAAATTCGGCGGCGTTGGAAATGTCTTCGCAGCGGCCGGTGAGCAGCATGTTTTCCAGCTCCCAGTTTTTCGTCACCGGCAGATGCACCAGGCAGTGCTCCGCGTTGGCGGAGCTACCGCCGAGCGGCAATTGAAAATAAGGATGCAGGCCGAGTCCGCAGGGAAGCGGGCGGTGGTCGGGATTTTCAATCGTGACTTCTAGTGAAAGTTCGGCGGCGCCAAGTTCGTAAGCCACGGTGAGGCGAAAGTCGGCCGGCCACATGTCGGCCAAGGCGGGGTGGTCGACCGAAGCGTGAAACTCCGCCACGGCGCGGGTCGCGGTTTTCTCCAATAATCGCCAAGGCCGGTCCAAGACGAAACCATGAATGGCGTTGCCTTGGCCGTCGCCGGCGGTGAGTTCAAACGAGCGGCCTTCCCACTGGAATGTTGTTCCGCCGATGCGTCCTGGAAAAGGAAAGAGCAAGGGAATGCCGCTTCCCGAAGGCCGCTTGCCGCCTTCGGCGAAACCTTCTTCCGACCACACGATGGGAACATTCGCGCCGTCGACCGGCGTTGAAAACTTGTGGCAATTAAAACCCAAGTCGACGAGAATTTCGGCCGACGAACCGGCCGGGTGCTGCAAACGAATATTATGCATTGTTCTATCCAGCAAAAGCGAAAAGGCAACCGTTCAGGGTGGTGTGGGAAATACGATAGCAATCTATCCGACAGCAAATAATCTATAAACGGCTGCGAAAAAGGGAAACGCAGAGGTCGCAAAGGCGCGGAGGGCCGCAGAGAAAAAGAAATAGAGAAAAAAGGTAACTACTCAGCGATGATCGCACGATGCTATTTGCGAGAACCACGAATGGACACAAATTCACACGAATGAATTTCAACGGGCTCTCAGGTTTTCTCCTGGAAACGCCATTACGTGGAGAGCTCGCCACAAGAATTCGTGTCTATTCGTGTTCATTCGTGGTTCCATCAAGTACCGATCGAAGCTCGTCGCTGAATTGTTACGAAAGAAATAACGAAATGAAAGAAAACGAAATATCGGCGATGATGATCGGCGGCGCTATTAAATCGCATCGTCAACTTGAGCCGGGATGATTGGCGCCTGTCTTCTGCGGCCCTCCGCCCATCGGCAAAGCAAGTTCGTAATATATTTTTTTCACTCACTCGCGTTTCGTGGATAACTCCGCCTATCGGTGAGTGCGAATTTGCTTGCGGCCAACGGCCTCGCTCTGCGTTGAAATGTTGGCCCGGCAACCGCCGGACAATGTCAGGGCTTCCGCCGGCAACTGGTCTCTATTGTTTAATTTCCTTGTCCTCGTGCCCAGAAACTTCGGCCACGCGCACAGAATTGGCCCGCCGGAGTGTTCCGGTCATGAGCACGATCACGACCAACAAAACGAACGCCGCCTGCACGATCGACTTTTTTCGCGTGTCGCCCAGGGCGATGGTCGCGAGCAGGTGCATCAGCCAGACGGCCGCTGAAACGCCGGCCACAAAGAGCGCGGTTCCCAGGAGGTCGTCGCCCAACAAACGATTTTGGGCCGTTGCGGGAAGGTTCATGAAAACCCAAAAACCTGCCGGCGCCTGTAACACCGTGGCCGCCAAGGCAATCCGACCGCCCAGTTTGCACAAGCCGGCGGCCGCCGGGTTGTCGGTTTTTTGTTGTCGGCCCAGGCCAAAGAGCAACACCACCATGCCCGCCACCGCCACTGAAGCCAGCAAAAAATGGAGCGAGGTCGAGAGCACTTCCGGGTCGGCCAGCAGGCGGCGAAATTCCGCCGAAGAAACTTCCTCTATTGGGGCGACCGAGCCGTGGTGGACTTCGGGTCTGCTCACTTTCGAGAAAATGACAAACAAGGGCGGGAAATGGTAGAGCAAGTTGGTCGAGGCGAATACGGCGAGCACGCTTCTGACAAATCGGACCGCCCAGCGGTTCCCGCCCAGATCAAAAAAGAGCCACGCACAATAGATCGCCACACAAACGAAGTAGACGAGCAACTCCCATCCGCCCCACACGATTCTCGAAGAGAACTGCCCCCAAATCTGCTGCCAAACGGCGGGAGTCCACCATCCCCAGGTGAGGAGGAGGCCCAGTCCCGCGCCCGCCACGAAGAGCACCAGCGATGCATTGGCAAGGAACCGGCACGCGCGGCGGGCTTCTTCGTTTTCACTGGTTCTTCGGCGGTCGAGCCAGCAGCATACCAGCGGCCCAGCGGAGGCAACGTTCATACAAAGCAAATGGAGGCTGAACGCCAACAGAAGAAGTACGTCGATCACACCTGCCATGAAACGTTCCTTGGTCGCGTCGCTCCGCCCAAAACGCGAGAGCCGTGCGAAGATTTTAGCAGAGCGGGACGGAGGTGTCGCGATAGGGGAGCGGCGACGCCTGGCCTGGCAGGTTCTGCTTCTTGAGCAACCCGCGCGCACACGGTAGGCTGATCCGCTGTTGCAGGACGCAAGACGATAGTTTTTTGCCTTGAGCCGGAGAGAATGAACGATGCGATTAGTAACCGTTGCGAGTCCGACCGGGCCGCGTTTGGCCGCCCTGCGCGGAGATGAAGTGGCGGACCTGCACGCCGCAGACCCCAGCCTGCCGGCGTGCATGAAAGAATTACTTGCCGAAGGCGACGAAGGCCTTCGCCGGGCGGCGAAGGCTTTGGCGGCGGCGCCCGCGTTTGCCGCCGCGCCGCGTCTGTTGGCGCCGGTGCCGAACCCAGAAAAGGTGATTTGCATTGGCTTGAATTACGCCGACCATGCGGCGGAGTCGGGGGCCGCAATTCCCTCGGAGCCGATCGTGTTTAACAAATTCCCCACCGCAATCGCGGCCGATGGCGATGAAATCGCCTTGCCATCGTGTAGCTCTAAAGTCGACTACGAAGCGGAGTTGGTCGTCGTGATTGGCAAGGGAGGCCGGAATATCGCGCCGGAAGAGGCGTTTTCCCACATTGCCGGATACACCTGCGGCCACGACGTTTCGGCGCGCGATTGGCAGTTGGAAAAACCGGGCGGGCAATGGCTGATGGGAAAAACCTTCGATGGTTTTGCTCCACTGGGGCCGGCGCTCGTCACCCGCGACGAAATTCCCCAGCCGGGCGAGCTCAAGATTGCGCTGCGGCTCAACGGGAAAACGATGCAGGACTCCAGCACCAAACAACTCATTTTCCCGATCGAGGTCTTGGTGGCCCACCTTTCCCAGGTTTGCACCCTGACTCCCGGCGACGTGATCTTCACCGGCACGCCACCGGGAGTCGGCATGGCTTGCGACCCGCCGGTTTATCTCAAGGCAGGCGACAACGTCGAGGTCGAAATTGAAGGTCTGGGCGTGTTGTGCAACAAATTTTGCGATGGGGGTGCTGTTAGGCGTTGACGAACTGGGGGCCACCCCTTAATATCGTCTGTTTCCCATTTGCCAGGGTGCTGGTGTGGGGCGAGCGTTTGTACTTGCTGAGGGAGTGCTGTTGTGGCGGGGTCAGAACAAATAATTCGTATTCGAATGGAAGCCTACGACCACACCATACTTGACCAGAGTGCGCAGGAGATTGTCGATACGGCGAAACGCACTCACTCCGAAGTGCATGGTCCGATTCCGCTGCCCACGCGCATTGAGCGTTATACGGTGCTTTCCGGACCCCATGTTGACAAGAAGGCTCGTACGCAGTTTGAAATCAGGACGCATAAGCGGCTGATTGATATCGTTCAGGCGACCGCCAAGACGATTGAGGCGTTGAATAAGTTGAGTCTTCCGGCGGGTGTCGATATCAAAATCAAGGCTTCAGTAAAATAAGGCCGTCCCTCATTGCGGACGGTATGAACATGATATGGAAGCCGTGGAGGTAAGCCGGGGTTTTTCTCTGGTCTCCTTCAGGCGGCAGAACCACAGGGCGTATTCTGATGTTAAAAGGTATACTCGGCCGGAAGGTCGGGATGACGCAGATATTTGACGAGACGGGTCGGGCGATTCCGGTGACGATCATCCAGGCTGGTCCTTGTTGCGTGCTGCAGTTGAAAACGGTCGAGCGAGATGGCTATGAGGCCGTCCAGCTTGGTTATCAGGATAAGCCTCGTCGCTTGGCAAGGCGAAGCGAACGTGGTCATGTCGCGAAAATCGGTGGCAAGAATTCTTCAGACCGCCCCAAGGCCAATTGCGAACCGCAGCGAGTAGTGCGCGAATTTCGCGGCTCTGTCGAAGGCTGTGAGGTTGGTCAGAAGCTGGGCGTTGAAGTACTGGAGAATGTGGTCTCGGTTGATGTGGTTGGCGTTAGTAAGGGCCGCGGCTTTGCCGGGGTCATGAAGCGACATAACTTCTCCGGTCAGCGGGCCACGCACGGCGTTAAAAAAGTGCATCGCCACGCAGGCGGCACGGGCTGTAGTGCTTCGCCGTCGCGATTGTTCAAGGGGCGTCGGATGGGCGGGCAGTATGGCGCTGCCCGGATCACTTCGCGAAATTTGAAAGTGGTTCGCGTCGACGCTGAAAATGGCTTGCTGTTGGTGAAAGGTGCGGTGCCTGGGCCGAATGGCGGCGTGTTGGTGGTTCAGGAGACGAATCGCCTCGGTTAGTGGTTTTGGTGTTGCGTTGGTGCCTGGGTTGGCGTTTGTTGCAAAAAAGGTTTGGTGTACCGATGGCGGATTTGCCTGTTTTTGATCGTAGCGGTAAGGAGGTGGGGTCTTACTCAATAGAGTGGACTGACATCGCGCCGAAAATCAATAAGCAGTTGTTGCATGATGCGGTCGTGATGTATCAGGCGAACCTGCGGCTGGGTACTTTCGGCTCCAAGAGTCGGGGGCAGGTGGTTGGCTCTGGCCAGAAGATGTACCGCCAGAAGGGCACCGGGCACGCCCGTGCTGGTTCTTCGAAGGTGTGTCATCGGCGGGGCGGCGGGCACGCCTTTGCTAAGCATACTCGGGATTTTTCCTATCGTCTGCCTAAAAAAGCGGTGCGTTCGGCGACTCGCATGGCGATCGCCTCGAAACTGCGAGATTCGCAGGTGGTGGTTGTCGATGAATTGACGTTTGAGGCGCCGAAAACTCGTGAGATGTCGCAGGTGCTCAACGCCTTGGGGCTCGGCGGTTCGACGGCCTTAGTGGCCACGGCGGGGAACGACACGAATATTTACAAGAGTGTGAGGAATATACCGGGGGTTTCCGTATTGCCGGTGAGCGACTTGAATGCCTTGGCGGTGTTGGGGCCGCGGAAATTATTGGTGACCAAGGCGGCTTTGGATGTATTGAAGGCTGGTTGATTGGTAGCCTCTGTTGGTTAGTGTGTTGTCGGTGGGTGTTCGGCGTAAGGGGTTGGTGATGGCAAAACAGATGCAGCGAAAAGCCGGTCGTAAGACAAGCATGAAGCTGGAGTCGTATCAGGTTGTGCTGCGTCCGCTGGTGACTGAAAAAAACATGCACCGGTCGGATCGATACAATCAGTACGCGTTTGAGGTGAATCCGCTGGCTGGGAAGAGTGAAATCCGGCTGGCCGTGGAAGACCTGTTCGACGTGAAGGTGGTCAAGGTGCGGACGCAAAACCGCCTTGGCAAGCCTCGCCGTCATAAGTTTAAGCATGGCCATACCAAGAGTTGGAAGAAGGCGTTGGTGACGCTGCAGGAAGAATATCGTATCGATTTCTTCTAAGTCAAGATTCCGCGGAAGGCGGTTTCTTCGGTGTGGTGATGGCTTCGGTGTACAAGTGGAATAGCGGGCGAGTGGATTAATGGGAATTCGAAAATACAAACCGACGTCGCCAGGTCGCCGCGACTCAAGCGTCAGCGACTTCAAGGAATTGACGCGCGGCGCCAAGCCGGAAAAGAGTTTGTTGCGGCCGCAGAAGAAAACCGGCGGCCGAAATAATCAGGGGAAAATTACAGTTCGTCATCGCGGTGGCGGGCACAAACGGCGTTATCGCATTATTGATTTCCGCCGGGCGAAAGACGGCGTGCCGGCACGAGTGCATTCCATCCAGTACGATCCGAATCGAAGTGCTCGTATTGCCTTGTTGCACTATTTCGATGGTGAAAAACGGTATATACTGGCGCCCGACGGCTTGAAAGCCGGTATGCAGGTGGAGAGCGGCCCTGAGTCGCCTCCGTCGGTCGGGAATGCGTTGCCACTGTCGAAAATTCCTCTGGGCACAGTAGTACACAACGTGGAGTTGCGGGCCGGCGCCGGCGCATCAATGTGCCGTAGTGCGGGAACGAGCGCCACGCTCATGGCTCGCGAAGCCGATTGGGCGCAAATTACGCTGCCCAGCGGCGAGATTCGGCGTATTTCGTCGAAATGCCGCGCGACCATCGGGAAGGTCGGCAATTCCGACCACAACAGTATTCGGCTCGGCAAGGCCGGCAGGAAACGTTGGCTGGGGCGGCGTCCGCATGTTCGCGGCACCGCGATGAACCCGGTTGACCACCCTCACGGCGGCGGCGAAGGTAGGACCAAGGGCGGCCGGCATCCGGTAAGTCCGACGGGGGTTCCGGCCAAGGGCGGCGGGACGCGCAAGCGTCGCAAGGCTTCGAATTCGTCGATCGTTCGGCGGCGTCGCACCAGGCGGTACGGCCAATTGCGGATCAAGTAGTTACGCGGATCAAATAGTTGTTGGGTTTTTCCGGGTGGATAGCGTCCAGGTAAGCGAGTTGAAAGTAGCGGCATGAGCAGGTCACTGAAGAAGGGTCCTTACGTCGACGTGAAGCTGTACCTGAAGGTGCAGAAGTTGGATGAATCGGGTATCAAGGAGCCAGTAAAAACGTGGGCCCGGTCTTGCACGATAGTGCCGGAGTTCGTGGGTCATACGTTCATGGTTCACAATGGCCGGCACCATTTGAAGGTGTTCGTCACAGAAGATATGGTGGGCCATAAGCTGGGTGAGTTTTCGCCCACTCGCACCTTTCGCGGCCATGGCGGCAAGGGCGGGCGTTGAGGCGGTTTGGTCGGTAAGGCGCGGTTGTTACGTGTCGCGGTTGTTAAGGGTTTGTGGGAGGCTTGATAAAAATGTCGTTTCGTGCTTCGCATCGTTACGCACGCATTAGCGCCCGAAAGGTGCGTCCGCTGGCTGATTTGGTTCGCGGGCAATATGCGGACGATGCTCTCGATATACTGCGTTTCCAGCCTCATCGCGGGGCCAGGATGCTGGAGAAAGTCATTCTCAGCGCCTTGGGCAATGCACAAGACCCGGAGCAAAATTCCGGAAGCTTGGCGAAGGTTCAGGATTTGGTGGTGGCGGAGGCCCGCGTGGACGGGGGCCCTATGTTTAAACGCGTGAGGCCGCGAGCCCGCGGGATGGCGTTCATGATCAAGAAACGGACGTCGCATATTCATGTGACGTTATCTTCGGAGGAAGAGTTGGGGTCGCGTTGATTTCCTAGGTTCGTCGTGCGTTTTAGCCGCCCGTTGTTGCGAGGGCTCGGTTGTAGGCGGGCGGCGGCACGTGTAGAAAAAAGGCTGGCGGCGGCGGTTTTTACCGTTCACCGTTTTCCAGGGAGAGAGTAAGCAGATGGGCCAAAAGGTTAACCCAATTGGATTCCGCACCGGCATCACGCGAGGGTGGGCGAGCCGTTGGTATGCATCGAAGAAGGATTTTTCCGAGCTTTTAATCGAAGATAAAAGGATTCGGGACTTCATCAAGAAGCATCCATCGAAAACACAATACAAAAACGCCGGCATCGATAAGATCGAGATCGAGCGCACGCGTGATGAAGTGAAGGTGGTGTTGTTTGTCGCGCGGCCAGGTTTGATTATCGGTAAAAAGGGTCAGGAAATCGAGTTGCTGCAGGAAGAGATACAGAATCTTATTCGGCGGCGGGTGAATTTGAAAATTGAGGAAATCAGCCGGCCCGAGTTGCAAGCGTTGCTCGTGGCGGAGGATTTGTGCCAGCAGTTGTCGCGTCGGGCGAGTTTTCGTCGGGCGATGAAGCGGGTCATGGAGCAGACCATGGACGCCGGCGCCAAGGGCATTAAAGTGCAGTTGGCGGGACGGCTGGGCGGGGCGGAAATGGCTCGTCGGGAAAAACAGAGTTTGGGTTCGGTGCCTTTGAGCACATTGCGGGCGAAAATCGATTACGGCTTCGCCGAGGCTAAAACCGCTCAGGGGCACATTGGCGTCCAGGTGTGGATCAACCAAGGTATGTACGAAGGAGATGGCAATGGCGCTGATGCCGAAGAGGGTCAAGCACCGAAAAAGCCAGCGCGGTCGTTTAAAAGGTAACGCATCGCGCGGCAATCGAGTTGTGTTTGGCGACTTCGGGTTGCAGACCACTCAAGCGGGCTGGATCAAAGCGTCGACGATTGAGGCGGGTCGTATCGCGGCGCAACAATATGTGCGCGGCGAGGGCAAGTTGTATGTGCGGATCTTCCCGCACAAATCAATCACCTCGACGCCGTTGGAAACCCGCATGGGAAAAGGTAAAGGCGAACCCGAGCATTGGGTTGCCGCAGTGAAGCCCGGCACGGTGCTCTACGAATTGAGCGGCGTGACAGAGGAGCAGGCCAAGGTTTGTTTCGCTCGCTTGGCGCATAAGATGCCTGTGCGGGTGCGGCTTTTGAAGCGGCAGGAGATATAGCAAAGGCTATCTAGTAAGAAGGTAACGAGGCAATGAAGGCGTCGGAATTACGTGAGATGAGCGGCGAGCAGCTGCAAGCCACGCTAAATGACACCATTGGCAGTTTGTTCAAACTGCGGCTGCAGTCGCAGTCGGAGCGGGTGGAGGCGCCGGGAGAAATTCGCCGAATGCGGCGTTTGATCGCTAGGATTCGAACGGTGTTTCGTGAACGAGAGTTGGTTTCGGCGGCCAGTGCTGACACGTCTGGTGTTGAAGCGGTTGGTGCTGAAACGGATAGCGTTGAAACGGCGGGCGTTGAAGCGGCAGATTGAACGTCGCTTCAGATGGGTGAAGGCAGGACATCCGGATCAACAGCCATGATCCTTAATGTTAAACTTTACGAGCGAAATTTTAATAAGGGACGGCCAGTTCAGCGATGCCAAAACGAGTAGCCACAGGTGTTGTCACAAGCGACAAAATGGAAAAAACGCGCGTGGTTCAAATCGCCCGCGTGGTGCAGCACCCTAAATATAAAAAGTTTATTCGACGTCGCACGCTGTGCCACGTGCATGACGAGAACAACGAGTCGAATGTCGGGGATACGGTCGAGATTGTCGAATCGCTTCCCCGCTCCAAAACAAAACGCTGGGATCTTGTCCGGGTGGTTGAGAAGAGCCGGGCGGTTGACGTCGCCGCTTTGCGGCACGCCAGCAAGGCCCAAGAGGCTGCTGAAAAGTAAAAGTAAACGGGCGACAAGGATTAACCGCCAGATGGCGGTTGATGGTAACGGGTATCGCGGCGAGATGGGCGTGAAACGATGATCCAATCAGAATCAAGACTAGCGGTGGCGGACAACACCGGCGCCAAAGAGGTTATGTGCATCAAGGTGTTGGGTGGCACGCGCCGCCGTTTCGCCGGCCTGGGCGATATTATCGTGTGCAGCGTGAAGAGCGTGGTGCCGGGCAGTGAAATCAAGAAGAAGGCCGTCGTCAAGGCGGTGATCGTGCGCGTCAAGCATTCCACGCGAAGGGCTGACGGCAGCTACATTCGTTTTGACAGCAACGCGGTCGTGATTGTCGACCCTGACGGTAACCCTCGTGGAACGCGAATTTTTGGCGCGGTTGCACGTGAGTTACGCGAAAAGAAATTCATGAAAATCGCCAGCTTGGCGAGTGAGGTTCTCTGATGAAAATCAAAACCGGCGACATCGTGGAAGTGATTTCCGGAGACGACCGCCGCCAGCGCGGCAAGGTGCTTTCGGTGGATCACGCCACGGAGCGGGTGCTGGTTGAGGGCGTGAATCTTGTTTACAAGCATGTGCGCCGCAGCCAGAAGAACCCGCAGGGCGGTCGGCTGCGGAAGGAAATGCCGGTCCGGGCGTCGAACGTCATGATTGTCTGCCCGGCGACGAACAAGCGTTCGCGGATCGGTTTTCGATATTTGGCCGACGGCAGCAAGGAGCGTTTCGCCAAAGTGAGCGGTGCAACGCTCGGTACGGTGGCGCCCGCCCGCGCGGCGTATGCAAAGAAGTAACTTTTAGGTAAGGAAGGCGTGCGGAACCTAAGATGATTCCCCGTTTACAAGAAAAATACAACAGTGAGATATTGCCTGCCCTGGCGGAAGAGTTGGGGCGCAAGAATCGGCTTTCGTTGCCTCGATTGCAGAAAATCGTGATCAATATGGGCGTCGGTTCGGCAATCCAGGAAAAAAAGCATCTGGAGCAAGCGGTTGATTCGCTCACGCAAATTTCCGGGCAAAAACCGATCATCACGTTGGCGAGGAAATCGGTGGCTGGTTTTCGGCTGCGTGAAGGAATGCCGATTGGCTGCAAGGTCACGCTGCGGCGCCAGCGGATGTTCGAGTTTATCGACCGTCTGGTTTCAATCGCGCTGCCTCGCGTTCGCGACTTTCGGGGCGTGAGCCCCAAGGCGTTCGATGGCCGGGGAAATTATAGCTTGGGGCTTTCCGAGCAACTTGTTTTTCCGGAGTTGAATCCTGATAAGTTCCTTCGTGTTCAGGGTATGGATATATCGTTTGTCACTTCAGCGCACAACGACGACGAAGGTCGTTTGTTGCTCCGCAAACTGGGCATTCCGTTCCGAGCGAGCGATGCCGCTGTGTAGAATCACGAACTGCGGCGCAGGGTCGCGAGGTTGGTTGGGTTTCCAGTTAATGGGGTCCGTAGTCGATCAGTTCATTTTAAGAGTCGTTACCAGGAATTGTTTACGTGGCAAGTAAATCAAAAATTGCGAAGGCGCTTCGCGAACCGAAGTTTTCGTCGCGGCAAGAACGCCGCTGCAAGTTGTGCGGCCGTCCTCGGGCGGTTTACCGAAAATTCGGGATCTGTCGTATTTGTTTTCGAGAAATGGCGGACCAGGGGCTTATTCCCGGCGTTCGCAAGGCAAGTTGGTAAGGAGGGATCTCATTATGATGACCGACCCGATTGCCGACATGCTCACGCGAATTCGTAACGCAGTGCGTGTCGAGCGTCCTCATGTGGACATGCCGCTATCCAAAGTAAAAAAGGGTGTGGCTGATGTGCTCAAGCGAGAGGGCTATATCTGGGAATGGACGGAAATCGAAGCGGCGCCGGTGAATCAGCTCCGCTTGGAGTTGAAGTACGGCCCCAATGGCGAGCGTCTCGTGCAAAATATACGCCGGGTGAGTAAACCCGGCCGGCGTATTTACAGCCGCGCTCGAGATTTGCGGCCCGTTTTGAATGGCCTGGGAATTACGATCATCAGCACCAGTCGGGGTGTGGTGAGTGATCGAGAAGCGCGCCAGAAGAATTTGGGCGGCGAGGTGTTGGCCGAAGTTTGGTAGCGAAGTCGCCGCAAATGGTGAGCGGCGGCAGCCGCCCGGTTGCGGCAAGTGTTCGTTTTAGCGGATTACAAATTAGCGGATTACACAGATCGCGGATTACAAAGATCATGTCGCGTATTGGCAATAAACCCATTTCGGTTCCCAGTAATGTCACGATCGACATTGCCGGTCGGATGGTGAAGGTGACGGGACCGGAAGGCGAACTGTCGTTCGAGCATCGCCCGGAAGTGGAAGTGTCGTTTAGCGACGACCAAAAAGTTCTCAACGTGAGTCGCAAGGCGGAAAATGCTCAATCGCGGGCGTTTCACGGTTTGACGCGTTCGTTGGTGCAGAATATGGTCGAGGGTGTTTTGAAGAAATTCGAAAAGCGCCTTGAAATAGTCGGCGTTGGGTACCTCGGTGCGATCGCCGGCGATACGCTTCAATTACGAGTGGGCTTCGCCAACGAATTGCACAAGAAAATTCCCGCCGGTTTGACGGTCACCTGCCCCGACCAGACGCATGTCGTGGTTCAGGGGTGTGACAAACAAAAGGTGGGCCAGTTTGCGGCGGAAGTTCGGGCGTTGCGGAAACCGGAGCCCTACAAGGGAAAAGGGATCCGGTACCAAGACGAGCAAGTCAAGATTAAACCCGGTAAGGCGGCAACCTAGCGGGAAGCGGCGTAACGGGAAGCGGCGTTAACGGGAGAGGGCGTAACGGGAGAGGGTAGTTTAGTGAATCACGAAAAAACAATCGGCAAAAGGCGGTTGCGTCGGCGGCGCAGCACGCGGAACCGCGTGCGAGGAACATCCGACCGCCCGCGGTTGAGTGTGTTTCGCAGCCATGGGCATGTGTATTGCCAGGTGATCGACGATTCGATCGGCCGCACGCTGGCGGCCGCCAGCACGCGAGATAAAGACGTCCGGGAACAGCTTTCGTACGGCGGGAACAAGGGTTCTGCGGAAGTAGTGGGTAAGGCGTTGGCGGAACGGGCCTTGTCGGCGGGGGTGACGCAGGTTTGCTTCGACCGGGGGCACTACCAATATCATGGGCGAGTTGCCGCCTTGGCGGATGCGGCTCGCGAGGCGGGTTTGAAGCTGTAGCCGAAACTCGGCGAACGTGTGCTTCAGTGCCGGTGCAACGTCGCGAAAGAGTCTCAAAAGAGTGGCAATGTTTGGCGGTAGCCTTGGCGACCGCGAGAGTTGCCAGAAGGAATTCAACGTTTCGAGAGAGGGTGTTAGAGTGGCGAAATCCAAGCGAGGCGGCGGGCGTGGAGATAAAGACACGCGTAGCGACTTTATCGACCGCACGGTAAAAATCAAGCGTTGCGCCGCGGTGATCAAGGGCGGCCGGCGTTTTAGTTTTGCGGCCATGGTGGTGGTCGGCGATGGCAAGGGCCGGGTCGGTTGGGGTTATGGCAAGGCAAACGAAGTGCCTCCCAGCGTCGAAAAGGCGCAGAAGCAGGCGCAACGCCGAATGGTGAAAGCCACCGTTCAGGAAGGCACAATTCCGCACTCGGTAAAGGGGCGGTTCGGCGCCGCCGAAGTGCTGCTGATTCCGGCTCGTCCCGGTACGGGCGTGATCGCGGGTGCGGCGGTGCGCGCCGTCTGTGAAGCGGCTGGAATCACCGATATTTTGACCAAGAGTTATGGCTCCAATAATCCTGTTACCTTAGTGAAAGCCTGCTTCGACGCATTGGAGCAATTGCGCACCGCCCAAGATATCGAGCGGCTGCGAGGAGTCTCGATATCATGAATTTAGATGACGTCAACAAAGGCATTCAAAAGTTCAAGAAGCGTCGCCGAGTGGGGCGCGGTCCTGGTTCGGGGCATGGCAAGACATCGGCCCGTGGCCATAACGGGCAGAAATCTCGCTCGGGTTGGTCGCGTCTTGCGGTGTTTCAGGGCGGCGCCATGCCTCTTGTTCGCCGGATTCCCAAGCGGGGGTTCAACAACAAATTCGCCCTGATCGTTACGGCGGTGAATATAAAAGACTTGTCCGCCGCCTATGAAGACGGGGCAGAAGTCACGCTAGAGTCGCTGCAAGAGAACTCATTGGCCAAGGGCCGGTTCGATGTTCTGAAGATTCTCGGCGACGGCGAACTCGACAAAAAGTTGACGGTTTCGGCGCATCGTTTCAGTAAGTCGGCGGTGGAAAAAATCGAAAAGGCCGGTGGAAAAGTTGTGATCCTGCCCGGAAGAACGGCAGTTCGCAAAAAGATCGCGGTCAAAAAAGAGGCGGCGGCGAAATCATAAGCACGGAATGCTGCTCTCGGTAGCATCTGCTTTCAGGTCACACCAGGACGGATCGAACCATGCTGGAAAAAATCCGCATTGTTTTTACAATTCCCGAGTTGCGGAAGAAGATATTTCTGACGTTATTTTGCTTGGCGGTTTACCGAGTCGGCTTTTATGTCGTCTTGCCGTTTTTTAACCAAGAGTCGGTAAACACCAGCGCTGACCAGTCGGGCGGCTTCGGAGATATCATGGCGAAGGTTGCGGTGTTTAGCGCCAGCGATCTTCGCAAGGCCACGATCTTCGGTCTGGGCATCATGCCCTACATTTCCGCCTCGATCATTTTTCAATTATTGGGCAGCGTTTGGGCGCCGATGGAAAACCTGCGCAAGGAAGGCGAAGCGGGGCGAAAGAAGATCAATGAATACACCCGGTATGTGACGGTCGGCCTTTGTCTGTTGCAAAGCTGGGCCTACGTGCGCATGTATATTATGGCGCCGCCTTCAGACGGCATTAGCACAGCGCCGCCTTTGGTGAACCCTGCTTTTCTAAGCGACGCCACCGGTACGTTGCACTTCGGCTGGCAGATTGCCGCGGTGCTTACCATGACGTGCGGCACCATTTTCCTGATGTGGCTGGGCGAACAAATCGACGAGTACGGCATCGGCAACGGCATTAGCCTGTTGATCATGGCTGGTATTCTGGCTCGGATGCCCATGTCGGGGTTCGACCTTCTGAAGAACGCACAGTTCGAGTTGAAGAGTTTCGGATCAGGTGAAATCGGCGTGGAAACGCTCCTCATATTGGTGTTTCTGTTTGTGGCCGTGGTGGCGGGCGTGGTGTTTATCACGCTTGGGCAGCGCCGTATCCCCACTCAAAGCGCCAAACACGTTCGCGGGCGTCGTGTTTACGGCGGCAACCGGCAGTATCTGCCTTTGAAAATCAATCAGGCGGGCGTGATGCCGATCATCTTCGCCAGCAGTCTGCTGATGCTGCCGCCAATGGTGTTCAGCATGATCGCGAGCGTGGCGCCGGCGACGGAAATCGTGATGGGTCGGATGCGCGATTTTTTTGGCGGCGGCACGTCGTTGGTTTATAACTTCATGTACATCGGAATGATTTATTTCTTTTGTTATTTCTGGACCGCGATTACGTTTAATCCTAAGGAAATGGCGGATAACCTTAAAGACTATGGCACGTTTATTCCAGGCTACCGGCCCGGTCGTCGGACTGCGGAATACCTGGAGAAGGTGATGTTCCGCATTACGTACGTGGGCGCGGGATTCTTGGCGTTGGTGGCCATTGTTCCCACTGTAATTTCGGGTAGTTTGGGCGTGAGTTTCTCGGTTGCGAGTTTTTACGGCGGAACCGGCCTGCTGATTGCGGTAAGTGTTGCGTTTGATTTGGTGCAAAAGATCGACAGCCACCTTGTCATGCGGAATTACAAAGGATTGCTGGAATAGGTGATGGCGCCACCCACTTTGTTTTTAGGCAATTCGCTTGAGAGCCCGGCATGCTTGTTATTTTCATCGGCCCGCCTGGGGCAGGCAAAGGCACGCAGGCGAATCGGCTGACCGATTATCTGGGGACGCCACACATTTCGACGGGCGAAATGCTGCGGCAGGCGCAAGCGGAAGGCTCCGAACTGGGGATGCTGGCCTCCAAGTATATCGACCAAGGTCAGCTCGCGCCCGATGCGTTGGTGGTGAAGATTGTCGGCAAGCGGTTAGATCAGCCCGATTGCTTGCGAGGTTGCCTGTTCGATGGTTTTCCGCGAACCATCTCCCAGGCGCATTCCCTGGACGACTACCTGGCCGCGACGAACAGAGAGATTGGTTTGGTGATTGAATTGAGCGTGCCGAAAAAAATACTTCTTGAGCGTCTGGCGGCGAGGTCGGAACGAGGCGAACGCCGGGTCGACGACGCCCCCGAAACGATTCCAAACCGGTTGCGGGTTTATCGCAATCAAACAGCGCCGCTTTTAGAATATTATCGCGACAAGAACTTGCTGGCCACGATCGACGCCGTGGGCTCGCCAGACGAGGTCTTTGAGCGGATCCGTCAGGCGATTGATAAGCGTGAGAAGCAAATGTCGAATCGGCCGAAATGAGAAAGTGTTTGTGCGAGCGGCATGGAATTTGAGGGGCTATTTCCAGTCACTACTCGCGTTGCGGGGTAAATTCGAGCGAGAATGTGCTAATAAATGAAATCGGGCCTTGAACAAATAGGCTCCGAGCCCTTATATTTGGCGGTTTGCATAATTGTGGAGCCGTTCTTTCTCCGGTTGGCCGGGGTAAGGTCTCGGATGAGCCGGAATTACGCGTTTGTGCATTCCCCCCGTTTTTGACCGCGTGTTGTAACAAGCCCGTTCGGCGGAAGAATAATCGAGCGGAAACTGACCGCGCAGATACGATTGCAGGATGATAATACGATGAAAGTTCGCACCAGCGTGAAGAGAATTTGCGAGAATTGCAAGGTGGTTCGCCGCCGTGGGAAGGTGTTTATCATTTGCACGAACCCTCGCCACAAGCAGCGGCAGGGTTGATTGTGTTACGGGATTGATTGCATTGACCGTTTTGAGTTGTTATTTAGCCGGGAGCTGAAGGATGCCGCGTTTACTGGGTGTTGATATTCCCAACGACAAGTCGACCGTGATCGCGTTGACGTATTTGTATGGCGTGGGGCCGAAAGTGTCTCGCGAACTTTGCCTCAAGGCGGGGATCAGTCCCGATAAAAAATCACGCGAATTGGCCGAAGACGAAATCGGCCGTTTGGCTGCGTTGTTGGAGCGAGATTACACGGTTGAGGGCCCGTTGCGGCGTCAGTTGCAGCAGAACATCACGCGATTGCGAGATATCGCTTGTTACCGCGGCGTTCGGCACCGCCGAGGGTTGCCCGTGCGGGGGCAGCGAACCCGCACCAACGCACGCACTCGCAAGGGGCCCAAGAAAACGGTTGCAGGCAAAAAGGGCGTCAAAGACCTGCGTTAAGAATATTCTGGAAGCCGCTTCGCATTGGGTTGCGAATCGGTTTTGGCGCCGAGTAATTAAATACAGCAAGATTTGGGAGCGGATTTTCAGTGGCGAAGACCAAAAAACGCAAGCCTCGCCGTAATGTGACGGTGGGCATCGTCCACATTAAGGCGACATTCAACAACACCACGGTAACGATCACCGACACGCGTGGAGATACGCTTTGTTGGGCCAGTGCTGGAACCGCCGGCTTCAAGGGGAGTCGCAAGAGCACCCCGTTCGCCGGCCAATGTGCGGCGCAGCAGGCGGCGGAAAAAGCGGCCAAGTTTGGCGTCAAGGAAGTTGACGTTCGTGTGAAAGGCCCCGGTTCGGGGCGTGAAAGTGCGATCACTTCCTTGCAGCAGGCCGGGTTGAATGTCAAGACAATCGAAGACTGCACGCCCGTTCCTCACAACGGCTGCCGGCCGCCCAAAAAACGCCGTGTGTAGCGTTCGCGCCCGGTCGTTTTTGGTTTTGAAATATAACGCGACGTTTGCTTGTCGCATCTTTACGGAGGCTTCCGATGCATATTCGATGGCGTGGTTTTGAGTTGCCCAGTCTGGTTGAATGCGACAGCAAAACGCTCACCTCGACATATGGCAGTTTTACCGCAGAGCCGTTTGAACGCGGCTTCGGCGTTACTATTGGCAACTCCCTACGGCGGATCTTGCTTTCAAGCTTGGAAGGCAGCGCGGTTACGCAAATTAAAATTCGCGGCGCACAGCACGAATTCACCACCATTCCCGGCGTGCTGGAAGACGCCACCGACCTCGTCTTGAACGTGAAGTCGTTGGTGGTGAAAAACCATAGCGATTCCACCAAGGTGATCATGGTCGAGAAGTCGGAAAAAGGTCCCGTGACTGGCGCCGACGTTCAAGGCGACGCCGATGTCGAAGTCATCAACAAAGAGCACGTACTGGCCACGCTCACCGACGACGTCCCGTTTCTGATGGAAATGGTCATTGAAAATGGTCGTGGTTACGTGCCCGCTACGGAGCACAGCGTTGGCGAACACGAAATCGGCATCATTCCGATCGATGCCATTTATAGCCCCGTGACGCGCGTTCGTTATGAAATCGAGGAAACGCGGGTCGGCCAAAAAACGAATTACGATCGGTTGCATCTTGAAGTCTGGACAAACGGCTCGGTGCATCCTGAAATGGCGGTCGTGGAGGCGGCGAAAATTCTTCGCAAGCACCTCAACCCGTTTGTGCAGTACCTGGAACTCGGCTCGCAAGTGCATTCGCCGGTTCGAGGTCCTAATAATTCGGGAGACGCCGCGCTGGAGGAAAAGCTCAATATGACGTTGGCCGATTTGAACCTTTCGGTTCGGGCGATAAACTGCCTGGAATCGGAGAACATGACGTTGGTTCGAGATATCGTCCGCTGTTCGGAAGACCAACTGTTGGAAGTGCGTAACTTCGGCGACACCACGCTGATTGAAGTCAGCGAGAAATTGACCGAACTAGGGCTGCGTTTGGGGATGCGGGTTCCCGCGCCGAGCTAGCGGCTTGGAATGCTGCGGGCGAAATAACGCCTCGGGCATTCATTGAAAACAGCATTCATTGAAAACATCGAAATTTGCACGTTTAACGACTCGGCGGAATCATGCGACACAGAAAGTTAGGACGGCGGCTTGGCCGCAGTTCAAGTCATCGCAAGGCGATGCTTAAAAACCTTGCCAGCAGTCTTTTTCTCAGCGAGCGAGACGCCGATGGTGAGGAAAACGCGCCCAAGGTAAAAGGCCGCGTCATCACCACGTTGCATAAGGCGAAGGAAGTTCGCCCATTGGTGGAAAAATGCATCACGCTGGCGAAAAACTCGCTCAAGCACGTCGAGGCGGCGGAACAGTTCGCCACCTCGGCCGACCGAAACACCGGCGAGTGGAAAGAGTGGCGTCAAAGCCCGAAGTGGCAAGAGTGGAACCAGGCCATAGCGCCGGCGGTCGCCGCACGCCGCCGCGCTATTCAATTGCTGGGTGATAAAACCGCGGTAAGCATTCTTTTTGAAGAAGTGGCGCCGCGTTTTGTCGATCGCCCCGGCGGTTATACGCGTGTCTTGCATCTGGCGGGGCGGCGTCTGGGCGATGCCGGATTCCGCGCCCTCATCGAGTTTGTTGGCGTTCACGATCGGATCGTCGAGAGAAGCGAAAAACCATCTTTCGGCGACAGTCCGGCGGATCAAGATGCGGTTTCCGACGACGACCACGACGCACTCACTGACGATCAATTGCTTGCCGATGATGATGCCGCAACTGATGATGCCGCTTCAGGGGAAAACGCAACAGAGGAAGTAGCCTCCGACGCTGAGGAGCCGTCTGACGCCAAAGACGCCTAGGCGAAATTCCAGCATCGGAAGGGAGTCCCCATGCGTTCGGATTCGGCGGTTCGTCTCGACTCTTCGGGGTTCGATTTTACCGATCATGTCCGACGACTCTGTGAAGACGTGGCCCAACGCGTCCCAGACATGCACCACATTGAAGTCGGGCGGGTGGCGTTTGCGTTTGCACAAACTCGCAAGCGGGTTTCACATGGCTTGTATGCGTCGTTAACCCCCATGCGTTTTGAGGATGGGGCCGAACAGGGATTCCGTCGAGGACGCAAATATGCGGTGCAAAAGCTCTTAAATGAGCACGGCGAGGAGTATTTCTACATCCTCACTCTCTATCTGCCGCGTTTCCAGAATATGTCGTTTGATGAAAAACTAGTCACGATTTTTCACGAACTTTGGCACATCAACCCAGAGTTCAACGGCGATTTGAGGCGGCACCCCGGCCGTTGCTACCAGCATACGCACTCACAGGCTGAGTACGACGCTCAGATGGCCAAACTTTCGCAATACTGGCTTTCGCGGAAACCGCCGGAAAGCTTGCATGCTTTCCTCCGCGACGATTTTCAAACGTTGCAGCGCCGCTTCGGCCGTGTGTTTGGGCGGCGCATTCCGCACCCGAAACTCTTGCCGCTCCCGTAACGCCAGAAGCAAATGCGAACGCACCTCGTGGTTTGTGTGTTCAGGCGTACGCGGCGGGCGCGGCGAGATCCGCTGTGCCTAGTCTGTTAAAGATATTTGCCGACGGCGGCGGACTTTGTGCGAGACTGCCTTGGGGATGACCGCGCAGTCCTCTATCCCGACGCTCTTCCGTTCGCCGCTCGCGAGATGGGAGAGATCGTTGCATTCCATGCTTCGTGCTCTTCGCGTCCTTCGTGGTGAACCTGTCCGGCCAACGATTCTCCATGCCGCCGAACGACGCCGCCGAACGATCAATTTCACCACGAAGAACGCAAAGAGCACGAAGAAGAAGAGTCGTGAGTCGGAGAACAAAACGTTTGACGCCATCCTGCAATTTGGCGTGTTGAAGTGGAATGAGCAACCCAATTATCTATCCCGACAGGATGCAAGCCATGAGCGGGTGGTATCCGATGGGCAATCGCTCCGGCATCCTGTGCGAAGAAAAAGGGAAACGGTCGCAAAGGGGCAGCGGGCCGCAGAGCAGAAAAAAACAGAGAGAAGCATGGGGAAGAAGAAATAGCGAAAGGATAAAAATCAAATCTCGATTTCGGGATGAGAACAGGGCGTGTGGCGCCAAGACACCCGCGCACCAAAACCCGCCGCTGGCAGCAGTCATTTTACCAGGCGCGGTTCCAGCAACGCCCAACCAGATTCGCTCCACTTCCTCCCTCAAGCGCCGTGCCAATTACCAACCGCAAGGTGCGCTCGCAGAAGCAAATGCGCGCATTAAGTATTGCAATTTAGCGTCTGTATTGTTTACGCTGGAGTGATGCCTCTTGCACGGCTGAAGATGGCACTACTCTTCACGGCCGGGTGAAGCGTGGTATTGATCGTTGTGGTGTGTCGCTTCGATAGGCGGACGGCGGCAAAAGCGGAGTAGCATATGGCGACGACGAAACGACAAGGCGATGGGAATCCATCACATGCAACAAGCGTTTGAAGCTCTTCTCGAAAACCCTGGCGTCGAGCGGTATCTTGCCGCGCGGCGGCTGGCGGCGCTCCACATGCGTGAACAACAAGACGTTGGCCTCACGCGCGTTTCTCATGCCTGTTTGGAGGGACGTTTTGCCGACGCCGAAGATTTGCTCGACGAACTCTTGGCGTCGCTCTGTTTGAGTCCTCGCGCACACTTTCTCGCCGGTTGGGTGGCGCAGCAGCAGGGCGACGAGCAAGGCGCGGAACTCGCGCGTTTTTGTTTCCGCTCCTGCTTAGAAGGGATTTTGAGCACCGGAGAGGGATCGCTTCGTGCTCCGTTTCAAGTGACGTATCGGTCAGACGTGGCCGACGTTTTGGAAGCCCTGGGGCTGACTTCGAAAAAACGGCGCACCACTTCCCGCAGCCGCGCAACCTACGATGTCGTGGAGTGCGACGACGGCGCTGAGTATTGGTTTGATGTGAGTTTGGCGCTCGCCGCGCCGCCTGCGAAACGCCAGACGCTCGCTTCTCGGGACCGGCGCCCTGTAATTCGAGAGCCGCTCTCCGCGTCGGTGAAAAACGACGTTCATTCCTGAGCAGGCCCCGCGATCATTATTCCGATTCACGCGAAGTCGAATGCCCAAGTTGGACGCCCGCTCTTCGCCCGCGAAACGGCATTCGGACGCCAGCACCCACCGATCAATGCAATTACGTTGGGCGCGGAATCAACCCTGTTGTTTATACACAAATGCACGGAGACAACGTACGACGGCTGATTTGTGTCAGCGGGAAGGTCTACGAAGCGATTGACTTATTTTCGGGCCGGTGAATAAACCGGTTTGTTCAAATGGTGCGAATATAGCGGTTGTCGGCGAAACGGAAATACTTTGAAGTCGCCTCTGGCTATTTCGTGGGCTACCTTTTGGTGTGTGTGGCTGGCGTCTGAATTCGCCGCCTGACGCAACCCGACCACAAGGGCCAAACGAAATCAGGCCAGGGCAAATGGATGGATCAGTAAACAAATCTGCGAGCGTCTCTCGGCTGCAGACCAAAATTCTCATCGTGGACGATTCTCGATTGATGCGCACGATGTTGAGTGACGCAATCGATAAAGATTCGTGCTCGGTTCGATTGGCCGGCAACGGTTTCGAAGCCTTGGAAAAGATCTACGAATGTTGCCCCGATGTGATGCTGCTTGATCAGGAAATGCCCAGACTTCGCGGCAACGACCTTCTCAAAGCGATAAAAAGCGATGAACGCACCCGCGACATTTCAGTGGTCATGGTGACCGGCAGTTCCGACGCCAAAATGATCGAAGAGTCGCTCGACCTAGGTGCGATAGAGTTCATCGCGAAACCGTTTTCCGAAGGCGTGCTGAAGGCCCGCATCCGGAATGTGGTGCGAACAAATGTCCTGATTCGCGAGCAGAAACTACTGCGCGCCGAAGCCGACGCCGCGAATCGCTCCAAAAGTCAGTTTCTGGCCAATATGAGCCACGAAATCCGTACGCCCATGACCGCGATTCTGGGGTTTGCGGAGATCGTTTTGGGCAACGTTACCGACCCTCAAAATGTTGACGGCCTGCAAACGATCCAAAGAAACGGCCAGTATCTTCTGCAAATCATCAACGACATCCTCGACCTTTCGAAGATCGAGTCTGGTAAATTGGAGGTGGAGCAGATCGAGTGCTCGCCGCGCCAGGTTCTAATCGACGTGGTTTCCTTGATGAACGTGCGCGCCCAGGCGAAGGGCCTCACGCTGGAAATTAAATACGACGGCCCAACGCCAAAACAGATCATCTCCGACCCGACCCGGCTGCGGCAAATTCTTATCAATTTAGTCGGCAACGCGATCAAATTCACTGAAGTCGGCAGTGTGCAGATTGTCGTTCGATTGTTGGAGGCCGATTCCGCCGCGCCCAGCCTGCAATTCGACGTCGTCGACTGCGGCATCGGAATGACGGAAAAACAAGTCGACAACCTCTTCCAGCCGTTTGTCCAGGCCGATACCTCAACCACCCGCCGTTTTGGCGGAACCGGCCTAGGATTAACCATCAGCAAGCGGCTGGCCGAAATGCTCGGAGGCGATATCGCGGTGCGCAGCATCTCCGGCGAGGGCAGCACTTTCTCCGTCATGGTGCGCACCGGACCGTTGGCCGGCGTGGCCATGATTGACGAAACCTCCGAGGTGACAACTCCCGCCGAGCCGAAAAAGAAAACAGCCGCGAACCTCGAAGAACTAAAATGCCGTGTGTTGCTAGCCGAAGACGGTCCTGATAACCAACGTTTGATCTCGTTCATTTTGAAGAAGGCCGGCGCCGAAGTCTCGGTGGCCGAGAACGGACAAATCGCGCTGGAGCTGGCCTTAAAATCACTGGCCGACGCCGACCCCTTCGACGTGATTCTCATGGATATGCAAATGCCGGTGCTCGACGGCTACGGAGCGACCAGGAAATTGCGGGAAGCGGGCTATGCCGGTCCGGTCATCGCCTTGACCGCGCACGCCATGAGCGCCGACCGAGCCAAGTGCCTCGCCGCCGGCTGCAACGACTACACCACCAAGCCGATTGATCGCGCGAAGCTGATCGCGCTGGTGGCCCAATACGCGCCGCAGCCAACCCGCGACGCGGCGGAAGCGTCACTCGCTTAGCCGTTGCACTTGTTGCCGATATTTCTCCGCTTCTTTTTTGAGTCCGGAGGATGCGGCCGCGCGAGCCAACAAGGCGACCAACCGCCGGTCGCGCGAATAAGGTTCGTACAATGGCCGCAACCGCTGCAATACTTGTTCGGCCTGATTTTGAAACAACAACAACTCGGCTTCCAGCAGCCGACACTCCAAGTCGTTGGGCGCCAAGGCCAAGGCCCGTTCGATTTCCAGTTGCGCCTCTTCGGTTTTGCCTTCATCGCGAGCGGCCTGCGCTAAAAAACGCCGCGCATTGATATCGGCCGGATTACGCGCCAAACACCATTCCGCTTCTCGACGCGAGTCCGCTGGCCGGCCAGCTTCAGCGTAGGCATACGCCAAATTCAAATGCGCCGCGTAGTTATCGATCTGGAGATCGAGGGCTCGCTCCAGCGGAGCAATCATTTCGCTGGCGCGGCCAAGGTCGTCGAGCAGCTCCGCCGTCAAAAAGTGCGTGCGGGGGTTGTTGGGGAGCAGTTCGGCACTTTTCCTCGCATACGTCAGGGCCGCTCTGGCCCGCCCCTGTCGAAAATACATTTCCGCCATCATCAGTTGCAACGCGCCGTCGTCGGGCGCTTGGTCGATGAGCTGGAACAGCGCTTCCTCGGCTTCTTGATAACGCTCGCCGGCCAAACAGATGAAGGCAATCTGACGCTGCGCGGTCGGATAGGCTTCCGAGTCTGCCGGAACTTGGCGGAACTCCTTCAATGCCTGCGGCCGATCAAATTCGGCCAACACCAAACCCAATTCGGTTCGCACGCCCCAATCTTCAGGCCGCCCGGCCAGATGCTGCTCGTACAGCGCAACAGCCTCGCTGAACCGCCCTTGCTCGACGGCCTCCCGGGCGATGTCGATACTTGGAGGGGGCGTCAGCCGGCGGACCAGCGCCACAACCGCCCACGCTACAGCGACCAGCGCCAATAACTGCCACAAGCGACGCATCCGAAACGTTTTTTTTTCGGCGTTTTTTTGGTCGGCCATAACTCCAACACCTTCACCCTGATTATTCATCAGCCGCCACGCGCTAGCGTCCGGTTGTTGCAATTCCCCACAGAACCGGACGCTAGCGCGTGGCGGCTGATTTGCGCGGCG
>QIKY01000099.1 GCA_003233175.1 Planctomycetaceae bacterium | reverse complement strand
AACCCCGCCATCATTCCGTTCCTCGAAACCACGAAAAATTGAGGAAATCATGCCAAACACCCCTTGCCAAAACCTCAGATGTCTCCGGGATGCGGTGTTTCCGCGGTTCAATCCTCCGGTGGTGTTCGCTGCGCTCGACCACCGGCTAATGGCTTGGATCCCGCCGGGATCGATTTTCTGCTCACTCCCGCCGCTTGGATAACCTGGGGACCCGGAGCCAAAATAACTTGTGTATAAACAACAGGGCAACGGCATAACTCCTACCGCGCACCCTTGTGTGCATGCGAAGTATAACCAACATCTCGATCTTGACGCGTTCCCGCCCGCTCGCTAGGGTTCGTCGATGATGGAACGAAAAAGATAGTCTTCCCAACCTCTCAAGCCGACGAAATCATGCCGACGCCACCAGGCAATCTTCCCGACCGATTGAATGATCTGGAACTACTGTTTACCCATTTGCAGCGCTCGGTTCAAGATCTCGACGACGTTTCGCTGGATCGTGAAAAACGCGTGTCTCGCTTGGAATCGCAGTTCAATAATCTGAATACGCGGCTGTCAAACCTGGGAGACGCCTTGAAGCAACCGCCCACCGACCCCAAAGACGAAAAGCCTCCGCATTATTGAGTGACGCTCTGAGCCGGCTTTTTCGGCCGCTTGACGTGCGATTGCTCCACACGCGTGCGAATGAGGTGGGGCATCCAGAGGGCTCTGTCCACAATATCGATCAGCACATGAGGATCGAACGGCTTGGTCAGGCAGTAGGCGCCGCCGACCTCCCGCACCATCTCGATCACATCGGGGCGCCCGGCGCTGGCCAGGAACACGACGGGAATGTCTTGAAGAGTTTCTTGGCGATAAAAATCGCGGTATAGATCCAACCCGCTCTCGCCGCCTAGGTCGACGTCGCAGACCATGAGGTCGGGCACGATGGCGCGAGCCGCCTTAAAAGCTGCTTCTGAATCGGCCGCGCAATGGCAAATAAAACCCTCATGATTCAACACGGCCGCAATGCCGGTCAGCATAATAGGATCGTTGTCGACAATCAGGATATTTGCTTCGTTCGCCAACATCGTAAATTCCTCCAAACCCGTTGTATTGCGGACCGTTTTTCAACGGTAGCTCGCGTCTCTTCTCGACGTCGGCGGTATGGCGTATTGACCGCCGGGAATTTCGCCGCCCAGCGGTTCTTGGCGGTTGTTGCGGTTGTGCGCCCGGCGCCTGTGCGTTGTCTGGCCGACGCGGTATAGTGACTGAGGAAATATCTTGTTCAGGGAGTATTGAACCCATGGTCGATCGAGAACTAGCCGACCGCTCCGAAGCGATTCAACGCCGCATCCTCCAGTTGCGAGACAGTCTTTGACTACGCCGCCAAAAAAAAAGCGGTCGGCGAAATTGAAACCCAAATGGCCGCCACCGACTTCTGGAACAGCCAGGAGAAGGCGCAGGCGACCGTTGGCCGGCTGAAGACGCTGAACGTGATCGTCAAACCTCTTGAATCGCTGCTTCAAGCCGGTGAAGACTTGGTGGTTCTGCTCGAAATGGCCGACGAAGACGAAGAAACCGCCGCCGAAGTGGCCGCGGAAATCGCTCGGCTGGGCAAGCAACTCGACCAACTCGAACTTCAAGCACTGCTCGATGGCCCGCACGACAGCGCCGGCGCCATTCTCACGATCCACGCCCGCGATGGCGGAACCGACGCCAACGATTGGGCCGATATGCTGCTGCGGATGTACGGCCATTGGGCGCAAAAGCACGACTACAGCATTGCCTTGCTCGACCGCAGCGATAACGAAGAGGCGGGCATCAACAGCGCCAGCATCGCGATTCGAGGCCCCATGGCCTACGGCTACCTCAAGGGCGAGCAGGGTATTCACCGCTTGGTGCGGATTAGTCCTTTCAATTCGGAAGGCAAACGTCAAACCAGTTTCGCGGCGGTGGATGTGTCGCCCGAGGTTGACGCCGCCGCCGCCCTCGAAATCGACGAAAGCGATGTTCGCGTCGACACCTACCGCGCCAGTGGCGCCGGCGGGCAACACGTGAACAAAACCGATAGCGCCATCCGGCTCACGCACTTGCCCACCGGCGTCGCCGTGCAGTGCCAGAACGAACGTAGCCAACATAAAAACCGAGCCACCGCTTGGAAGATGCTGTACGCTCGCTTGGCTCGTCTGGAAGATGAAAAGCGAGAAGCCGAGCAAGCGGGAAAATATCGAGACCAAGCCAAGGTCGGCTTCGGTTCGCAGATTCGAAATTACTTTTTGCACCCCGACCAGCGTGTCAAAGACGCCCGCACCGGCCATTACGAGGGCAGCTTCCACAAAGTGATGGAGGGCGAGATTCAAGGCTTTTTGGATTCATACTTGCAGTGGCGAATCAAGGATAACTCCCAAGGCGACAAATCGTGAAAACAGAAGCCGCGCAAGCCTTAACCGCTCTCGACGAAACCGGCAGCGGTTTGGCGTTAATGTTCGAATGGCGCGACGATCGTTGGACGCACGCCGTCGAGGTGGTTCTTAACGGCGAACCGGCAGCCGCGCTACGCTCCCTCGAAGATGATATTCATTCCGATTGGCCCACCAGCCCGCCCTTCCAACAACTCAGCATTGAGTTGTTGGAAGGGCGGGGGCGGGTCGGGTTTTTAGTTGGCATGGCGGGCAAAAACCATTGGTCGGGCAGCGTGGAGGCGTTGCCCCGCGAACGTGCGTTGGTGTTTGATATCGCCTGCCGAACGAATGCGGCACAAGGCTGCAACGAGCATTTTCTAGGCAGTTCCTACGCCTGCAACCTACCGTTTCACTTGCAAGACAACGCCTGTGAGATGGCGGTGGGCGAGTCGTCGACGTTGCTATTCTCGGCGGTGCTGTTTCCGAAGGATGCTTTGCCCAATGCGACCGCCCAGATTGGTCGCCTCGAACAAACACGCCTCGCCTGCCAGCCAACGACATGCCCAGACGAAAAAAACTCGCCGCCCGGCGCCGCACGCTCAACGACCATTCGCTGGAAATATCGCCTCGCATTGCAAGATTCGGGCGCCTGCGGCTTACCGTTGAACGAAAAAGACGCCACTTTCAACCGTGAGCGGTGAAGCGTGCTTTCGTCTCGGACACACGCTCAAGCGAGAAACCCAACCACGCTTGGCTCGCCAAGGGATCCGGCAGCGCCTCTAGTTGGATTGTTCGGCGGCGAGACAACGGCCGGCGAAAAAGGGCCTTGGAGGCGAAGTCTGGCGTTTTCGCGAATACCGTATCCACCGCCTCGCTGAATTCGCCTTCCCCGCCGGAGTTGGCTTGCTGCCGGAGAACTGAAATAATTCCCAGGAGGTCGGAAATATTAGCCACGCCGTCGCCGTTGACATCCACGAACGGAGGCGGCGTGAAACTTGGAGTTACCGGCGGCAATACAAACGAAACTCCATTGGAACGCAAGAAACCAATGATTGAAAGGATGTCGCGAAGATCAACCACCCCGTTATCGTCGACATCGGCAGGTATATTCGGGTTTTGCCATGGGGGAGGCGAGTCGGTTACCTCCACCACAGCGCTGCCGTCGAAGAAGTCCGTGACCGCAGTGCTGATCGTGGCCGTTTGCGCGCCGTCGAACACGTTATCGTCGACCGCCGTGATGGTGAACGTCGCGCTGGCATCGCCGGCTGGAATGATTACCGTGGCGGGAACGGTGGCTTCGGTCGTGTCGTCGCTGGAGAGGTTGACTGTTAGCGGCTGAGAAAGGTCGTCGGTATTACTCCGTGTGACCGTGCCGATGGCCGCGCCGCCGTTTTCACTGATTGAAGTGGGAGCAATCGTGACGGTCAGCGTTCCCAATACCCGCAGGCGCCAGGGCTCTCTGCCGTGGACGCCGTCGTCGGCGCCAAAAAAGAGCGTGTCGCCTATTGCGGTCATTGGGTAGAGAGCCGAGCCGCCGCCGGGGTTGATATCCTTGACCAGCACCGTACCCGCGCTGGCGCCATCGCTCTTCCAAAGCCCATAGCCGCTGGCGGCGTCGTAGGCGGAGAAAAAGAGCGTCTCGCCCATGGCGGTCAACGGGTAGAGAGCCGAACCGCCGGCGCCGGGGTTGATATCCTTGACCAGCACCGTGCCGGCGCTGGCGCCATCGGTCGTCCAAAGCTCTCGGCCGCTGGCGCCATCGTCGGCGGGGAAAAAGAGCGTGTTGCCCACCGCGATCAATCTACCGGGGCTTGAGTTGCCGCCGCCGGGGTTGATATCCTTAACCAGCACCGTGCCGGCGCTCGTGCCGTCGCTCTTCCAAAGCTCAGTGCCGTTCACGTCGTCGTCGGCGCGAAAAAAGAACGTCTCGCCCAGGACGGTCAAAGGGCCGGGATACGAACTGCCGCCGCCGGGGTTGATATCCTTGACCAGCACCGTGCCGGCGCTCGTGCCGTCGCTCCTCCAAAGCTCTCGGTTGGCCACGCCGTCGTTGGCGGAGAAAAAGAGCGTGTCGCCCATGACGGTCAATCTGAAGGGAGACGATCTGCCGCCGCCCGGATTGATATCCTTGACCAGCACCGTGCCGGCGCTGGTGCCGTCGCTCTTCCAAAGTTCCTGGCCGCTGACGCCGTCATCGGCGACGAAAAAGAGCGTGTCGCCCACGGCGGTCAAGATGCCAGGATACGAGCCGGGATACGTTCCAGCGGGGTTGATGTCTTTGACCAGCACCGTGCCGGCGCTGGTGCCGTCGCTCTTCCAAAGTTCATTGCCGCTGGCGCCATCGTCGGCGGCAAAAAAGAGTGTGTTGCCCACGGCGGTCAAATAGTAGGGGTCTGAGCCGCTGCCGCCGGGGTTGATATCCTTGACTAGCACCGTACCGTCGGTCGTGCCGTCGGTCTTCCAAAGCTCATTGCCGCTGGCGCCATTGTCGGCGACGAAAAAGAGCGTGTCGTCCACAACGGTCAAATCGTAGGGGCGCGATCCGCCGCCCGGATTGGTATCCTTGACCAGCACCGTGCCGGCGGTTGTGCCGTCGGTCTTCCAAATGGCACGGCCGGCCGAAAAGAAGGTCATTCCATTAAATTCCGTGAATTTGAACGGAGCTGAGCTAAGGCCATCGGCGAAAATGAGCTGGTCGTTGACCGCAACCGTTCCGGCGGCGGTTCCATCGCTCTTGAACAAATACAAACCGGCGCCCACCGCGCTAAAAAAGAGCGTGTCGCCCACGGCGGACAAGCCGCGAAGAAGCGAGCTGTTGCCGCCAGGACGGATATCTTTGACCAGCACCGTGCCGGCGCTGGCGCCATCACTCTTCCAAAGTTCTCGGCCGCTGGCGCCATCGTCGGCGGTGAAAAAGAGCGTGTCGCCCACGGCGGTCAATTCGCGGAGAAGCGCGTTCTCGCCGCCGGGGTTGATGTCTTTGACCAGCAGCGTGCCGGCGCCCGTGCCGTCGCTCTTCCAAAGCTCCTGGCCGCTGGCGCCATCGCTGGCGGAGAAAAAGAGCGTGTCGCCCACGGCGGTGAAGTCGTCAAGATACGAGTTGCCGACGCCCGAGTTGATGTTTTTGAGAAACACCGTGCCGGCGCTGGCGCCATCGCTCTTCCAAAGCCCAACACCGTTCACGCCACCGTTGGCGGTGAAAAAGAGCGTCTCGCCCACGGCAGTCAAGTCGCGGGGAAACGAGCCGAAAAGGCCAGGACGGATATCTTTCACCAGCAGCGTGCCGGCGCTTGTGCCATCGCTCTTCCAAAGCTCTCGGTCGCTCCCGCGGTCGTAGGCGCGGAAAAAGAGTGTGTCGCCCACGGCGGTCAATTCGCTGGGGAAGGAGTTGCCGCTGCCGGGGTTGATATCCTTGACCAGCACCGTGCCGGCGCTGGCGCCGTCGCTCATCCAAAGCTCCTGGCCGCTAGCGCCATCGAAGGCGGCGAAAAAGAGCGTGTCGCCCACGGCGGTCAATTCGAAGGGATTGATGGTTTTAACCAAGACCGCGTCAGCGCCATCGCTCTTCCAAAGCCCAGCAACGTTCGCGCCGTCGTAGGCGGCGAAAAAGAGTGTGTTGCCCACGGCGGTCAAGTCGCGGGGAGGCAAGCGACCGCTACCAGGATTGATATCCTTGACCAGCACCGTACCGGCGCTCGTGCCATCACTCTTCCAAAGCTCTTCGCCGCTGGCGCCGTCGTCGGCGATGAAAAAGAGCGTGTCGCCCACGGCCGTCAAATTGCGGGGAGATGAGCCGCTGCCGCCGGGGTTGATATCCTTGACCAGCACCGTGCCGTCGCTCGTGCCATCACTCTTCCAAAGCTCTTCGCCGCTGGCGCCGTCGTTGGCGATGAAAAAGAGATCGCCGCCAACCTCCGTGATCTCACCAATGATGTCGGGCGAGACCCCGATATCAGCCAGCAACATGGGAGCGACCGCCAGCATCGCGCGCTCTTCCAGCAACTCCATTCCCAGCGCCGGAAAAAAATAACGCCGAGACAGCGCCACTCCGCGGCTGTTCCCCTGCAGGAAGAGTGCGTCGACAAACGCCCGTCGGCGCGCAGAACGGCTCTTGCGGCGGCGAGCGATGTTTTTGTTTTTTCGCAACAAGCGGTCGGTCAGTTTGCGTAACACGGGAAGTGGCCTTTACCGCAGCGTGGGGTGGTTCCAAACGGCATTGCTCGCACACTGAGTCTTGCCTATCCCTCTTATTTCATTCGGTTACCATGGTAATCGATCGCACCGCGTTTTGCGACGAAAAATCGTAGGATGGATTAACGAAAATCGCCTGACAAACGGCTCTGTTTCCGGAAAAAAGAATGCCAGCCGACGAAAACACCACCTCCCCCGACTCCGCCGCTGGCGAGCCGGCGATGCGGGAAATCAAGTTCCAGCACTCCGAACACTTTGTACCTCTGCTGAAAAGCCTGCCCTGTTCGTTGCTGATCTCGACGTACGCCGCCGGGAAGTTGGCGGTGGTGGGTGCGAACGCCGACGGACTGACGCTGTCGTTCCTAAACTTCGACCAGTGCATGGGCGTGGCTGTTGGGCGTGAGCAAATCGCGGTGGGAACGCGGCATCAAATCTGGTTCTTGAACGACGCCAGTACTCTGGCCGCCCAGATTCCGCCCAAAGGCGCCTACGATGCATGTTACTTGCCTCGCACGTCGTTCCATACCGCCCGCATTCACGGCCACGACTTGGCCTGGGGCAGCGACGGATTGTGGGTGGTCAACACACTGTTTTCTTGTCTGTGCACCTTGCATGCCGGTTTTAATTTCGTGCCCCGCTGGCGGCCGCCCTTCATCAGTAAACTGGAAGGCACAGACCGCTGCCATCTCAACGGTTTGGCGATGCAAGACGGTCGACCGAAGTATGTTACCGCAATGGCTGAATCAAACGAACCGGCGGGCTGGCGGCCCACCAAAGCCAGTAGCGGTTGCGTGCTGGATGTCGAGAGCGGCGAGACAGTCGCGCGTGGTTTCGCCATGCCGCATTCCCCGCGTTTGCATGAAGGCAAACTGTGGGTCTTGAATTCGGGGCGTGGCGAATTGGGAACCGTCGACCCGGCAACTGGCAAGTACGAAGCCGTCGAATCGATGCCCGGTTACACGCGAGGATTAGCTTTTGCAGGTCCGTTCGCGTTCGTTGGCCTTTCACAGATTCGCGAAACCTCGGTGTTCGGCGGTGTTCCAATCGCCGAGCGGCGCGACGAACTGCGGTGCGGCGTGGCGGTGGTCGATTTGCGCAGCGGCCAGAGCGTGGCCTACCTCGAATTCCTCACCGGCGTGAACGAAGTGTTCGCCGTCGACGTGCTGCCGGGTGTTGTGAACCCCTGCCTCCGAGAACCGATTCCCGCTACCGAAGAAACCGACGATGTTTGGGTCGTTCCACCGGAGGGTGAAACGCCCACGGTATGATCTACCGCCACACAAACGATTGCGCATTCTTCCGCAGTTCGTTAGGCGAGAATCGTGTCGAGCAACTTGCAAGACAACGCCTGAAGTTGAAAATTCTGGTCAAAAAGCGTACCTTGAGTTTCATTCCTTGCGAGGTCGCTCCACGGTAAGAGGTTCGCGGCCCCTTTCGCGGCGATGTCCGATTTTGCACGTATTGATCGATACATGTGATAGTTGAAATAGTAGCTTATGGCGGGTCGGACGATAGCAATTGGCGATATTCACGGTTGCGCCCAAGCACTGGCGGCGTTGTTGGAATCCGTTGCGCCAACACAAGATGATACAATCATCACCTTGGGCGACTATATTGACCGCGGGCCCGACAGCGCCGGCGTGATCGAGCAGTTGCTGGAGTTGCAAACGCGTTGCCGATTGATTTCTTTGATCGGCAATCATGAGGTCTTGATGCTCGACGCGTTGCAAACCGGCGCCACCATATACTGGCGGCAAGCCGGCGGCGACGCCACTGTGGAAAGTTACGGTTCGCTGGAGAAGATTCCCGCGGCGCACATTGCGTTTTTGACGGCAACCCAACGGTACGCAGAGAACGAAACGCATTTCTTCGTACACGCCAACTACGAACCGCAAACGCCGCTCGCCAGGCAGCCGGAGCAGGTCTTGCTGTGGCAACATCTCCAGCAAACGCCAAAACGCCATTGTTCCGGAAAAATCGCGGTGGTTGGCCACACGCCGCAAACTAACGGACGCATTCTCGATGCCGGCCATTTGGTTTGCATCGACACCTGCTGCTTCGGCGGTTTCTGGCTCACCGCCTACGAGACCGCAACCGGTCGGGTTTGGCAGGCGAATAACCAAGGCGAAATACGTTAACGCGCTTTCGATTCACTTGGCGCCTTCCGGCGGCGGGCATTGCCGGACGAAGGCCAGCGATTTTTCGATGAAAATCTCGCCGGTCAATTCTCCCAGCGATGTCCGCGAGACATAGTCGTATCGGGGGAAACTCTTGAAGTCGACCTTGGTGAGCATGTAGCCGAAGGCGTCGTTGGTGAGTCCAAACAGCAGGTTGTGGCGGCCGCGCATTTTTTGCTTCAGATAAAAACCGATGTTGGGCAACGCTTCTCCGGGAATGGTCAAGATCTGTGCATTGCCCAAATTCACCACGTTGATTCGCGCCGAGATGGAGTGATCTTCGTTGTGAGGATAGTGCAAGGGCGAGCCCGTGATGACGGCCCACATGATGTCGGACTCCACCGGAAAACGAATTTGAATCGCGCCGCAGAACAGCGCCGGGTTGTTTTGCAAGGGCGCTTTCTCAACGATGCGCATTGCTTCATCGGCCATGGTGTGGCCAATACGCAGGCATTCCTCCCAGGTTCTGGAATCGCGAGGATTTGCACGGCCTTCGTCGCCGGGTTTCGCCGGAAGGCGGTTGTCGGCGGTGATCATGCCGCCTTGGGCGCCGTTGACGAAAATGGCCATGCCGCCGATCTGGGCTTCGAGCCGATCGCGCAACGGCCCAACTAAATCGGGGCTGAGCAAACCGGGGCCGGTTCCCAACACTTCGGGATGAATGGCGTAGTTAACCAGCGTGGCCAGCGTTTGGTTATTGGGGCCGACGGCTTGCATCACGCTCATGCGGCGGTCGTACAGATTGGGCGCATAGTAGTTGTAAGCGATTTTCCCCTGAGCTTCGGCCGTGGCCACTTTCAGACGGGCCGGTTGCATGTGGTCGAGCGCTTCATTGATGGCGGCGGCGGTTTGCTGGCAAACCCAATCGAGGTAGGGCAGGTCGGCGGTGTGGCCGCCGCGTCCGTCGGGGAAGGCGTAACAATCGGGCGCGCTGTGGGTGTGCGTGGCGCCGATCAAAATATTTTCCGGCGGCATACGAGAAACTTGTTTGCGAACCCGATCTCCGAGCACGGCGGGAAAGCCCAAAACGTCGAGGCTGACAATCGCGACGGCCGTCTCGCCTTGCCGGAAAACAACCGCTCGGGCCGACAGCATTCCCCGTTTTCCCTTGGCTGGCGAGCCAGGGCCCAGCCCTCCGGAAATCGGCAATAAAGGGTCGGGCGTGATGCTGCGTTGCCCAACGCCAACTTCAAATTCGGCCAGAGCCGTTGGGGCGAATCCCCCAGCCATAAAACTCCAACACAGTAGAGAAATCAGGAGTACTTTTTTCATGAGCCCATATTTCATCGAAGTATCCGCCGCAGTTGTTAAATTCTCACCTGCCCGCCGCGCCGTTGGAGTGTACGCTTTAGCGTGTTTTCCTTTCGCGCCGTTGGAACGCACGCATTATACCACGCACCGATAACGAAGAAACAAAACCACGATTTGACTTTCCCAGTCAGCGACGTAGGGTTGCATATTGCCAAGAACCGCAGTGAGCGAATTCAAGGAGTCTTGCCCTGATGCCAAAAGCCGCACCCACGCAACCTGACGCATTCGTGGACCGCCGAATCGGCGCCACCGACACAACTCCAGGACGGGAGCGGCGTCAGTTCGCCAACAGCTACGACGACCTCACCCCCGACGCCCGAGATTTGGCGCAGGCCATCGACGAATACAAACTCGTGCATCGTCGGCGTTTCATCACGTATGAGGAAATGCTGAACGTGGTGTTATCGCTGGGGTACCAGCGATCGGCGGCGCCGCCAAGCAGCGCGGGTTAACCGTCGACGCCGCCCATGGCTCGCAAGCGGGTTACTGCGTCTTTCACGGTTTCGATGGCGAAGTCGACCTCTTCCTCCGTGTTAAAACGGCCCAAGCCAAACCGCAGGCTGGCGCGCGTTTGTTCATCGCTGAGGCCGAGCGCCCGCAACACATGACTCGGCTCAGGATTGGTCGACGTACACGCGCTGCCGCTCGATACCGCCAAATTTCTCATGCTCATCATGAGCGCTTCGCCATCGACATTTTCGAAGCAGCAACTGAGGTTGCCCGCCAGCCGCAACTCCGGCGAGGCAAGCGGCGGACCGTTCACGTGAACGTTCGGTATTTGCTCCGTCAACGCGGCCGCCAATCGGTCGCGCATGGTTTGCAGTCGGCGTTGTTCGTCGGCGCCCTCTTCGCGGCAAAGCTCCAAGGCTTTGGCGAAACCGACAATGCCGGGCGTATTCAACGTGCCGCTGCGACGCCCGCCTTCCTGCCCGCCGCCGTCTTGCAGCGGCTCTAGTCGCACGCGAGGACTCCCACGTCGAACATACAACGCCCCGACGCCCTTGGGGCCATACATTTTATGTGCGGAAAAACTCATCAAATCGACTTGCAAGGCGGCCGCGTCCACCGGAATTTTTCCCACCGCCTGCGTGGCGTCGGTATGCAACAACACGCCGCGCGACCGGCAAAGAGCGCCGATTTCGGCCAGCGGCTGCAACACGCCGATTTCGTTGTTGGCCAACATCACGCTCACGAGCAGGGTGTCGGGGCGAAGCGAATCGGCCAGTTCCTGTAAATCGATCACGCCCGCGTTGGCGGCGGTCTGCGGAGCGACATGCAAGTACGTGACCTCAAAACCTCGCCGGGCCAACCGCTTGGCGGGGTCGAGTATTGCCTTGTGCTCCGTGCAAACGGTCACCAGATGCTTGCCGCGGCGCGGTCGGTCGGCCAGACCGCGCAGCGCCAAATTATTGCTCTCGGTAGCGCCGCTGGTAAACACGATTTCCTTCGCCGTGGCGCCGATGGCGCCGGCAATACTGGTTCGCGCCGCGTCGACTGCGTCTTGCGCTTCCCAACCGAAGCAGTGGCTAATACTGCCGGCGTTGCCATACGTTTCCGTAAAGAATGGCAGCATCGCCTCCACCACGCGAGGATCAACGCGGGTCGTGGCGTGGTTGTCCATGTAAACCGGTTTTTGGAGCATGCCGAAAAACTCGCTCTCGCTTGGGGGAAACCGTTGCAAAAAATGTCGTATGAGCCATTATCGACATTCGCGGTTGCTCCACCAGTATCTCGCGCGGCGGCGAGCTTTTTATTGTGGCCGTCCACCGTTGGAGTTCAGCCTTTATCCCGGATTATTCACCAGCTTCGTTTCGTTGTATCGAGTGTCGGAAATTTCTGGAGCGTGCTCGCCAAACGGATTTCCAAGCATACTCTTTCGTGTCGTTGGTGCTTCGCGATTGAAATATCTCCGAACCGTTCTCCTGCTCCACTTCTTCTTCAAGCAGCATCCAGCCCCACAACCTGTGGGGGAAAGGGCGCCGTGCGCCCGCTCTCGCAATCAATGAACAAAATTCACTCCCACAACCCAAGGCTGTGAAAAAAGTCGATTTCGTGAATAATCGGGGATTAGTCGCCGACCGCTCCGCGAAAGAAAGCTACTTTCGCAGCGAAAGGCGACACTCATTGATCGGACGGTCCTGGAGTGGTTCGTGGTAAGGTTTGATTCTTTTGTAATGGAGGTGAACGAACAATGACCAAAGGGAATGATCACAACATAAGCAGTTCCCTGCTACTGCGCGTCGTCGCGGCGGCGTTTTTATTACAGACGGCGTTCCTTTCACAGGCGGTTTTTGCGGCGGCGCCTATTCCGGTTGTTTTCGATACCGATATCACGGGAGATGTCGACGATGTGCTCGCGCTCGCGATGCTGCATGCACTCGCCGATCGAGAGGAATGTTCGATCGAAGCGGTCACGATCTCGAAAATTCATCGGCTGGCGGCGCCGTTCGTGGACGCCGTCAACACTTTTTACGGTCGTCCCGATATTCCGATTGGCGTCGCGCGGGATGCTCAAAAGAGAGACAGCAAATATTTGTCGTTGGTCGAAATTCGCGACGGCGCGCATTTCCGCTATCCACACGACCTACTCTCCAGCGACGCCGCCCCCGACGCCGTTTCGGTGCTGCGGCGAACGTTGGCGGCGGCTGAAGATCGGTCTGTTGTGATCGTACAAGTCGGCTTGGCGGCCAATCTGGCGGACCTGCTCGAATCGGCGCCGGATGATATTAGCGCGTTGAACGGCCAAGAGCTTGTCAGGCGAAAGGTTCGTCTTGCATCGGTGATGGCGGGGGCGTTTTCTCCCGTGGGCGGCAATTCGCATTACCTGGAAGCGAATGTACGAAACGGCGTTGCGGCCATGCGCCGATTTGCTGAACGCTGGCCGAACGAAACGCCAATTGTTTGGAGCGATTTTTTAATTGGCGTCGCGGCGCCTTACCCGCGTGAAAGCATTGCCCGCGATTTTCAATATCGGCGGCGTCACATCGTGCGCGAGGCGTACTTGCTTCACAGCGGACCGAAACACGACCGACCCACTTGGGATTTAACCAGCGTGTTATACGCAGTGCGTCCTGATGAAAACTACTTCGATTTATCGCCGCGCGGGCGTGTGGCGGTCGATCACGATGGCTTCACCCGCTTCACCCCTGGCGCGCTGGGCCGCGACCGATACCTGAAAATGGACCGTCGCCAAGCCGTGCGCGTGGTTGCAACCCAACGAACGCTCGTTTCGCAACCGCCAAGGCGCCCCTAATCACCCGGCGGTGTTTCTTGCGGGCAGTTCGTTTGGGCCGATTTTGGTTTTCGGCGAATTCCGCGAGTGTTGCCTATTTCACAGACGCTGCCGGGCGGCCGTGCAATTATACAATTCTAAAGTGCTTCTCTTGTGAGATGCCATATACATTGTTTTTGTTCAGGTCTGTTGAGGGAAACTCCATGTTACGTACGACTTTTTCACCACGGAAACATTTTGGCCAGCCGGTGTTATTGGCTGGCCTTTGTACTCTTTTGTTGGTGGGAGGCGATGTTTTCGGGCAATCTCGCTCTCCGGCCCGGCGTGGCTCCTCCAGCCGAACCATGCAAGGCTCCGCTGCCCGGCCGATGGCGGGCGGCGGCGTGGCGATGGAAGGGTATTGCCCCGTTTGTATCGTGGGAATGAAGAAATGGGTGAAAGGTTCGCCGGCCTTTCAGGCCAAGTACGACGGCAAAACGTACTACTTTCCCGGCGACAAACAGCGATCCATGTTTCTAGCCGACCCGGCCAAGTATGTTCCCGCACTTGGCGGCGACTGCACGGTGTGTCTGGCCAAGATGGGAAAACGCGTTCCCGGTTCGATTCGTCACGCCGCGATGAGCCACAAACGATTGTTTCTTTTTCCCAGCGCCGCCCAGCAGCAGGAATTCCTAGCCAACTCCGCGAAGTATCTTGATACCGATTTGGCGCTCGGCGGCAAGTGTGCGGTGTGTCTGGTGGATATGAAAAAAGACGTACCCGGCAAACCGGAAATTTCGGCCTACTATCACGGCATGCGTTACCAGTTTCCCTCGGAAAAACAACGCGGCATGTTTCTGGCCAACCCGGCCAAGTACGCCGCGCCGCCAACGCAAGGCAAGCAAACGTCAGCCAAAGCTCCGGCGCCCGCCAAGCCCGCAGCAGACCAGTTTGTGACGGTCCAGGGAAAGAGCGGCTGCGCTGGTTGTGATTACGGCGTCGCGCCGATTGGCGCCCCGGACGAACTCGGGCTGGCCATCAATACGGCGGACGGCCGGATTTTCGTCATCGAGAACGCTCACATTATGTACCCCAAACTCTACGAGCAGCGCTTTGAAGGCGGTGAGTTGGAGGTCTCTGGAAAAGTGTTGAAGCGAGACGGGAAATTCACTTGGATTGAACCGAGTGAAATCAAAACGTTGAACTGAAGAGTGAAGATGCTTGATCTCGTATTGGCGAGTGACAGAAACGAATTCCCCCCCTTACCAAAGGGGGATTAAGGCGAGCGGCGGAAAATAACTTACCCGCACGCAGCGGGAGTCCGTGAGTGTTTTTTGAGTTCCCGCCTACGCGGGAATGACCGTTTGCCGATTCACTCGCTTGCGCCGCGTGCTTATATTAGATAAATTTTTATCTGCCGCTCGCCTTGGCGGCGCGAGAAGCCCGGCTTTTTGAAAAAGCCGGGCTTCTGAGCGGGGAGGTGGTTTTTCCACGCTTCTAGTGCTTTGTCACAGCTAAAAATTAGGGTTGCAAGATATCAGCCGCAGGGCGCTAGCCCACGGTTTTCCTGCTCAGAACCGTGGGCTAGCGCCCTGCGGCTGGTCCTAAAATTAAGCCGGGACAAAGCACTAGATCACGAAGTCTTCGCACAATTTGTTGCACGCCTCTCGACCGATGGAGCGACCGCATGGGGAAGCATGAACTGAATACGCCCGAACTAAATGCTATTGTCACGCAGCGAATTGAAATCGCCCCGGGGCTTTTGATTCTTCGCGTGGCGCCCGCCGGCTGGAAGTTGCCGGAGTTTGCCGCTGGACAGTTCGCGGTGTTGGGTTTGCCGGCGGCGGCGAAGCGTTTTCACTTTAGCGACGAGGAAAATGGCGCCCCGCCCTCCGACCGCCTCATTCGGCGGGCGTACTCCATTGCATCGTCGTCGGTCGATCGTGAGTACCTCGAATTTTACGTGGTGCTGATGCGTTCCGGCGCCTTGACGCCCAGACTCTTCGCGCTTGCCATGGGCGACCACGTGTGGCTGGGATCGAAGTTTACCGGAGTTTTCACGATCGACGAAGTGCCGCCTGAAAGGCACGTCGTGCTGGTCGGAACCGGAACGGGTCTGGCGCCTTACATGAGCATGCTGCGCACGCATCTTGTCTGCGGCGGCACGCGACATTTCGCGGTGCTGCACGGCGCCCGCCACAGCTGGGATCTGGGCTATCGCGGTGAACTGGAAACGTTGGATCGGATGTGTCCCAATTTCAGTTACATCGCCTGCATCAGCCGCCCCCAAGAGGAAGACGCTCCCTGGGGCGGCGAAGCGGGGTATATTCAAGACGTCTGGCGCCGCCAACCGATTAAAACGCGATGGGGTTTCCAGCCGACGCCTGAAGATACAGATATTTTTGTGTGCGGAAATCCTGACATGGTCGAGACCATGGTCGACGTTATCGGAGAAGAAGGGTTTCGCGAACCGAGCAAACAGCAGCGCGGTAACGTCCACGTTGAGCGGTACTGGTAAGGCTGGCCATTTGTCATTGCTCATTGCGAGCAACCGCTTTTCGAAAGGCAAAGCTGAGAGCAAGGCAGACAAACCAGGGCGCGAATTCGATCCACGTCACGACGAAGTCGAAGAACACGGATCCGACATAAGGGCCGCCCCACACCGGCGTTTCGGTCCAGTGGTAACTCAGCCAGAAACGCAGGTAATACAACAAGGCCAGTCCGCTCACCGCCAGCCAGACGCGGCTGCGAGCGAACGGCAACAGCGGCAGGGCCCATGTCCAATACCAGGGGTTTTGCGTTGGACACAGCAACCAAAACCAGGCCAGGGTGAGAAACCCCGCCTCACATAAGTTCGTGGGGTTCGATGTTCTTGCGGCGCGCCACGCCAGCGCAATCGCCACGACCAAAAAAACCGCCGCCGTGATTGCCCGCGCCGTGAAGAAGGGCGCCTCCCGCATTTCGACTCCAAAAACTTCGGCGACTCTTTTGTTGAGCGATACACGCCAAGCCTCCGGCGCCACGGAGAACCAGGCGACGTGGTCTGCTGCAACTTTGTGCATCGGTTTCAAATTTTCCACCAGCACCAGGAAAATCAAATCGTTCATCTCCCAACGCCGCAAAAATGTCTTCATGCCTAAACTGGGGTCGACCAGCGCGGCGGGCGTTTGAATCGCTGGCGGCGGCAGGCTTTGCGTGGACTGAAGTTGCGAACCGGGGCCTGCGTCATGGGCGCCTTCGTTTTCACGCGTCTGCGATTCTAACGCGGAGGTGTTCAAAACCACGTTTTTCGGAGTTTGCGGAATTGGCGCCGCGCGTGGCAGCATCGGCCAAAGAACGAGGACCGTGATCGCGGCGAACGCAGCCGATGGCAAAAGCACGCGGCGCCAGCCAAGTTGGCGGGCGAATACTAGAAAAAACAGCGGCGCCAATACGATCGGGTAAAGTTTCGCCCCCACCGCCAACGCCAAAACGATGGCTGCGAGTGTTGGCAAAAACCTTGCCGTCATCGACCGGCGCCGTCTGCCATCGGCGCTCGGCAAACCGCTCGCGGCGAGATAAACCGCCAACGTGGTCAGGAACACAGCCACGGCGTCGAGGTGCCCGCTATTGGCGATTTCCTTGAGCAACAGCGGACACCAGGCGTAGATCACACACAGTTCGACCGGCTTTTGGCACAGTTTCAGAAGTTGAATCACGACCAACAGCGTGGCCAAATCGAAACCGAGCAACCAGGCTTTCATGATAAACAGACGTGCATAAACCGGAGCTTCGTCGGGTGTTGTGAGCGCCGCGGCGGCGAACACCGCCTGGCTGGCGGGTGGATAGACCGTCGGCAGTTCGGCGAAATGAACCCTGGAAAGAATGGATCGCAAGGCGGGGTTATTATCTCGTAGGCGAACGACGCGCAACAGTTGCTCATCGTTGGTGGAAGCAGCCTCCGCTTCCAGAACTTGTTGGGGACTATATCGAAACGGGCTCACGCCGACGGCGAGCGTGGCGCCATCCCATAGATAACGATAAATATCGATCTCTTGAATCGGAACCGAAAACAACAGCACTGCGCGGAAAATCACCGCAAACCAGAGGATCAACCCTAACAATTTCCGGCTGTGCGCCGTTTGCATCGCCGTGCGGACCGCGAACAGATACCCGGCGAAGGCCGCCGCAAAGAGGAGCAACACCGGAACAATCGGCCGTTGGGTTACGGAGAGTTCGTAATCGAACCGCCAACTGAGAATTGCGATGATTCCATAGATGCAGGTCGAGAGCGCCGCCACGGCCGCCAAGTAACCAATACGATTTTCGGCCGCCTGTTCGCTGGCTGACGCCTCCTGCTGACTCACGCCGCCGCCTTTCCATCGTTTTGCGGGACGCTGCTATTCCGATTCGCGGTTGGCCCGTGCTTGGAGAAGCCGTGCTTCGAAAGGCCGTACTTGGCGATGGTGTAAAGAATTTTCGTTCCGGCTTTGAACGTTCCGCTGATCGTTCCGCTGATCTTGCTGGCGCCGATGCGTTTTCGATAGGGGACGGGAATTTCCCGCCAACGCAGCTTGGCGCGAACAGCCTTGATTTGCATTTCGATGGTCCAGCCGAAGTTTTCGTCGGCCATCGCCAAGTTGTACAAATCGTGGTAGGCAATAGCGCGAAAAGGGCCGAGGTCGGTGAATTTGGCGCCGAACAAGGCCCACATGAGAAAGCAGGCCAGCTTATTTCCGTAGACGCTTTGCGGAGGCATGGCGCCCGGTTCCCGTTTTCCCAGGAGCCGCGAGCCGAGCACGAAATCGGCGGCGCCGTTTTGAATCGGCCGCACCAGTTCGGGCAGCATGTCGGGATGGTCGCTGTAGTCGGCGTCGACAAACACCACAATGTGCGGCGCCGGCTGACCAGTATTCACGAGCGTGCGAATCTCGGCCAGACCGCGCAAGCAGGCCGCGCCATAACCTCGCCGAGGCTCCGCCACCACGTTCGCGCCGTGCCGCCGGGCAACTTCGGCGGTGGCGTCGGTGGAGCCGTTGTCGACCACGATCACTCGTCCCACCGCGGGCAGGTCGTGGAGCACCAACGGCAGCGACTGCTCTTCGTTCAACGCTGGAATGATCACCCACACCGCGTCGAGAGAAGGCGCCTGTTGTTGGGGGCCGTCTGCTTGGTTGGTCCGAATAGTTTCCATGCCGCTACCTTGGGAGTGACGTTCTTATGGCCAATCTAGTATTCTAGGCGAAAAGGCGATCTGACGTCAGTGAAGTCGGGCACACTATTCCGCCAAGTGCTAGCGTGAGCCGGAGCCTTGGTGCTGGTGTTGCGCCGCAGGGCTTCCCGTTGTCGAACGCGCCGTTGACGCGGAAACACCGCCGGTTGGCTGCGCATAGGTTTGCGGTGTGTAGGTTTGCGGCGCATACACCGGCCGCGCCGGGCGAGGGTGGCAACCCAACAGCGAAAAACCGAGGAACGAAAAAAGCAGCGCGCAGGCGCCCAGCCGAACGAACAAATATCTTCTCATGATAATCAACCTTCCTGGAGGAATTTGAAATTGTTTCTACTCGTTTGTTTCTACTCGTTTGGTATGGAGCCGGATCCAAACTCCGCTGATTTTGCGGGCGCCGCCACACTGGCGCCCACGGCCGGCGCTTGCGAATTGAGCGACCAATCGTAAGCGAAGTAGGCGACCGGAACGTCGCCTCGCGCTGCGGCTTCAATCGCGGCTTGGAGCGCCGGCTCTTGAACACGACGCGCCAGCCAGGGCAGATAACCGCCGGCGGCCGACCAATCGTCGCCGTACCACTTCAAAATCGGGCTCAAAAACAGCTCGCCTTTTTCGGCGTCGAACGCCACGTACTTAGGATTGTTGGCAAACTGAACACTTTGATCTTCGAGTTGCTGCGAGAGTCGCGAACCGACATACGCTTCGGCGCGAATCGACGGGCAACTCCGCGCCGCGCACACCAAAGCCACATGAATCCTGGGCTCCTTGAAACGCTTGCGGACGATCTGATGTTCAATGTGGTTCAAACTCATGGTTTGTCCACAAAAAATATGCTCAGGAACATCGAAGAACTCTTTTCCCTCGAAGCGAAAATTCATCACGGAATCGTGAATGCCATGCGTGGTAACGCCATTGACCACGAAGGCGTTGTAGGCGTTGCAGAGCAAGGCGAGTTTGTCGGCGGAGGAAGTCAGCTGGCGAGGGTCGGCTGCGGAGAGTTGCCGCAGATAGGTTTGAAAGAGATAATCTCGCGAGATGCCGTCGTAATCGATGAGGCCGTTTTCGACATGCGTTTTGAGTAGGTAATCCCAGATGGCGTGGTCGACGCCCGAAGCGTCCAAATGCGGCGTGGGCCGGGTAGTCAGGCGAACTTCATGAAACGCCTTGGCCGCCACCGCCAAGGGGACGAGAAAAGAAATGGCGGCAACCCAAAAAAACGGGCCGTAATAACTCATTTTATCTTTTGACATGTTACGAATCCTTTCGATCACAAAGTCTTACGCCACGCGCCGCCGAATAGGCGCCGGCTCATTCTCGCGCCGCGTTGGCGGCGGGTCGATGATCGGCAAGTTCGGCGAGTCGGCCCGCCCGCCTGCCGGTAATTCGCCCAGGTGGAGAATCTCCATGGGGCACCGCACCACGCATTCCGCACAGCCCACGCAGGGCGTATCGACCAGCGTTACCGGCCGCCCTTGCAGCGCCCGCGATTTGATATCGATACCCATCTGGCAATATTGATTGCAAACATTGCAGTCGATGCACTTGCCTTTTTCGGGCGTGATTTTGAATTTCGACCAACGCCCCCAGAAGTTCATCCAGAACGCCAGCGGGCACCACATGCGGCACCACACGCGTTGCCCCAGAAACGGATACATACCAATAGCCACGGCGCCCGCCAGCGCCGTGCCAACCCACTTGTTGTATAGGCCCAGCGGTCCGGCGAATCCGTATAGGTCGGCCACCGTGGCGACACTCGCCAAGGCGATAAAGACGAACCCCATTCGTTCCAGCTTGCGCGGTAAATCGCCTTTCGGTCCACGATGCCGGTAGCTGTTGCCAACCGTTTCCGCCAACGCGCCGCACGAACAAATATACGAACAATAGATTTTGCCCCAACGCAGCGTAACCAACGGAATCACGATAAACGTGAGCACCGCCGCCCACACAACTCCCACCACCGCCACGGTATGCCACCAAGCCGGGTCGGCCGGACCTACATCCGGAGCGAGCTTGAAGGCGCCCATGTTCAGCGGCCAAGCGTTCAGCGAACGCATGATCAGCGGCGTCCAAGGATTGCGGCCCAGGTACACCGCCATGAACGTGGGCGCGCCCCACCAGAGCGTCCATTGGCTGGCAATGATCGTGAGGTTGCGCCGCCACACGAGTCGATGCCCCGAACGGCGGGCCCAGTACAATCCAAAACCTGCAATCGCGGAAAAATACATCAGGTAGTACAGGCCATAGAGGTTCGTGAAATACTTCGGCACAACCCAATACAGCCAGGCGAAGCCAGGCAAATAGTAGGGCCCGGCGCCGGCTTCGTTCGGGTTGAGCGTGAGCACGCCGGGCGCGACCAGCGAAATGGCGTACACAACAGCGCCCAATAGCAACCACGATTTTGCATTCGGCAATTGCACCAGCGGTTGTCGCTCGCGCGATTCCAAGTTGTCGTTGATCAGCTTCACCGACAGCCCGCCCAGCCAGGCAAGCGGCAAGACGGTTCCCGCCAGAAACCCCAGAAAGCCGAGTAGCCCCGTGCTTGTTAGCCAGGTGAGGCCGGGGAGCAACAGCTTCCCTTCGCCGGCGGCTTCTGACCGCAGCACAAAATGCTTGGCGAAAAAGTAGATGAATACGCCCACTGCCAAACCGACCGCCGACCAAACAACCCGTTTTCGCGTCCAGACGCCATCGAGTTCGAGGCCCATGTCGAGCAGGAAGTCGACCGGGGGCAGCGTGCCAATTTGAACGATTACATGGTGATTGGGCAGCGTTTTCATCTGGCCCGCGACGTCGATATCGAGTTCGTTGTCGCGCACCGCCTTGACGTTGCTCTTGTAGAGAATCGTGATGCGTCCCGCGTGTTCGGCTTGCTCCAGCAGGCGGCGGTTTTCCTCCTTCGCCCGGAAGAAGTCGTCGCCCCGGTAGGCCAGCGTGACGCGATTATTCGGCGCAAGCAGCAACGCCGCTTCAATGGCCGAATTACCGCCGCCCACAACCAGCACGTCTTTATCGCGATAATCGTCGGGCGAGTGCAGCCGATACGTGACTTTATGCGCCATGTCGGCGCCGGGGCAGGTCAGCAGACGCGGCTGCCCTTGCCGACCAATGGCCACCAGAACCTGCCTTGCCGGGAACGATTTTCCGTCGGCCGTTTCGACTTCAAAACGTCGCTCCCCCAGTTTTCGCACCTGCGAGACTTCGGTATCTTCCTTGATGTGCAGATTCTTTTCCCGCACCAGGGTTTGAATGCGGTCGAGAAATTCGTCTTTATCAAGATCTTGGTCGACGTCGAGGTCGCTCACGTTGCGCACAAACTGCGGTTCGGCGTAGACCTTCTTCCCCGGTGGAAAGCTGCGTACGGTGCTAGCAACTTTATTGCGTTCGAGCACCACATATTTCAGGCCACGCTTCTCCGCTTCCGCCGCCGCCGATAGCCCCGCGGGCCCGCCGCCGATGATCACCAAATCGAGCCGTTCGTTGTCGGCGCGGCTTTGAAAAAGACCGCCAGCCTCCATCTTGGCGATCACTTCAACACCCTGATTCGCCGCAACTTTCACCAGCGGCAAACCAGTGACATCGCCAATCACATAAATTCCGCCCACGCTCGATTCGAAGCGGCTATTAACAATCGGCAGCACTTCCTGCGGCGGAACCGTGGCGAAGTAGCCCGGTTTTCCGGAGCGGCCAGATTTCGCCGGGCCGGTCGTATTGGCCGCGTTCGTCGTGCTAGCAGGGGCCGACATCGTACTTCCTTGTACCTGTTGGACGCCGCCTTCCAGGCGGGCCGGGCGATGAGTTTCAAGCAGTATTGTCGTGAAACCGCAATTCTACCTCTGTGAGGTTGCTCACAACAGAGCAGAATATACTCCGCACGGTGCGGAACCGTCCTGAATTTACACGCCGAATTAGGCGCGCGGCGGAAAAGAATTTACTCGCACGCAGCGGGGGTCTGTGAGTTTTTTTGGGTTCCCGCCTACGTGGGAATGACCGTTTGCAGATTCACTCGCTTGCGCTTCGTGCTTGTATTAGGTGAATTTTCATCTGCCGCTCACCTTAAAAGCCCGGCATTTTGAAAATGCCGGGCTTTTCTGAACCGCTACCAGTAACTTATTTCAGGACTATTCCTTAGCCGACACGGCAGTGCTGAAGAATGTCGGCCGCCGACGCCACGTAGCTGGTGTAAAACGGACCAAATTCGGCATAGCGGGCGCTGGCTTCGTCGAACCGCATTTTATAGACGATTTCCGTCAGGAATTCGGGGTTGCGCGCCCACAGCGTGACGCCCCATTCCCAGTCTTCCACACCCAACCCGACGGTGATCAGCTGCGTGACGCGTCCGGCGAACTGCATGCCGCTGCGGGCGTGCTCCGACATCATCTCATTGCGTCGGGAAAACGGCGTGAGGAACCAGTTTTCGCCCACTTTCCGCTTCTTGTTCATCGGATAAAAACACATCGCCGGCCATTCGGGGAATTCGGGCGTCAGGCGTTGTTTCCGCATGATCGGGGCGCGGGCTTCATACGCCTTCACTTTGGCTTGATACGCCGGACTGCCCTCGGTTTCGCCCTCTTTCAGCAAACGCGTCGCGTATTGCTCGACCGACGGAACATACTCCGATATCTCGGAAAGCGAAACGAACGAGTACGTCGTTCTCAAGGCGACGCCCAACGGGCTGGCCATGATCTGCTGGTGCAACGCGTCGATTTTCAAGGGGCAGGGGTCCATCAGAACGAGGCTGAAATCGGCCTTGTGGCCGCTAACAATGCCGGTTTGCAAACGCGCCGGAGCGGTTTCACCTTGGGGGTCGAGCAGAGAAATCAGTTTTTCACGGCCGGCAGCCACCGCTTCAGACGACATCGCCGCCAAGGCGCCGCGATCAAATTCGTAATACAGATGCGTGCAGTGCCAGCCTTCGCTGGG
>QIKY01000268.1 GCA_003233175.1 Planctomycetaceae bacterium | reverse complement strand
TCTATGATTAAACTTCGCACGGTTGCCAACGGCTCGTTTCCCGACGGAGGCTATTCTTCCACGCATATTACGCCGCGCGTGAAATGGGAATCACACGTGCTTCGGCGGGAACGATTTGCGTAACGTTTACCTTGGTCCGCTCCAACTCCTCGATGCGCAACGCCATCCGCTGGATGAGGCTCGCGATTTCCTCGCCGGCGGCGTCTCCTAGTTGCACCATGAGGGTTTTTCGCGTGTTGAAGCTTAGTCCAGATTGAGGCATGAAGAACTCCTTTTCGAATCGACGAACGCTCTGGGTTTTTTTAACGTTATTATTCAACGGTGACGCTTTTGGCTAGGTTTCGCGGCTTGTCGACATCGCATCCTCGCAGCACGGCAATGTGATAAGCCAACAGTTGCAGCGGCGCGACGCTGACAATCGGCTGCAAATATTCGGGGGCTCGCGGAATGTGTATGACATCGTCGGCTACGGCGGCGGCGCGGGTGTCGCCCTCTTCGACGATGGCGATGATCGGCCCGCCGCGCGCCTTGATTTCCTCCATGTTGGCCATCACCTTTTCATAGACATAACCTTGGGGAACGATAAACACGCTGGGTGTGTTTTCGTCGACCAACGCAATCGGACCGTGTTTCATTTCCGCCGCCGGGTAGCCTTCCGCATGCACGTAGCTGATTTCCTTCAACTTCAAGGCGCCCTCCAAGGCGGTGGGGAAGTTCACCTGCCGTCCCAGATAAAGAAAATTGTTGGCCCCGCAGTATTTTTCGGCGATATCGCGCACTTGTTCGGCGGTTTCCAAGGCCCGGCGCATCTGCTCGGGCAAGGCGTAAAGATCGTCAATGATGCGGCGTCCTGCATCGTAACTGAGGTGGTGCAAGCGGCCGAAGAATAGTCCCAGCAGTGTGAGCACTAGGCATTGCGAAGTATAGGCCTTGGTCGAAGCGACGCCAATTTCCGGCCCCGCATGCAGGTACACTCCGCCATCGGCTTCTTGAGCAATCGTACTGCCGACCGTGTTGCAAATGGCCAGCGTGGGGTGCCCCTTGCGTTTCATTTCACGCAAGGCGCCGAGCGTATCGGCCGTTTCACCACTCTGCGAAAGCGCGAAGAGCAACGTGGCGCCGTTGAGCGGCGGGTTGCGATAACGCAGCTCGCTCGCATATTCCACCTCCACCGGAATACGCGACATTTCCTCGATCACGTAATCACCCACGTGGGCCGCATGCCAACTGGTGCCGCAGGCGGTGAGCAGCAGTCGGTCGACGTTCCGCAACTGCTGACGCGTTAAGTTGAATCCGCCGAATACCGCCGTGCCATCTTCTTCGTTCAAACGTCCCCGCATGGTGTTTTGCAACGATTCGGGCTGTTCGAAAATTTCCTTCAGCATGTAGTGAGGGAAACCGTTCATGCCGGCGTCTTCTTCGTCGGCCGGGAGAACTTCCACGTTGTGCTTCACTCTTCCTTGGCTGCGATGGGCCACCGAGAGCGTGTTTTTTGTGATGATCGCGATTTGATGATCGGCCAAATAAACGATTTTGTCGGTGTAGCCGGCCAGCGGAGAACTATCGCTGGCGACAAAATGCTCACCCTCTCCGATGCCCACCACCAACGGACTGCCCAACCGCGCCGCGATCATCACATCGGGGAAGTCGCGAAACAACACGACCAGTCCATACGTTCCGCGAAATTGCGAAACCGCCTGCGCCACGGCCGCCGCCAGCATTTCATGGTCGGCGGCAGTCTGTTGCGCCGCCGCTTTATTGGCGGCGTTTTTATGGCCGCCCGCACGTCGGACGCCCGCCTCTCCGCCCACCGCCTTGGGGGAGCCGGCGCGAAGTTTTCTGAGTTCGGCGGCAATCGCGTGCGCGATAACTTCGCTGTCGGTGGCAGAGCGGAATTGAAATCCTTCCGACTCCAAACGTTGCTTGATCACTTGATAATTTTCGATCACGCCATTGTGCGCGATCACCACTTCTTGGTCGCCGCCCAAGTGAGGATGCGCATTGATCGCCGAAGGAGGACCATGCGTCGCCCAGCGCGTATGCCCGATGCCCATATCGCCCGCGGCCGGCGTTTCTTCCAAAAGCTCGGCCAGCGAATCGATGCGCTGGGTCGTTTTTACCAGCGAAAACGACTTCCGATTGTTCAGCGTGGCCACACCGGCGCTATCGTAGCCTCGGTATTCGAGGCGCCGCAGTCCTTCGACGAGAAAATCGGTGGCGTCGCGAAATCCTAGATAGCCGACGATCCCACACATGGCCCGCTCCTGTTCAGATTGACAAAAAACGCCTTTTGGCGGAATCGCTCCAAATACAAACGCGTTTCCACCGCCTAGTGCGCCACCATGGTCGTATCCTTCAAGCGGCTGAAAACGTGACGCTCGCCTTAAGTAGGATGCGATTGTGTCAGGCCATACCGTCCGAAGCATAAAACAGGGGGCGTCGGCAAAATGGGAGGCGTCTGGATTTTCAAACGGCGGATCGTAGCAGAACCGCATAGGCGAGCATACGCCAATCGGTTCAAGATTTGCAAGAAATCTCAAGAAAGCGAGTGGCGTATTCATTGCTTGGCTTGGCCGAGGGTTGGGCACGCGCCGCGTTTCAAAACGATTGCCCCGAAAAATGCTCGCTTCCAGAGTCATTGCTCGCAACGGCGCAACAACTCCAGGAACTGCTCGCGCAGAAGTGTTTTTTCCAACCCCGGCGGCGCGGCTTGCATGTAGCGAATGAACTGCGCCGCGCGTTCTTTTTCGCCCAAGGCGAAGTAGCAGCGGGCCACATCGTACTTGGCCCGATACCAGCCGCCGGTTTGAGGGCGGCTTTTACTGGCCAAAATCCGCCATTGCGCGAGCGCGGCGCGGCGCGTCGCCGGCGCGTCGAACAGAAATTCAGCGTAGGCATTGCGAACGGCGGCGTTGCGAGGATGCTGGTCGATCAGTGTTTCGTATTGACGCTGGGCCGCGTCGTTCTTACCCGTGGCCCGATACGCGGCGGCGCAATGCGTCATCAGGCGCACGTGCCGCGACTGCGGCATTTTCGCCAGATGAGCCTCCAGCAGCGACGCACATTGCAGCACCATGCGGGCAATGGCTGCGTCGGGCTTGGTGTTCGCATCGGGCTGGTTGTTTATCGCGGCCAAGCCTTCGAGCAGTGCGAAGAGATCTTCCGGCGCGGGGTCTGCAATTTGTTGGAGCATTTGTTCCGCTTGCTGGCGTTTGGCGCCTTGGCCGGCGAGCGCCCACACAAGCTTGATGCGCGCCGCAGATTGCCCGCCGACGTCTGGAGTTTGCGTTGCGGTGGGCATGTTTCGCAGCAGGTTTTCGGCGACGGCGTAGTTGTCGTTGGTGAAACGCAAGAGCAGGTCGGCCGCCGCCAATGCGGCAAAACGTTTCAGTGTCTGTTCGGCGACCGAATCCGGCGCTGCGAGTTTTTCCAGGAAAGCCGCCGCTGCTTTCGCTTTCCGCGACAAATCCTCCCGGCTTTCGCTGGTGGAAGACGCCAGCAATTGCCGCTTCCAACAGCGCGCCAGGCCGCGCACCGCCGCCTCGAAATGAGGCGATTTGGCGCCGACTTGCCGATAGAGCGCGATCGCGTCGTAATCCTTATTTTTATGTTCCCGCATGGCGCCCAGCCAGAGCCGAACCTGGTCCGCCGTATTGTCGTGGGATGACCATAACTCCAGGTGCTCTTCCAAGGCGGCCAGATACTCAGACATCGCGGTATCGTTCTTGGCGGCGGCGCGGCTCAAACTGTAAACCGCCAGCAGATGCGTTTTAGCGGCCTGTTGGTTGGTTTGGTATTTCCGGGCTAACTTTTGCAGTCGCCGCCCCGCCTCCAAAAATCGCGACCGCTGGTATTCCACCAAAGCCGCTTTTTTCCAAAGCGTAAACGCCTGGTCGGGTTGACGCGATTCCGCCGCCCGCGCCGCGGCCTGTTGGTAGGCGCCGATCGCTTCATCGAACTGCTGGCGTAGATAAAGGTCGTCGGCGGTGCGTTCTAAAATCGCCACGTTGCTGGCCCCGCCGCCCGACAAAGCCATCTGGCGGACGCGCGTATCAGCCAGCCGACGCCAATAGACGCCATGCCTTTGATCGATCTGTTTGAGCGTTGCGGCAATCTTTTTTTGACGCGCCTCGGCCGCTGTTTTATCTTGTCGATCTTGCTCAACTTTCCATTCGGCCAAATAGGCTTCCAGCCGGGCCAAATCGAGTTCCGGAGAAGCCACGACCAAACCGCTTTGCTCGGCCACGCGCACCGCTTCGGCGAGTTTCTTCCCGGCCAACAGAATGCGAACTTTTTCCGCACGCGCTCGAAGCCGCAACGCCGCCGGCGCCGTGTTAAAGTTCGCCAGCAAACGCGTGGCTGCATCGAGCCCGCCCAGCAGACGCCGGCAAGCCGCCTCTGCCAACCTGGCGCGCCGCGCGAGCGGTTCGGTGGGCGTGAGTTCCTGTCGCAGCTCCTCCAATCGCTCCACGGCAACGGTCAGTGCATTCAAACGGTCGTCGCTTGCCGACGGGTAGGTCAGCGCGATATTTTTCCAGACGCTAGCGTAGCGCATGCGAAGATGATCGCGCAGCGCCGCTATTTCGCTGGCGGTAAAACCTTCGTCGCTCCGTCGCGCTGGTTGCACGGCGTTGACTTCCTGTTCCGTTTTCTCCAGGAGTTTGCTGGCCGTTCGCAGCCGCGCCCGCGCGCGTTGGCGGGCGTCCGCTGGGTTGGCGCCTAGCTCCGCCTCCTGAACGAGCAATTCGCCTTCCAGTCCGGCCAACAGAGCCGCCTCCACCGACAGCAGCACTTTTCGCGGGTTGTCGCCGTGCTCGGCGCGATATTTTTTGAGTGACTCGCTGGCTGCTTTCCAATGGGCGGCCCGCTCGGCGGGCAATACGTTCATCGCCTGCAACGCATGGGTGCGAGCCAATTCGAGGGCAAATTCCAAACGCTCGTGGTCTGACAGCCCCGGTTGGGCCAGCGCTTGCTCGCAAAATCGAACCGCCACCGAAAACAAACGACGCGTCCTCAATCCGGCAAGAAACTGCTGGTCGAAATCGTCGGCCATGGCCGCCCGATTCGCCGGCAAAAGCAACAGGCAGGCGAGCACCACGAAACGTCCGGCGCGCAACACGCCCAGCCGGCGCAACACGCCCAGCCGGCGCAACGCGCCCGGTGGAAGGCTTCTGGTTCGTGTTATTGGTTTCTGGCCCATCTCGACGGCCTCGGGGTTATAGCTCGGCCGACGTGGCGAATTGAACCTTGCTAAAATGCTCCAACCGCGCCACGTCGTAGACATCGATCACGTGGCCCAACGGCACTTCCGCGTCGGGATCGATCACGACCGGCGCATCGCTCTTAATTTTTGCGATGCCGGCGAGCCGCGAACGCAGTTCCTTCAGACTGCCAACAGGCGCCTGGTTGATCGTCCAGGCGATGTGCCCGTCTTGCCATAAAAGCCGCACCACGACTTGCTCAAAATCGAGCTCCTCGGGAGGAATTTCCACTTGCGAGGCGGCGCCGGCGGCCGATTTTTCCATCGAAACCGAACTCGGCAACAACTGCTCCACGATTTGAAAGCTGGCGGTCCAGACGAAGAAAATCAGCAGCAGGAAAACGACGTCGATCATGGGCGTCATTTTGATTTCCAACTCGCCGCTTCTTTGTGCGAAGATCGATGGCCGGCGCATTAGCGAACGTCCTCCTCGCGGTAGACGGAGAAGACCACATTCCATACGCCTGCTCGGGCGGCGGCCAGCATGACCGGCTCGACGGAGCGGTAGGCGGTGGCGCGGTCGGCTCGAATGCGAACTTCCAAATCGGCGCCGACTTGGTCGCGTCGGGCTTGCAAGCGGCTTTGCAACTGGTCGGGGGCGACGGTTCGTCCGGCGAGCCGCACTTCTCCGCTGGCGAGAATATTGATCGTGACGCGCGGCGCGTTGGTTTCGGTCGGCTCCAAACCGCTCTTCGCCACCGGCAGCGGCAATTCGAGTTGGGCCTCTTGCTTAGCCAAATGGCTGGAAACAAGAAAGAAAATAATCAGCAGGAACACGACGTCGATCATCGGCGTCATGTTGAAACTGACTTCACCGCTCGACAAATGGTTGGGTACGCGCATCAGGGAGCCTCTTGTGGCGGAGGCGGCGGCGAGACGGCCGAAGACATTTTGCGTTTGGACGAACGCCGTTTCAGCGGCGAAAATACATGCAGCGCCAAATAAGCCGCTTCGGCCACGAATTGATCGACGCGGCTGCGGAAAATCGCGAAGGCGCCAAGCGAGGGAATCGCCACGATCAAACCGCCCACGGTGGTCACCAAAGCCTGATAAATGCCCTCGGCAAGGTCGCCCGCGCCGGCGGCGCCTTGCGTGGAGGCAACGCTTTGAAAGGCGAAAATCATACCGGTCACCGTGCCCAGCAACCCCACCATGGGAGCGATATTGCCAATCACCGACAGATATTCAATCTTCCGAAACAAGCGGGCCGCCTGCTCGGCGGTGGCGTCTTCCAACGCTTTTTCCATATCGGACCAACCGCCTTCAATCTCGGCCAGGGCATGCAACAACACGAACGACAAAAAACTCGGTTGTTCGCGGCAGGCTTTTTCCGCTTCGGCAACCCGCCCCTGAACCAGCAGTTCACGCACGGTGTGATCAAGCCCCGGCGGCATCAGTTCGCTACGGCGGATCGTCATCAGATGATCAAACACCAGATAGGCGGCCGTCACCGAGAGCGCAAGCAGCAGCAGCAGGATTGCGAATCCAACCACGCCGCCGGAAAACAGTATCGCCACGAAGCCGTTCGACTCTGGTTGTTGCCCGACGGCGGCCTCGCCTTCCTGGGCTTGCGCCCATTGAAAGGCCGCAAGCTGCGCTAGTGAAGCCAGGCCGAAAATAATGGCTCGAATTTTTGGCGGCAATTCTTTCTCCTCGTTTCGATTTCCGATATCGGTTGTGTCCGATGAATGTTTCTATTGGCCGGCGGCCGCGGCTCGAAGTTGTTCCAGACGCGATTCAACAACCGGCAGCAGTTCGCCGTCGTCGTCGAATTGCAACGCTTCTCGATAAAGCCGAATGGCGGTGGCGGGATCTCCCTGTCCGACATACTCCCTCCCCGCCAGCAGCAACGCCTCGCCGGCCAAGCGTCGATTTTGCGGATAATTGATCGGCTCGCGAAGGTACGCCAGAATGGCGTCTTGCTTCAAGCCCAACCGCGACGACGCCTGACCCAGCAAATAGTAGGGGCCTGCTCGAAGTTCCGGCGGTAGGCGCCGCACGGCGCTCCGCCAGCGGTCGAGGTCTTCCTGCCTGACCGAAACGATTTTGGTTCGCCACTGCTGCATCTTCGCCAGTTGCGCGATGCGCGTGTCTTGGTCTTGTTCGAGTTCCTGAAGCACGGCGATTGCCTCGGCCCGCTGCCGCGTGGGGATCAGCCAACTTGCCGCGATTAACCGTTCGACCGGCGTCCCCTCGGAGAGCCAGCCCCGCGAGATGGTTTCCATGTCGAGGCTGGGTTGTTGCGTTCGCCAAGCCAGGGGAATGGCCTGAAAATCTTGGCTGTGGGCATCGGACTTCAACATCAAGTGAAAGGCCTGCGCGGCCTTTCGCCAACTTTTCGTGGAACGATAACACCAAGTGAGCTTGGCCAGAATGCGGCGTTTGACCCACTCTCTTTTCGCTACTTTGTACGCCTCCACATACTCGGCGGCTGCTTCGCGGTAGGCGTGTTTTTGGAAGTGTTCATCGGCTTTCGTCATGCCGGCGGGCCAGCTCGTTTGGACATCTCGAACGCGCCCGAAGGGAATCCGGGATTCACGCCCTGAACGGGTGCGCAAGGTGAGTTCACGGCCGGTAAAATCGAGAATTTCACCCGAGGCGCGCGATGTTTTTCCGCCCGCTTCGCCAAGCACGACCGTATCTTCGGCCAGCACACGCGTGGTGAACGCCGCCCAGAATGCGACCGTCCAGAATGTCGCAGTCCCGAACACGACGCGGAAAGCCAGCCACTTCCAAGGGGAAGAGGCGGCGGCTCGAACCAAAACGTTGCTGTTCAGCATCAGCTCCCCTCCCGCGACACACTGGAAGATTCGGCCGCGCCTTGGGCGGCCTTCCCTTTCAATGGCAGACGCGTCACATCGACATAAACATGCTTGCCGTTGTTTTGCTCGGCGAGTCGGATCAAAAAATTGATTTTTCCGCTGCTCAAGCCGGCCCCAAACTCAATCGTATGAATGGCCACGCCATAACTCTCGTTGAGTCTGCGAATGCGGGCCAGTTCGGGAAGGGAGAGCACCGGCTGTTCGGCGTCGGTGAGAAAAAAGAGCACGTCGGGCCGCATTTTCAAACCGGCCATAATGGCCGCCATGTGCCGAGTGCCGCCGCGGGCTTCGGTTCCTTCCACGAATTCCTGGGCCAGCTTTTTATCGCGGTCGTTGCCGTAAAGCATGCGCGGTTTGGCTGCCGGGTTTGGATTACAAAACGTAGGATGTTCGTTGTATAAGATAATTTGAAATTGATGCGTGCTCGAAAGGTCGCGAACGCTGGCGATGAGTTCGCGTTTGGCCGCCGCCAGGGGACGCCCCTGAAAACCCGACATACTCCCAGACCGATCAAACACATACACGAACCTGGAGCCCTCGCCGCTAACGCCGAAAACGCCGGTTTGGACCGTGCCGCCAGCTTGTTTTCCCCGCCCCGGACCTTGCGTCAGACCGCCCGCACTTGGCAACAGGCTGTTCAAGTCGAGTGCGTTGTCAGCCGCACTTGCTGAACTGGGCAGCGCGCCGAGGGCGTCAACCGTTTCCGTCGACTCCGAGGGCAAGACCGCAGCCACGTTTTGTGGCGCGCCGGCTTCGCTTTGCGAGTCGTTTTGTCCGTCGCCGTCTTGGAAATATTCGCGGTCACCGCGAAAGTGCTGCGTCAAGACAATGCCCACTTCCCGTGAGGGCTCAATCGCGGCGCCGCGCGGAACGGCTCGCAGGGTGAGCGCCAGCACGATCACCAAGACAAAATGAAAGGCCACCGACAATAGCCAAGCCGGCATACGATGAAGCTCGTCTAATTCCCGCTCCACCGGAAGCGGCGACGTTGGCGATGATGATGATGTTGTGGTAAACGCGGTCGACATCGCTCATATAATCAACGGAAAAAGGAAGCAACTTGTTTTTCCATAGAGGAAACTGCGTAATTCTAGGTCGCGCTCGCGCCGTCGTCAACGAAGCATTCGCCCGAAACATTGTTCAAAACACGAGTTAGGGCGATATTTCAATTGTCTTCCGAACAGGCGGTCCGACCAACGCCGGCCGCCGATTGCCGGTCTTTCACGGCGTTGCTCCAACGTCTGGCTTCGTTCCGAGACGGTTTGGCCTCGCCAAGATACGTCACGCGGCTAGCAACGGCTCCCCACCTGCCGCATTTGGCGGACAAATGCTACGATTGCGGCCTCTGCGTAAAAACGAACGAATATACTGCGGTGAACTCCGCCGCCTCTCGATTTTGGAACCGCTAATGAAGGCCATTGCCGTCTACCCCCGCCAGCCGAATAGCGTTCACTTGGAAGATATTCCGCGACCGAGTCTGGCCGATGTCGGGAGCGATTTTGGCGTCTTGGTGCGGGTGTTGAAAGTGGGCGTCGACGCAACCGACAAGGAAATTAACGAGGGTTTGTACGGCGACGCCCCGCCCGGCGCCAAGCATCTTGTTTTGGGGCATGAGTCGTTCGGCGTGGTGGAGGCGGTGGGCCCCGCTGTGTCACGCGTCAAACCGGGCGATTATGTCACGGCCACGGTGCGGCGGCCCGGTGGATCGATTTACGACCGCATCGGCTCGTACGACATGACCAGCGAGGAGGTTTATTACGAACGCGGCATCAACCTGCTGCATGGCTATCTGACCGAGTATTTTGTGGACGAAGAAGACTACATCGTGAAGATCCCGCCGGGCTTGTGCCATTTGCATGTGCTGATGGAGCCGATGAGTTGTGCCGCCAAGGCGGTGCAGCAAGCCTATGAAGTGCAACGCCGGATGAAAGTCTGGCGGCCTCGGATGGCGTTCGTGATGGGCGCCGGCCAAATAGGCCTGCTCGCCACCCTCATTCTCAAACTGCGAGGCTTGCAGGTTTACACCTGTGCGCGCTCCAAGCCGCCCTCGTTGAAAGCCGAGATTGTCGCCGGCATGGGGGCGGAATATGTCAGCCTGGAGCAGACCTCGCTCGACGATTTGGCCGCCAAAGTCGGCAAGGCCGATTTGATCGTCGACGCCACCGGCAGCAGCGCCGTGGCGTTCGGCGCCATGCGTGTACTAGGACACAACGGCGTTCTGGTCTGGACCAGCATCACCGGCGGCGACCGCACCATTGAGTTGCCCTCCGACGAAATCAACATCAATTGGGTGCTGGGCAACAAACTGCTGTTGGGGTCGGTGAACGCCAACCGCGAACACTTTGAAGCCGGCATTAAAGATCTTGCGCTGGGCGAAGTCATGCACCCTGGCGTGGTGGAGCGCATTTTGACGAACCCCGTCGAAGGGCTCGATAACTACGGCGAAATGATGCGTCTGTTGGTCGACGACCCGCTGGCGCTCAAAGTGTTTGTCAACGTGGCGGAAGGCTGAGAAGTCCGGCGTTTTTTATTTCATATCCCGGGATAAAAGCCATGAACCGGCGGTCGAGCGCAGCGAACACCGCGTGCGTTGGGCACGATTGAGAGATTGAAGGTGAGAGTCCTTTATGGGACCTGTCGGAGGTAACCATGAGTGAAAAGCAATTGCACGAACTGACGGCCAGATTAAATCTGAACCGAAGGTGCGCCGCGAGGCCGTGTGAGATGGTGGCTCGTAGCGAATCGCGGCGCCGAACGAAAGTGAATCTTCAAGCAGGCTGCCGTTCCTCTGTTCCAAGCCAGCCATCGGACTCCCCTCCAAATGCCGTCCAAACACCCTTTTGGTCGCGTTTTGGTCGCTATTCAGAGAAGCCAAAAGAAAAAGGACTAACGCACTATTGTACGCAAGTCCTTTGAAAACAGGAAGTACCAGAGGAGGGACTCGAACCCTCACGAGCGTTAAGCTCACTGGATTTTGAATCCAGCGCGTCTGCCAATTCCGCCACTCTGGCAAGTGATTTAAGTTGTTTTCAGGGTAGGTATTGCCTGTTGTTTCATAAGGCCTTTGCGCTGGGTGGGATTGGGGCTTACGTGGTCCATGATGGCCGCAGCTATTACCCCCGGGCCTTTCAAGGACGCATTGTACTAACCGAGGGCGGAGTATGCTACTACGCTTTCAGTTGGCTGCATCGGCCGGGCATTCGTAGCATCTTCTCGGCGCAAGTCGCCTTCGGGGCGTTCGAGAAACATACCTCAAACGGCTGGACACATGACACATACCATGGATGTGATAAACGTGTTATCAATTCTTACCGAGCGGAGTATAAAATCGGTGAGGAACCCAAGAAATAAAACAGCGGCCGGTCGCACGTTGCGGCCGGCCGCTGTTCGTTTTAGGGCAGGCAATTCTCTCGCTCTGTTCAACGATTACTTACTCGAAGTTGCCCTTGGTAATGCCCTTGCCTAGGAACGGTCCTGAATAAACGGTTCCGGGCGGAAGCTCCACTTTTTGGTTGGTGTAACCTTGCCCCGGAGAACCGTTGACGGGGAATCCTGGGTTGAGATATTTGTCGAAGTTGAGGTCGACCACAACCCGCACGCTGCCATCGGCCATGAGCAGATTGCAATGGCCCTTCTTGCCGCTACCGTGCCAGGCGTACCAATCGCGGGTGTCTTGGAGCCAGAGAAGCCCGTCGGCTCCGGGGATGCCCGGAAGCGTGACATCAGGTAGTTTCCTGGGCGCCGCGGCGAGCACATTGGTGCCAGCCGGCATCAGGCTGATTCTCGTGCCAGTCCAAACGGACGGGCCGTCGTTAAACGATTCGCCGAGTCGGTCGCCTGCTTCGAGGTAGCCGGGAATATCGTTGCTGAGAACGGCTTCCTTTCGATCACCGGGCGCGGCACAGCCCAAGAAGGGAATGGTGCTGGAGGAAATGCCGGAGTTGTCGACCATGTATTGTCGCAACGGACCGCCCGTTCCCTGGATGCCCTTGAGCTTGGAAACCGTTCGGCCGAGGGCGTCGGTTTTTGGGCCGGAGCGAACCAGATACCAGCTCGCGGCGTAGTTGGTGCCGTAGCCATCTTCGAGCAGTTGGCGAATGCGGGCAATTCGGTCAGCCGAGCCGGGCGGGCTGATCGAGGTTGTCCATTCGGAGCAACGTCCGTCGGAAAGTCGCCCCAGTATGGCGCCGTCCTTGCCGCTCGTCGAGACCACGCCGATAAAGTCATTGAGCTTTTCAGTCCCGCGCAATTCAGAGGAGGGGCACAGCATTTGCTGAACGTTTATGCCGGCGTTCACTGCATCGGCGACCCAACCCCAGGTGTCGGGGCAGCCATCACGGCGCCAGTCGTAGGCGCCGGTGCTGTAGCGTTTTTTGGGATCGCTTTCAGCAAAGGCATGCATCGAGATGCCAAAGTTCTTCAAATTATTCTTGCACTCCATCGATCGAGCGGCGGCGCGGGCGGCGCCCACGGCGGGAACCAGCAACGCGACCAGGGTGGCGAGAATCGCGATCACGACCAGTAATTCCACCAACGTAAAACCTTTGTGCGAACGAGGGTCGTTCGCAACGGTAGTTGTCTTCATTTCTTTCCTTTAGAGTTAAACAGGGTACCTTCTCGGCGACCGCGGCCCATCTCCTTGGACGGGCGGTGGTTTGAAAGGCTCGTGAATTGATTTGGCCTTTCAGGCACGGCCGCCTATTACTCTTTGGCTGAATCGGACGTTTCGGGAGTCGCTCCCTGTGAGTCGCCGACTCATGTGCATTGCTTCATTCGCCCTCCTTCCTGTTTTGCAGAGCCTCAGCCAAGAAATCTATCCTTCCTTACGATCTCTTTTTCAAAACGGATGGTCGGCTTTGATGGTTGTCAACTTCGGAACAAGGCCGCCATTCCCTTCGATGCCAGCCAAGTTACCAAGCGAATTTGAAGAACGTGCGAAGGACAGATGAATTGTTGATGAGTAAAAATTTTCGGCGATTCGGCGCCCCGATTCTCCGAGAAATCCGCTGCGGGCGAGCAAGAAAAAAACCGTTTACCGTGTTTCTCCGCCGACGCAAGCGCGAAGCAGGCTTTGTTTTCGCTGGGACTGGACGCAAAACAGCAACACCTGAAAATGCCGCCGGGATTCCCGCCAAGCTGGAGGCTGGCCAGCCATTAGCCGGCGGTCTGCGCAGCGATACCGCCGTTAGGCCAACGCAACGAGCGATGCATCCCGGCGGGATGCCAGACGGAGCGGGCGCGAGAAACGCCTCGAAACAACATCGTCTTTTGTGTCGCCCACTGTTGGAGTGTGTGCTTCAGCGTGCTTTCGGAATCACGCACACCTCCAAATAGAAAACATGCTCAAGCATGAACTCCAACGGCGCGCCAAAAAGAAACAGCACGCCGGAGCGTACGCTCCGGCGTGCTGTTTGGCTGCAAAACGCCGCTTTAATTTTTGTAAATTTTATGGCGGGGGCGGTCGGAAAGGATTTGCTCCTTACCCCAACTGGTGACGGCGCGGAAGGCGTCGCTCTGAATGAAGGTGGTGAAGGCTTGTTCGTCCGACCATTCGCTCGTGATCAGGTAGGAGGCGCCATCGCTGACGTCTTTCCAGAGCGTCGAACTGGTGTGCCCTTCGGCGGCGTTGAGGGCCTCAATCACGGCTGCAAACTTGTCTTCAAAATCTTGTTCCTTGCCTTCAATAACGTGATAGTTCATGCCGACTGTAATCATGGCAACTCGACTCCATTACGCGGTGGGGGGGCTACGTTTGGAAAACATTTGGGCTGGAAAGTAATTGCTTCATTCCGGAGCGACGCAGCCAGCACCGCGTCGAACGCTCGCCGACAATCATAGCTGGTGTGGCGAGCGGCGTGTAGCCCGGCAATTCGGCGCTTTTTTTTCGTCGCGGCTCAGGTTACTTGCAGCCGCCGCTCAGGCCGGAGGCGTTGATGACATCAACCCGATTGTCGATTTTTTTGACGCCGTCGATATCGCGCAACGTCGTTTGCAATAACTGTTTGAGGTAAAACGTGGGCAGATTGCCGTGCAGCTTGAGCACTCCGTCGGCGCACTCGAAAGAAATCTGATCGAAGTAAACCTTATAAGGACGGTTCTGATGCAAACGATCTCGAACGGCGGCTTCCACATCAGGGCGGGCGGTACACGGCTCACGCCGAATGGGGACTAATGAACGACTCATGGTTCGGTGAACTCCATTCAAAAAGGGGTGGCGTTGATTGCTTGAAAAAACGCTGGCGTTGTTTGCTGGCGTGCGATTCGTGAACGACATTGACCGAAGCCGGCGCCAGAGCCTGAACCCAGCGGCGCAACTCCTCGATATTTCGCAAGCCGACAATCGTGACCGACCGGCCTTCGACGCGCCAAGACGCAGCCAGTTGGCCGCCCAATTCGGCCACGCGGCACGACGCGCCGCCGAATCGAATTTGCTTCCGCGGGAGTCCTTGAAACCAACCCGGCTGCTCTTGGCGGTGCTCAAACACCGCCAACACCGTTCCGTCAACGCGGCGGCAAACCGTTTGAATGCACTTGCAGGAAGGCATCGATATCGCATAGGTTTTCACAGCCGCGATGTCGGCCGGCGCGTGCTTTGCGGCCAGCGTTCGATAACCAACAAACCGCTGGGCCTGTTCACCCGAAACGGCGCGCCCCGAATAACGAGCCAGCAGATACTCCTGAGCGTGGACAGGATCCGATTCAAAGCTCTGCCAGTAGTCGGCCAAATCGTCCTGACTCGCAGCGCCTTGCCGATCAAAATAAACGCCCAGACCGCTGGCCACCAGAAAAAAGAGAATGCTGGCCGCGAACGCAAAAAGAGTCGCCGACGACCGCCGCCAGGGGTGTCTTTTTTTCCGCGGCTGAACCTCCTGAGCGTCTTGAAGTTCTTGAATCGCGTCGAGCCTTTCTTGAATCCGACTCCAGAGGTGTTCGGGCGGCGCAACGTCGCTTAATTCCCTGTCGATTAAAGTCGAGGCCAACAGCGACAAGCGTTGCATCGCATCCAATTCCGTTGCGCAATCGGAACAATCGTCGAAATGCGCATCGGCCGCGACCCGCGTTTCGGGGGAGAGTTCGTCGTCGTGGCGCGGCGAAAGCAGTTTTTGGGCTTCGCGACAATTCATCGCTTCAAATCCCGCTTTTGAAAGGCGTGCGTCCGGAAGATGCCAGCAACATGCTGGTATAAGTTTGGATGCCTCGCCCGCCCGTTTTCTTCACACGAATATGCTTCGCACGGCAAGGATTGCCCCCATTGCATTCGACCGAGCGCGAAGGTGTTTTTTTGGTTCCTCAGTGATTTTAGCGGCTGATTGCAGTCCGATTCTCATGGACGACGCGTTTCGATGAGCGAGAAGCGGCTCGCAAACGCTTTCGTGTGAGCCAGATACCCGTCGGTGCTCAATACGTCATCAGAAGTTCTTCGGTCGGGAGTCCGGCGATGGAGCCAAAACCACCCTCGGCAATAGCCGCGCCCAGATGCGTGACGGCGCGAAAATATCCGTCGCTGGGCCGCGCCCCGACCAGTTCGCGGGTGAGGTCGCGGCAGATGATATCAGCCGCCCGCCGAACGATTTCATCTTCCTGCGCCGCCGCATACAGACTGGTCACGAGAATAGTCACGGCGTTCTGCACGCGTTTCGATATTTCCGACATGCGGCATTGGCGATCAGCCAGCTTGAGTTGGTGCTTCATCATCGCGCCGCTGACCTCGCGCGAAGACCGGTGCAGCGCCGATATGGCAAACTCGGCGTGCCGCTTCAAACGCGCGGGCATGGCTGGCAGAGCGGGCCGCCCCTTGGGCATAGTGTATTCCTTCAGCCACCACAGCGCGTACGGAGCACCCGGCCCCGCCAAGGCCATAATGTGGCGAGGATTCAACGGATTGGGCTTTTTGATGCCCGCCGCATGGAGCGCCTTGCCGACCGGCTCGAAGTATTTCACACCGTGTTTCTTGACCAACGATTTGAAGAAGGCCATGCCGAGCATTTCGCCTTCGCCTTCATAAATGCACGGCGCGAGGTATTCATGCACGTTGTCGCCGAATTGGTGGCCGACGAGAAAGGAGCGGCCGCCGTGCGTTTTCATAAACAGTTCGATGGCGGCTTCTTTTTGTGCTTCGCTGCCGAAAATTTTGGCGATGATGCACTCCATCTCGCCTCGATATCCTTCATCGATCAGCCGCGAGCACCAAGCCACCAGCGCATCGCAGGCCACGATCAGACCAGCCATGCGGCCTAGTCGTCGTTGCACCAATTCCCGCGCTACAATCGGCTCGCCATACGTGCGGCGGAATGCGCCCCACGGCAGCATGTTGGCCATCATAATGCGCATCGTGCCGGCTGCATTGGCGCACAACGAAACCCGTCCCAGATTCAGACCATGGTAGGCGATCGTCAGGCCGTTGCCCTGTTTCGGCCGTAAAAGATTCGCCGCCGGCACGCGAAAATCCTTGAAGATAATTCCCCGATTGTACGTTTGCTTCAGCGCGTACAGACCATAATTCGTGAGTTGAAAGTGCTCGTTTTCCTCGTTCGGCAGATCGCAAATCAAGACCGCCGGTTTTTCCTCGACAAGGCATACGAGGCCAATCGTGCGGCCGGGTGTCACGTTCGTGATGAAAAGTTTCTCGCCATTGACGATGTAATCGTCGCCATCGAGAACGGCGCGGGTGCTCAGCGCGGTCAGATCGGAGCCGGCGCCCGGCTCGGTCAGCGCGAAAGCCGAAAGTTTTTCACCACTGGCCAACAGCGGCAAGAAACGTTGTTTTTGCTCTTCATCGCCGAACGCCATTACGGGGTCGACCGCGCCAATGCAACCATGCACCGAAGCCAGGCCGGCAATCGTCGGGTCGAGCATGGCCATTTCAGTGATGAACGATGCGAAGCTGCGAAACGGCGCCCCGCTGCCGCCATATTTCTTCTCGACCAACAGGCCCCAATAGCCCACGCCCGCCAACTCTTGCAGAACTTCCTCCTTAATTTTTCGCTCGTCATTGAGCAACGAACCGGCCGCGCGATGCTTTCGGACCACGTCGAGCGAGGCGTCCATTACCTTGCGCACATCGGCCGGAGCTTCTATGGGGGCGGGGCCAAACAGTTCGGCGGGAGTGCGGTCCCAGACGGCGCGATGCACGGGGCTGTTGACCGTCTGATATTGCGGCAGGAAGAGCTGCTCGACTTCGTCGTCGGCGCGGTCGACCGCGCCCATGCGGCGGACTTCTTCTTTCTTTTTGCCGCCTAGTTCGAGTGCGGTTTCGGCGAATGATTTTTCCGTATTGCTTTCCGGCGCGTTGTCAGACATGTGGGACGATTCCTTTCCAAGGAAGACAATCAAGGCAGGGGGCTCGACTATTATATCGGCTGAAACACCGCCGAGATATCGGCCGAAACACACCGAGATATCGGCCGAAACACCGCCAACAGGCCAGCTATGCTGCGCACGGCTAGCATTGGCTCGTTGAACGGCAAGCCGAAGGCGACTGCGTTTTGAGCCAAACCGTTTGGGCAAGACAGAAAAACGCATTCGCCTTCGGCTTGCCGTTAAACGAGGAAGCGACCCATTTGCAACAATACGCCTCGGCCGTTTAACCGAACCAACCGCTTTTACTGTAGGAGGCGATCGCTTTTTCCTCAGTTTTATAGATGTTGAGGATTTTATTGAGCCGCATCAATTTGAAAACTTCCATCACATCGCCCGAGATATTGCAGAGTTTCAAATCGACCTTGGCCGCCTTGCACTTTTTACTCACCAAGATGATCTTGCCGATCATCGCCGACGACATGAACTTCACGTTATCGAAGTTCAAAACCAACTTCCCGTTGACCGCCTCGGCGGCAGCCTCGGAAAGCTCCTCGCCGATTTGTTGGATGCGAGCATCTTCCAGAATTTTCGGAACGGAGAAATAAACAACCGAGATATCGGCGCTTTCGCCTTTTTGTTCGATTCTTGTTGACGCCACTACGCCGCCCCTTATTTATCAGTTGCGCTGGTGAATGTGCGGAGCCCCGCCGACGGACCCACCCTACAGATTATAACGCACGCAGAATCGGAATACACCCTGGAAACGCATTTCTCCCTTCCTCCGGCAGGCCGGCGCTCTTACGCATGAACCGCCCTACTTTTCGACGATAAACCTTGCCAGGCCCCCGCAGCTTCGCTTCTTGAGCCCGCATTCGCTACCATGTGTGTCATTCTCCGTCGTTACGCATTCCACGATATCGGCAACGTCGTCACCCCGAGAAGGCTCCAGCTTCATGTTGCACGGACATAATCGCCTTGGTTTGCTCCTGGTATTTGTATTTGCTTTCGCCTCAGGTCCTGCCAACGCGGCTGAATACCCCACTAGCGGGTTGTTGCCGAAGGAGGAAACCGGCGCTCTGCGGTTTCTCGCCGAACACGCGGAATACGATGGCCGGGGAGTGATTGTGGCGGTGTTCGATACCGGCGTCGACCCCAGCGTCGAAGGCTTGCAAACCACGCCCGACGGCCGGCCCAAAATCGTCGACATGGTCGATGGCTCCGGCAGCGGCGATGTCGACACCTCGAAAGTTCAAGAGCCCAAAGACGGCGTGCTTTCCGGCCTCACCGGGCGGTCGCTCAAGATTCCCGCAGCCTGGAAGAATCCCACTGGCAAATATCGCATCGGCATCAAACGAGCCTATGAACTGTTTCCCCGCGATCTGGTTTCGCGGCTGAAGCGGAAGCGAAAGGAAAAGTGGGACGCCGCCCAACGCAAAACCGTGGCCGCCGCCGAACAAGCGCTGGCCGATTGGAAAAAAGAACACGCCCAACCCAAGCGGGCGGAAAAAAAAGAACGCGACGAGCTACAGGCCCGCATCGATCTGTTGCAGAAACTCCAGAAAAGTTACGACGACCCCGGCCCGATTTTTGATTGCGTTGTATTCCATGACGGCGACCTCTGGCGGGCCGTCGTCGATACTGACCAAGACGGCGACCTAGCCGACGAAAAAGTGCTCACGAATTTTCGCCGCGAGCGGCAGTTCGCCTCTTTCGGCGATGAAGTGCTGCTGCACTTCGCCTTGAATATTTACGACGAAGGCGACGTCCTCTCCATCGTGACCGACTGCGGCGCCCACGGCACGCATGTGGCCGGCATCATCGGCGCTTACTTCCCGGAGCAGTCCGAACTCAACGGCTTGGCGCCCGGCGTGCAGATTGTTTCCGTCAAAATCGGCGATAGCCGACTGGGCTCTTCCTCCACCGGCGCCGGCGAAGTGCGCGGACTGATTGCCGTACTCGAAAATAAGTGCGACCTCATCAACATGAGCTATGGCGGACCAACCGCCGACCCCAACAGCGGCCGCGTGACCGGCCTGTATTCGGAAATCGTGAACAAACACGGCGTCATTTTCGTGGCCAGCGCCGGCAACAGCGGACCGGCCCTTTCGACTGTCGGCGCGCCCGGAGGATGCACTTCGGCGCTGTTGGGCGTGGGCGCGTACGTGTCGCCCGCGATGATGAAAGCGGAATACTCCTTACGCCAGGAATTGCCGGAAATTCCCTACACCTGGACTTCTCGCGGCCCCACCTTCGATGGTGATTTGGGCGTTGATATTTGTGCGCCGGGCGGCGCCATTTCACCGGTTCCGCAGTGGACATTGCAACGCAATATGTTGATGAACGGCACCTCGATGTCGTCGCCTAATGCTTGCGGCAATATCGCCTTACTGCTTTCCGGCTTGAAAAAACAAGAGGTCGGCTACACTCCGCATAGCGTCCGCCGGGCGTTGCAAAACACGGCGCGTCCGCTGGAGGCGTCGGAAGTATTCGCGCACGGCCGAGGGCTGATTCAAACCGACAAAGCGTTCGACTACCTGATCGAAAACGCAAACGCCAATGGCGAAGAGTTGCGTTTCGAAATCAGCCTGCCCAAACGCAACAATGATCGGGGCATTTATATCCGAGAGCCGTACGAGCAAGCGACCGCCCTGACCACCACCGTAAAAGTGAACCCGGTGTTTCACCACGACGCTGCGCCGGCGCTCAAGGTGGGCTTCGAAATGAACGTGATTCTCGAAGCCACCCAACCCTGGGTGGATACGCCGGAGTCGGTGCATTTGATTCACGGCGGCCGCACGTTCGAGGCGAAGGTTGATCCCACGGAATTGAAAGCGGGCGTTCACTATGCGGAAGTTATCGGTTTTGAGGAAGGGCATCGGGAGCGAGGGCCGTTGTTTCGCCTGCCGATTACCGTGGTGCGTCCTGTGCGACTCGAAAGTGAGGGCGTCGCGGGCGCCACCACGTTCACGTTCAAACCAGGGGAAATCCACCGCACGTTCATCGACGTTCCGCAAGGCGCCACCTGGGCCGACCTGCTCATTCGCGGCTCTAACATTGATGGCCCGCGCCGTTTCATTTTGCATACGCTGCAACATATGCCGCGGCAGTCGTTCGATAATATTGAAGTGCGCAAGTTCTTCTCCATCGAGCCTCGCCAGGAGCGCGTGGAAACATTCGAAGTGGAAGGCGGCCGAACTTTGGAGTTGTGTTTAGCGCAGTATTGGTCGAGTTTGGGCGACAGTGAAATCGAAATCCTGCTCACGTTTCACGCCATTCGACCCAACAACGAGAGCACGTTTCTCAACGGCGCCGACCTCATGACCCGGCTCGATGTTACAGCGCCGTTGCGCGACGAACACTTCGCGCCCAAGGCCCAACTCAAAACGCTGCGGCGTTCGGTCCGGCCCTCGAAGCATCTGATTACGCCGCTCAAAGGCGCACGCGATTTACTACCCGAGAGCCGCCGCATCCACCAACTGATTCTCACCTACGAATTCACCCTCAGCGCGGCCGCCAAGGCCACGCCGCGTTTCCCACTCTCCCAGCAAGATGAATTCTGGAATTCGTTTGAATCCAACATCTGGATGGTGTTCGATTCCGCCAAGCGATTGCTCGGCTCCGGCGGCGGCGACAGCAGCGTGTCGCTCGGCAAGGGCAAGCATACACTGCTGTTGAACATTCGGCATGACGATCCTCAAACGCTGAAGAAGTTGAAAGATATGCCGATGCTGCTCGACTTGGCGTTGTCGTCGCCGCTTTCGGTGGGCGTGTACGCCGACCCCGACGACGTGCTCGGCGGCCGTTCGTTTTCCGCCCAGGAAATTCATCGCGGCGGGCGCGTATCATTCTTTTTGGCGCCGCCAAAAAAATTCGGCAGCCCGGCCAACCCCGGCGATTTACTGCTCGGCTCGATCAGTTTCGGTAAAACCAATCACAACTTGGCTGGCGGCGGGCAGCGCCCCGATGGCTTCTCAATAACCTGCTTGGTTCCGCCCGCAGCCAACAAAGCCGATGATAAAGACGACGACTCCGCCGCCAAGAAAAAAGAGTTGTCCGCCGACGAAAAACTCGCCAACGCGCTCCGCGACGCCAAACTCGCCTTCCTCAAAACGCTGCGTGGTAAAAAGACGAAAGACGATTACGACAAGTTGGCGGCCGAACTGGTGCGGGAATATCCTCAGCACTTGCCGTTATATGTTGAACTGCTGGAGCGGCTCGACAACGACGACCGCAAGCAGCACTTGCCGGCGGTCGTGGCGGCGGCCAACAAAGTGATCAAACACATCAAGGCGGGAAAACTCGCCGCGCATTACGGCGTGAATCTTGATCAAGACGATCCCCAAGCGGTGCAACAACGCAAGGAGTTCGACAAACAAAAGAACATCCTCACCGACGCCCTCTACCGCAAGGCGCGGGCCATCGCGTACATGGACCTGCCGCAAGACAAAGATAAAACAGATATTCCGAAGCAGCCCAAAAAACGTGAAAAACGCGACAAACTTTTCGAGAAAACGGTCCGCCAATTGAAGAAGTGGGTCGACATCACGGATTCAAAATACGCGCTCTTGTACGTTCGCCGCGAGCGCCGCCAGGGGCGTCCCGCACAAGGCTTGCTGGAATTGCAGAAACTGGTGAAGGATTCGCCCACCAAAAAACTGCTCTACAAAAAACGCATCGACATTTACCAGGAACTCGGCTGGGAGCACTGGCGGGCCTACGAAGCCCAATGGAAGATCATCCGCTTTCCAGAAAAGTACCCGCTGTTTTAGCACCAGCCCAATCACTAGTTCATGAGGCGGGCGGGACGCTAAATCAGAAGCCCGGCTTTTTCAAAAAGCCGGGCTTCTCGCGATGCCAAAATGAGTTCCCGCACCCTGCGGTTATTCGTCGGATTCGACAGCCGTCGGCTGAGGAAGCGCGCTCACTTGCGCGGCGGGTTTGGCCCGCGCCGCGATGAGTTCCAAAATCTCGCGTTCGAGTTCGATCACGCGCAATTGGAGTGCTTTGTTTTGTTCTTGGGTTTCCCGACGCGTTTCCGCGACGGCCTGATCCACCGTCGCTTGCACCAATGCGTCGAGAATCTCGTTCCGCTCCTCGCGCCATTCGGAAACGGCTTCGGCTTTCGCCTCAATCGCGGCGCAATGGGTGGCGGTCCCGAGCAGATTCTCGAAGAAGGCTTCGCGGTCTTCCATCGCCTCAAGCCTAGCCTCCAGACGTGCATTCTGGACAAGCACTTCAGTCATGCGAGCGGCGTTTGCAAGCGAACGCTCATGCGCTTCTTCGCGCGCCTTGAGACGCTCATACTCCATCGCCAGAGCAACCATACGCTGATCGACGACCGGCTCGTTCGGCGAAACCGTTAGCCGATGAGGGCCCGACGGCGCTCGACCGTGAACAACAAACCCCCGCGGAACCGCAACTTCTTCGCACGCCGTCACGACCGGCGCCGACCATTCGGCGGGCAGAACCGCGGAAAAGCCATTTGACGCCGATGGCGTCGGCGACGTGAGTAGGACCGCCGCGTTTGACTTTTTCGCCGGCGCGACTTCTTGGTTGGTTTCTTTGACATCGCACGCGCCACACGCAGGCGGCGCTGCTAACGTTTCCAGCGGAGAAAGGTGCAACCGGTCGATTTCCGCAGGCGGCGTTGCAGGCTCTTTCACTGGCGGAGTGGCGGAAGCAGTCATTACGTAAAGTCCTGTCGCTGCACACAACACCACAACAATCGACCAAGTTCTTCCAAACGTCATCCGATCTTCCTCCATGATTTGTCGGCCTCGTGCATTTTCGGCCTTGCCTTGCTGGGAATGAGAACCCAACTTCGGCGGATCATACGAAAAACCGGCAAGTCGCCACAACATCAAATCCCAAAAGTTGCGCTCGCGCTCGCGAGCGCAACTTGCGGTTTGCAATTGGCATGGCGTTTGAGAGAAGGAGTGGAGAGAATCTGGTCGGTCATGGCTTGAATCCCTTATAGCTTCCACCTTGTGCCCGGCTTTGTGCGGCCTGCCAGAGTGGTGGCTCGTAGTACGCCACGAGCGATGGCAG
>QIKY01000146.1 GCA_003233175.1 Planctomycetaceae bacterium | reverse complement strand
ATTAGAGACGCTCGCCCCCGGCGCCTCCGTTTGGATGGGCACCTTCCACAAATTCTGTGCGACGCTGCTGCGGCAATACGCCTCGCATGTGGGGCTGAACCAAAACTTCACGATTTACGATACGTCCGACAGCCTCAAGGCGCTCAAGCTGGCGATTGAAACCGCCGAGTTGAAAACAACGGAGTTCACGCCCGACCGCGTGGCCCGCGGCATCAGTTGGGCGAAAACGGAGTTGATCACGCCGGCGGCGTATCGACCGGCGATGGGCAGCCCCTTGGCCGAAGCGGTGGCGAAAATATATCCTGGCTACCAACATCAGCTGTTGGCTTCGAACGCCGTCGATTTTGACGACCTGCTGCTGCATGTGGCGGTGCTGCTTCGCGAGAACGCCGAACTTCGCGCCACGCTCGACGACCGCTATCGCTACATATTGGTCGACGAATATCAAGACACCAACCGTGCGCAATACGCGATCGTTCGCGCGCTTTCGGTCGATCATCCGAACTTGGCCGCCACCGGCGACCCCGACCAATCGATTTACGGCTGGCGCGGCGCGAACATCAAAAACATTCTGGAATTCGAGCAAGATTTTCCCGACGTGCGCGTGGTCCGACTGGAACAAAACTACCGCAGCACCAAAAATATTTTGGGCGTGGCCGATGCGTTAATCGCGAACAATAAGCGGCGCAAAAAGAAAACGCTTTTTACGGAAAACCCCGTTGGCCGGCCGGTGCGGTTGCAGTCGTATCTCACGCAGCGCGAAGAAGCCGAAGGCGTGGCCATGCGCATTGCCGATGGCGTTCGCCAAGGCCGAACGCCGCGCGATTTTGCCGTGTTCTATCGAACCAACGCCCTTTCCCGCGCGTTTGAAGAAGCTTTTCATGAATTCGGCCTGCCCTTTCAGATTATTAACGGCGTTGAATTCTACCAACGCAAGGAGATCAAAGACGTCGTGGCGTATCTGCGGCTGCTCAACAATCCACAAGATGACGTGGCGTTTTTAAGAATCGTGAACACGCCGCCGCGAGGCATTGGAAAAACAACCTTGCAGCGGTTGCGGGAGTTTGCCGTGTCGAAACAGCTTTCACTTTTGGAGGCCGCCAGCCATGCCGCCGATGCCCCGAAGCTTGCCAAACGCGCAGTGGCGGCGTTGGCCAAATTCACCGCTGTCATGCACCGCCTGCAAACCAGTTGCGCCGATGCCGTGGAGGAGGTCGTGGGCCGCGTGCTTACTGAAAGTGGGTATCGGGATTTTCTCGCCGAATCCGACACGCAGGAAGATCAAGAGCGGCTGGAGAATGTGGAGGAGCTTCTCACCGTGGCGCGCGAGTTCGACGAACGAAATCCTCAAGGCGCCGCGATTGAGCAATTTCTGGAGCAATCTTCGTTGGTGGGCGATACCGACGCCTGGGAGTCCTCCAACGATTGTGTTTCGTTGATGACCTTGCACGGCGCCAAGGGGCTGGAGTTTCCCTCGGTGTTTATCGTGGCGGTGGAGGAGTCGATCCTGCCACATAAACGAAGCATGGAAGATCCCCAGCAACTCGAAGAAGAGCGGAGGCTGCTGTTTGTGGGCATCACGCGGGCCAAGGAGGAATTGCAGATCAGTCTGGCCGACAACCGAGCCTTTCGCGGCGAACGCTATCCCACGATTGCCAGCAGTTTCCTGCGAGAGCTTCCCCAAGAGTTCATGGACGTCGACCTGCCGTCTGCGGCGGCTTATCCTTACGGCGATTTCTCCGACGGGGCTTTTTCGGCGGACGCCCACGCAGATGATGTTTATGCAGATGACGCAGGGGCGGCGTCGGACGAAAAAACAGCAACTTCGGAGGTCGTCAATCCGGCCTTGTTGGTTACCACGGCCGCCAAACTCGGCAACGCATCCAAGCCCGGCGGTGAACAAAATCCGGCGAATTCGGCGGGCTTCTCTCCCGATGTTTTCGCCTTGGGAATGACCGTGCTCCACCCTGAATACGGCCCCGGAAAAATCGCGGCGTTGAGCGGCGAAGGGCGGCGGCGGCGGGCGACTGTTCAATTCGCCGCCGGCGCCGGAGAGCGGAAGTTCATGCTGGCGCAAAGCCCATTGCGGCCGATCTCAAAAAAGTAGCGGAAAAAACGGGGGGCTTGGCGTTGGCTCGCAATGAACAATTGATTCGGCAGCACAAGGTTCTGCAAATTCTGGAGCGGTTCCGTTTCGGCCGCACGATTGAAGAACTGCGCGACGATTTGGTCGAGGAGTTGGGGCTGACATCGCTCCACACGCGCAGCGTCCGGCGAGATCTTCAAGCGTTGCAGGCCGCTGGAATTGATGTCGATAGTGAAGAAATCCAACGGGGGCGTGTTTGGAAGTTGGGACCTAGTTTTCGCGGCGCCCACAAAATCACCGCCACGGCAACGGAACTGATGGCGCTTTCATTGGGGCGCGACCTCCTCTTCCCGCTGGCCGGCACGCCGTTTTGGTTGGGCATTGAATCTTTTTGGTGCAAGATTCGCGAAGCGCTGCCCGATGGCGTTTGGAACCTGTACGAAAAATACCGGCGCGTGTTGCATGTGCGGGGCATGCCGGCGAAGTCGTATAAAAAACATTTGGGCATGTTGAAAACGCTGCACCGCGCGATTCTCGAACATCGGCGAGTGGAGGTCGACTACCAAACACTCGCCGCCGATAAACCGAAAACCCGCACCATTGAACCGTATGCGGTGGTTTATTATCAATCGAGTTTGTATATCATCGCGGCGGCGGCCGAAGTTTCCGACCACCAGCAGCGCGTGCGGCACTGGAAACTCGACCGTTTTCTGCGCGCCAAAGCGCTCGACGATTGGTTCCGCCCGCCCGAAGATTTCGACGCCGAAGAACATCTGGCCCACAGCCTGGGAATTTTCTCGGGGGCCAAGCCGAGGAAATATCGCGTTCGCATCAGCAAGTTCGCCGCGCCCTGGGTGCGGGAAGATCCCTGGCATGAAAACCAGAAGATCGAACAGCGGGCCAACGGCGATATCGTCCTGACGGTGCAAGCCGCCCACGATATGGACATCATCCCGCGTGTTTTATCGCTCGGCGCGCAGGCGGAAGTGCTCTCGCCGAAATCGTGCCGTGAAGCGATGGCGAAAATCGCTCAAGAAATGGCCGCCGCATACAAGGCGGATTGAATCGCTACAAATGGTCTTTCTCGGCGCGCTGGAACTTCGCTAATTGTTGGGAGTAGAAAAACCTTCGCCGCGGATGTAAATCCAACGCTTGCTGTTCGAGCACCACCGCCTTGGAAAAATCACCCGTTTGGTAATACGCCTCGGCCAGCGTGTCTTTGATATGCGCCGAAGTGTTGAGTTCGTGAGCCCGCTCGGCCAAAGGCAACGCCTGCCGGGGATTTCGATAATAGACGTCGTCGGCGGTGAGTAACAGCCAGGCGAGGTTGTTCAGCAGTTCGGGGTCGTGGGGCGAATCGGCCAACGCCAATTGATAAGCGGCGACCGCCTCGGCGAAATACTTTCGCTCCGTATACTCCATCGCCAGCCTCTCCAACATCGCCACGCGTTTCGAGCCTTTCGACGCCGCCGCCGAAGACCGTAGCCGAGAGATGGATTGCCGAAACGTTATGTGCGAAGTTCCGTACCGCCAGTGCGAAACATAATTTTGAACTTTCTCATCAATGTGGGTGTGGCCCCAGTAGGTGAGCCCGATGATGGCGATTGTCCAGACCAAGAACGCCGGCGCGGCCAACCGCGAAAACCAACGCCGCCAACGAGAAACCCAACGCAATGGCGCAGCCGATTTTTTGGCGTTCGGCTCGATATCTGAAACGTCTGCTTCGAGCGTATCTGCTTCGACCGAGAGGGATGTCGGAATGTTTCGATCTGGCCCGCGCACGTTGCGTTTGAGAACATTTTTTCTCGCCGTGCGGCCTACGATTCCCAACGGTCGAGGGACGGCCGGTTTTAACGCCGCCTTTTCGGCAGCCGTTTGCCAACGCCGTAAGAGTTGCGTTCGATCGGAATCGTTGTAACGCTCCAATCGGATTCTGGCTTGCTCAAGTCGGGACAGTACTTCGGCAAACTGTTTTTCTTCCGGCGTTTCCGGGGCGGGTCGCGCGACAAGGGCGGCGTTTGGTTCGCAGCGGGCGGTGGGTGGTTGCTTCGCGTACCGGCGCCGATAATACACCAGCCGAACCGCGGCGGCTTCAGCGGAGTTGAGTACGTCGGTCTCGACTAATCGGTCCAGGTATTCGCCAATTGAAAGGAAATGAGGGCGCGGCAGGTTGAAGTCAGCGAACGCGTCGATGCGCTCCTTGAGCCGCGAAACGCCGGCTTGTTTTGGTGGAGGCCCCGATCGCGATGGAGGATCTGGCGCCATGGTCTAGGTTCCTCGCTCGCGTTTTGCGTTTGGGAATCAACTTCGGCCACATGCGGCTTCACTCACCCGCTGTACGATGGCGTTCCAAGACCTTGTTATTCATAAATTGTACGCCGGCCTTTGGAAGGCCATCATACGTGCTGGCGGCGGAAAAGGTAATAAAAAAACCGCCCGTGGAACATTTGTCCACGGACGGTTGAGACGACACAACAATTTAGCAGCATGGCTCAGTCGAAATATTCGCCGTAGGTGGCGGAATCGTCCGACGCTTGCCGGGGCGCCTCGGGTTTCGAGGCGATCGTGGCGGCCCGGTCTTCACCGATGCGAGAGACCACGTCTCGCAGTTGGCTGCGGCTGAGGCGTCGCAAATTACCCAACTCCGTGAGCGGACGCAGGCTTTCGATGGCCCGTTGGATCGAGGGCTCGAACACCATGAGTTGCCCCATCCAGTTTCGGATTTGGGTGAAGGTGTCGGCCGACCGCTCAAACTGCGTTTGCAATTCGGCGATCAGCTCCAACGTTTCGATGGCGTCGACAACGTGGTCGCCCTCGACGAGCACCCGGTCTTTGAGGTCGATCAGTTCAGTCGCCCGGTCTTGCGCGGCGACCACCGATTCCCGCTGCTGGACAAGATCGTCTTTGATGGAGAGCAAGTCGTCGAGCGAAACGCGGGCATCGTAGGAATCGCTGGCCCGATAAACCAACTCTTCTTCGAGGCTGATCAGTTCGCGGCTGGTTTCGCGAGCCTCACTCGCCAACGGAGCGGCGTCGACCAAGGCTTCCTGCAAAGACTCCCACTGCACGACCACTTCGGCGGCGGGCGCCACTTTCTCGGCGTTCGACTGCACGCGAGACATCAAATCGGCCAGGGAGTCGAGTGCGTCGTGAGCGTCGTAGGAACGCAATACGTGCTCTTCGGCCTTCTCCTTAATTTCGACCAAGTTTTCCAGTCCTTCTTGGGCGGCGCCCGTGGAATAGCCGTGGTCAATCAACTCATGCTGGAGGCTGGCCAAGCCGGTCAAGCTGTCTCGCGACTCTTCCGCTCCAGCTTCCAACTGCAGCACCATTCCACGCAAGCGTCGCTGCGCGGCCATGGCCGTCTCGACAACATCGGGAAGCTCCTGCTGCATCGCCAGCCGGTACTGCGATTCATCGATCGAGGTCAGCGCCGAAGAGGCTTCCTCAATATTGACCGCCGCCCGCAACACGTCGTCTTTCAGGTCGCCCAGCAAAGCCAGCGAACCACTCGCCTGATGGGCGGCGAACGCCTCTTGCTCGATCTGCTCCCGCAACTTTCTCAATACGTTGATCGAGTTGCTGGCGTTGCGAGCCAGTTGCTCCTGTTCTTGTAACTTGCTGAGTAAGTCGTTGGCCTGACCTGTCGCGCCGCGCAACGCCGCAACCGCTTCAACACTTTCTTCAAGACCGCCAATGCGGCGCTGCAGACGTGCCAGCTCCTCCATTGTGGGGCGTAACACCCCGATATAAGTCACCAGGCACGCCACCGCCCACCCAGCAGCGAAAATTGCCCATTTTGATACGCCATTGTCGTTTTGTGTGTCGCCGTTCATAATTCATCCGTGCTGGTTAATCGTAATAAAAAACCAATCTTGCGTGCTTTTGGCATAGCCGCCATTTCACGCAAGGACTTCCTTTTACTCTTCCGCCCTGATTTGACTTATCGGCAATGTCTCTGGCTGCGGTGGGTAAAGATCTCCAACATTGCGTTTGAGTAACGTAGGTAAAATGTAACGGCTCGGGCAAGTTTCGTGTGATCGGCCGCCGCACTCGATATTTCTCGCCTTTGGCTGGTTGCCGTCTGTGCGGACTTCCCGCGACAAACAGTCGGCTTCGTTACATTCCCCATGCGGCTCCCTCTTGCTACAATTCCATATTTCACCCAAAAGAGATAACAAACATGTAACGACTAAGTAAAAGGATTCGCCTTGCCATCACAAGCAGCAGGGCCCGCCTTTCCAGGCCGATCTTTAAGGGTAAATCGCGGGCGTCCGAAGACGTTGCGCGAGTGGTTCCCCAGGAGATTGAGGCAGGAAAAAGGAATGGATACCAAATTTGCGGTATTGGTTATAACGGCGGCCATTGCCGGTTTTACAGGCTGTACGCACACACAGCTCCGGGTCAACTCCGTTAGGCAGTCGAATACGCTGTCGGAAATTCACCAACAACAGGTGCTCAACAACCTGGCCAAGTTTATATACGACCCCAACGCCCTGCCCGATTTCGCCACGCCCCAAAGCGGGTTCAATCAAGTGCAGGACCAGGGAAACCTGGGCTTCGGAGTCAGCTGGATCCGAAACGGTTTTAGCTTGGCGAACCTAAACGGGTCAGGCAGCCGGACAGCCAATCAGAACTGGACGCTGATCCCCGTCAACGATCCTCGCAAGTTGGAACTCATGCGGTGTGCGTATCAAAAAGCGGTGGCGGGTTATACCACTTCCGCAGCCGGCGGCTGCCCCGATTGTGACAAACGGTTCAAAGAATTCTACGGAAGCGTGAAGGGCGCCCCTGCAAAGTCTGACCCAACAAAGGCAACCACGCATGTTATTGGTCCTGGCGATGAGAGTTGGGGCGGGCAAGTAACCTCTAAGTGCCTCAACACCTGTTGGCTGCATATCGGTTGTGGGGAGTGCCTTCCAAAACACCACCCTTGCCGGCTGGTGGGAAATTATTGCGGCGTGCAAGTTTGGGTGGATCCGGGAGTCGGCACGGACGAGTTGTCGAAACTTACGTTGGCAATTCTCGACTACGCGTTGAACGATCCGCCGGCTGCTCGGCAAAAGCAAGTGGTGGCCTATTTCGGAGCCGATGGGGTGTCAAAAGCCACGCCATCAACCGCCGCATACGTTGTGACTGCGGCAATTCCGTTCGACAAATCAGCCGCCACTGTGTACGCGAAAATACCTTCTACCGTAAAGAGCGCCGCCGATGCCCCCCCCACAAACAAAGCGATCGACGAATTAAGATTTCTTCCTCAGAGGAATTCCTACCAACCTGGTCCCTTGGGGTTTGACCAGCTTTTTCAGCAACAGCAAATGAAACTCGGCCTCTGAGAAAACTTCGTCGAGACCGAGTTACCCAAAGATTGCCAATAGTCGAATATCGCCAACGCTCATGCCGCGCCCAACGCGCCGCATGAGCGTTTTCTATTCCCCAGGCGATCCTGTGCTCGAACGGTGCTTACGCTACTTCGCGGCAACCTCCGGCGCTGGCGGGCTGTCTGAAGTGGCGGCGCGGTCCAAACTCCAGCCCAATGTGAGCCAGCCGTTGTTGGAAGTCAGGGAGATCAAACGCAACGGGCCGGCGCTCGCCATGCGTTCGGGAAGTTCGATGTCGTCGAAGACGATTTCCGGCTTGAAAATTTGCTCGAAGCGGCGTTTGATTTTAGCCCGCACGGCAAAATCGGCTGGTCCCAAACGTTTACGCGTTACAAACTCGGTTTGCACTTCGCCATCTCGGATCAGCTTGGGCGGTTGGCCCGCCGCAATATTGCCGGGCGCGATATCGTACGTCGCGGTAACCTTCGTTGGGTGTCGACTCACCGTTCCCCGGCCGGCAAAACGTTTGGCTAGCACCGTAAAGATGATTCTCTGGCCATCGAACGTTGCCGCGAAGGGGCTTTGGCTGGCGAAGTCGACGGCCCAATCATCTTCCTCGGGCTCTTCGCCTTCCTCGGCTGGCGCGTTGGCCAACTCGGGCGGCAACTCCTGGTCGAACTCCTTGAACAATTCCGCGAGTTTGTCCTTGGTCAACTGGCGGCCGCCCAAAGCCATTTCCGAGGAGTTCCGCAGCATCGATTCATGCACTTGCACGGTGAGGTCGGCGGGCGGTCCCGGCGATACTCCTGGTGATGGCGGCGCTGGGGCGGCGAGATGATGCGGGTCGGCCTGTAAGGCTAGAATTTTGAGATGATCGAACGTCGTGCTGAATCGCAATAGTTGCGGAAAAGCGAAGCGTCGTTGCAGAGGAAGACGGAACTTCTCGTCAAACGACTTGTTTGCGTCGACCAACATTTCTTCAACACGTTCATTCATTTGCCGGGAGGCGCGGGTTTCGGCGTGGCGCGCCGCGATGCGACTCGCCTGCCCTTTTAACTGATGCGCCTTCTTGTTGGCGATTTTCTCGATAAACCGGTGTTTTGCGGAAATGCCCGTGATTTGCGAGTCTGTGTCGCAACGGGCCACGGCGCCGCCGAAATGTAATCCTTGGGCATCGACGCCGACCCGGCCAGCAGCGTAAATCGAGGTTCGGCTCGTGTTGAAAACGACGACCGGCTTGCGGTAGGCTCGCGTCTTGGCGCGGTTCTTCGCTTGAAGCTTAATTAACAAATCGGCGTACTCGGTATTGGGCAGAAGTTCGACCGAAACCCGCCCTCGCGTTTTCCCGCCGCCGCGAATCGTGCTGCCTAAAATCGAATCGCGAACTTCGGTGTATTCGTCGACGTCTTCCTCCAGCCCCGCCGACACCAGCGCGTGAGACGCCGCGATGTACAAATTGGGCTGGTTGTATTGCCGCCGCACTTGAGCGACGAGTGCGGGCGCCAAGCCACTATCGACCAGCCAATTCAGGTATCGTGAAATGCTGCTGGCGGTTTCCGTGGAGGGATGCTCGTCGTACGTTTTTAACAGCTCGGCCAGTTCGCCAAGACGTTTTTTGTAAGTCGCTTCGGCTTCGGCGTTGGTCGCGTAGCGAACGCCATTAATGTAGCTGGCGAGCCGCGTTCGCAGATTGGCGAAATGGGTCAACTCAAGCCCCGCTTCGCCACTACGAAATTGCCTAACGACTTTCTCCAAGGCACCCAAGTCGGGCCCGTCGTCGGAGGCGAGTTCGCGGGTCAGGGCGTCCCACTGCAAATAGGCCCGCCAATTTGCCAGCCGTTCGGCGCTGGTGGCCCGCAAATAGAGCGTCAGTTCTTTCATCGCCCGCTCCAACGCCGCGCGCCGCCGCATAATTTCCGCCGGGGGAATCGGTTGGTAATGCTGCTGGGCCTGCACGATGGCGTCGGCCAACGAAATTTCGCCCGCAGCCGGCGCCAACGTTTTCAGCCACGCGGCCAAGTCGTTGCGGACATCTAGAAAACGCGGCAGTTCTAATCCTGGCGCGGCGCTTTGGTAGATCGTTAGAATCTCGGCCACCTCTGCGGGGTCGGCCTGCTCTCCCTGGGCGATCAAATTCTGTAAGCCGCCCGACTGCAAAAAACGCCGCCAAGCCTGTCCGTTTTCCCCAGTTCCCAGCCAAACATGCAACACCGCCAGATCTTCCTTGAGATGCTGTCGAACTTCGGCGTCATCGGCTCGCGAAAATTGGGCCGACGCCAGACAACAGTAGACAAAAAGACATCTGGCAACTTGCTTCTTAACTCGATTCATGGCGTCGACCTTTTCAAATTCCCCTAAGAGCTCCTAACATAACCCCTGTTTGGCGTTTCAAACACGGAGTTTGATGCCGACCTACTAAGTTGCGTTAGAAGGTATAAGGCTTCCACTTTCCTTATATTCCCTCGCCGCAGTTCGAGAGAAGGCTCATCATTGCCTTAAGTGTATGTTTTTTAACATGTTACGTCTTCCGGAGGCTAGACCCCCAGAATTGCTAAACATACCTCTTTTCAGTGAAAGACGCAAACATACCAGACCCACCCCCCAAAGCCTGGGTAAACTTTGCCGATTTTCCGTTTTCGGTAAAATAAAAAACCCGCAAAAACAACCCTGTATTCCCAGTTGACCCAGTTGCCCCATGTGCACATCCTTGGCTAGACTTATGGTTCCGTAATTAACAAATTTGCCGATTGTAATGACGAGAACCTCCAAAATGCCGATTCGAACGCACGTGAAGTGGTCCTTTGCCATGCTGATTACGCTGCTTATTGCAGCGGTTGGCGTTGCTGCCGAGCAAGATTCCCCAGCCGTCGTCGGCGACGAATACTCAGCGGCGTACAAACGGGCGCTGGCGGCCCACAAAATGCTCATTGTTGTTTTCCAGCAGCCCGGCAACCCAGCCGCAGTCGCATTCGAAGAGCGCGTGCTGCAAAAGCCGGATATCGCCAAAAAGATGCAATCGTTCGAGGTTGTCAAGGTTCCGCTGCAGTATGAAATCAGTGTTGGCGGAAAAAAAATTCAATTGCTTCGGCACGCCGCGTTCGGTGAAATGTTGGGACGACAGGGCGTCGCGATTGTCGACCTCACCGACCCCAAAGGCGGGCATCATGGCGATGTGGTTTCCGTTTACCCCTTTAGGCGGGGGCGTTACATGCATCCTGCCCATTTCGCCAAGATGCTCTCTCTCCCTAGCGGCACCCTCACCCAACGCACGCTTATTTTCGCGGTTCGAATTCACCCAGAGCACCCGGCCAGCGCCGATAGCAAACTCAGCCTGTATCTGGCCTCGGAAACCGAGAGCCATTCACGCAACCAGGCCAACATGGGATTGCAAGGCCACCACAACTGGGAAAGCCGCTTCCACCGCATCAACGCCAGGCTCTCCGGCGGCCTGACCTCAACAGAGGTATGCGCCGAGAGTTGGCCCGGCCAATCGCTGGTCGACGCCGCCATTGAATGCGTCAATAGCTGGCGGCAATCGCCCGGCCATTGGAGCGCGGTGCGAAGACGTCATTCCGTCTTCGGTTACGACATGAAACGCGGCCGCAACGGTATCTGGTACGGAACCGGCATCTTCGGCCGCCGATAGACGAAATGATTCACAAGGATCTGTTCGGTTCGGCCCTCTTCCAATATACCGCTGAGTGAATTCTTTTTTCGGAAGAGCACGGTCCGCATGGCAGCCCCTACGTGGCTGGAATCGCACGTTCTGCAACATCCTTGACCTTATCGAGTACGTCGTTTATTTCGGGATCAATATTTTCCTTGGGTACAAACTGGGCGAGACGGTGGTAGGCGGTTTTTCGCATGAGGTTGGGGAGATCAAGGGTTTCAAAGAACTTAGCGAACAGTGGGTCCAGGAAATCATCAGTGACTTTAGCCTCTGCCGACCAGGGAGATCCTTTGCCGAGGGTTTTCATTGCCGATTCGATTTCGTCAATCGTCTCCCGCATGGCGTCAACCCAACTCTTCGCGAACAATTCTCCTTGTTCGTTCTTCCCCTCGTGTTTCGCCCAGGCGAGCAGCACATCTTTTTCACACAGGTAGTTTTCAATTTCGCGACGTTCCCACATGATCTCGATGAGCGCTTCGTGCGACTGCAATTGCTGATCCAAGTGATCAAATACGGCTATGCCCACGAGGTCATTCTTAGCTTCGCTCAGCCCGAAAAAATGATGTCTTGCGGCCTTAGGCTGATTGGTGACGTAGTGAACAAAAGGTCTTTCAAGCATGTCAGCCGCCGGGTGGCCCAAGGTGCGAGCGAACACTCGCAGCACTGACAGATCGGTCGACCCCTCAAGGTAGAGAACCCAACCCGTCTGCTCTGCCTGATAGAAGTGATCGAAACCAATTTCCTTGAGCGATTTTCGAAGCTGATTTCCACGATCGTTGATCCGGTGCGGTTTACCGACGAAAGCAACGACGACGTCACGTTCAGCGGCTTCATTGAGAACGACCTCCGAATGGCTCGCCATGATGATTTGCGAGCCATGTTCGCGGGCGACTTCGCATAGCAGGTCGTAGATTTGCCGTTGCCGCAGGATTTCGAGATGTGCGTCCGGTTCGTCGATCAATACGACCGAATGTTTGTTGTAAAAGAGGTGAGCCAAAATCAACAGGATTTGTTGCAGACCTCGACCTGCGGAAGACAGATCGAGACGGACCCCAGACGAATCGTTGTATGCCATCGCGATTTCGCCACGTTCGGCGATGTAACTGGGGGCGTTAAGCTTCACGCCAAAGAGTTTTTGAATCGACTCGCAGATAGCCGTCCAGCCTTCTTCCCCGTCGGTAGTCGAATAGATTTCATAACAGAGATTGCGCAAGACTTCAGCAGTTCGTCCTTCCCCTAGACGCACGCTAATCGCACCGGGATCGAGTTTCGTTTCATTTGCGGCGAGGCCAGACATGGGCGGAAGAAATGCGATTCTAACCTCGGCCCCTTCACTCGGGATGGGCATTCGACCCCCGTTCTTTTCATCCGAAAGGCGAAGCGGGCGACAGTAAAACGACTCGCTATTGGCATAGTCGAATTCCAGTCCACACCGCCACTGCTTACCATTGGTAACACCTTCGACAATAATATCGACGCGAATATTTCGAGTATATTGCTTGCCATTAATTTTTTGCACGTCGCGAATATGGAGGTCTCGCCAGAGAAGGTTGGCGTCTGGTACTGGCAGCGCGACGAGATCGCGGCGGTTGATCGCCACGCCGGCTCGCTTTTCGGGCGCCTTCTTGCCAGCCCGCTTCTCGTTCCAACGCCTCAGCCCAATGTCCCAGAGTGCAATCGCTTGCAACGCCGTGGTTTTACCGCAATTGTTCGGGCCAACAAAAACTACAGGATTGCCAAGTTCAATTTCGACGGAGCCAAATTTCTTAAAATTCCGGATTATCAGCTTGGTTAGCATGACGTTTCTCCCCGCCAGGGCATGGCCCATCTGTACTGCTGCATGTTCAACTGCACTGGTTCAGCGGGACGTTGAGTTTGGGCGTGTTGGAGTTCGTGATTAAAAGGTGGAACGAGCGCCTATATTTTTTGGATTTGAGGGCCAGTCCCCAAAATACCCTGAAGTTAATCGCTTTCGGCCGAAAGCGAAATCTTGGCGGGAGCAAGACCGGCCCATCGCCCAGACGGAAACGCATCCCTTTTTTACAGGATGGAAATGAATATAGTCGAAGTGTGATTCAAAGTCGTCTCTGTTTTCAATTCCGCGTTCCAAAAATCGTCGTTGTAAAACGCCTTGATGCTGGTTCTTCTTTTGTGACGCCGGTGTCGCTTGTTCGATTTGGCCCTCTTCCGAATACCGCGGAGTGAATTCTTTTTTCAGAAGAACACGGTCCGCTAGAATGTATGAGCGTTGATAGTTGAGCGTCCGCTAAGCATAGCGCGACGAACACAATCCGCACAGTGGACTCTAAGTGGCTGAAAACGTAAGGCCCGCTGTTTGGTATTAGCCAAGACGCTCGCGAATTTGCTTGCGAGCGCGGCCTCGGGGAGTTTATAATTATTGTGCGATCCTCTGTAATTACAGGCCTAAAACCGTGATCGTTCCTTCAGCTTCAGCCCAAAACGCCATTCCCTAATTCAGGGTATCGCCCAAGAAAGCGTATGAGAGGTATGCAGACCCAACAGCTTTCCCGCGTGAACGGTTGTAATAGCGCTCTGTTGCTGGCCATGGGAATGTTTTTTTTGTACGCGTTCGGCGCGTGCCTCACCGTGGCGGGGCAAGAACGTCCTGCGTTGCCGGTGGTCGTAGCGACCATCGTCCAGCGTGACGTGGTCGTCCGCCAGACATTCGTCGGCACGGTCAACCCGCTGAAGACGAGTGTTGTCGGCAGCGCGGTCGACGGGCGGGTGGACGAATTCCTGGTCAACCAGGGCGACTTCGTCAAGGCTGGCCAAGTGCTGGCGCAGCTTAAAATAGTCACGGTCACTATTGAACTATCGGCCGCCAAGGCCGAACAGCAACTGCGGTTTGAAGAGTTGCGGGAAATGGAAAACGGCGCGCTGCCCGAAGATATTTCGCAGGCGCTGGCCCGTTCACTCGCCGCCGACGCTCTGATGAAGTTCGCTATTAGTCGCAGCGAACGTACGCGAAAACTCTTTCAGTCGGGACGCACCGTTTCCGAAGACGAAGTGCAAGAAAAGGAATCTGCGGCGGAAGCGGCGGTGCAAGTGGCAGCCGGCGCGAAGGCGGCTTATGAGCTGGTGAAAAAAGGGCCGCGCAAGGAACAAATCGCGCAATCCCGCGCGCGGCTCCTGATGCAAGAAGAACAGGTGCGTCGGATCGAAGACGTCGTTCAAAAATACACGATTCGCGCCCCGTTCGACGGTTATGTCGTCGCGGAGCGCACCGAAGCGGGAGAGTGGATTTCGCGAGGCGATCCTATCGCGGAAGTTATCCAACTCGATCCCGTGGAAATAAACGTATTCGTGCCGGAAATCTACGTTGCGTATTTGCGGCCGGAAATGGAAGCGGTCTTTCGGGTGGATGCCGTTCCGGGGCGTCGGTTTACGGGAAAAATCACTTCAATCGTTCCCCAAGCCGACGTGCGTTCTCGCGCTTTCCCAGTCATCGTTCAAGCCGCGAATTCCAAGGAAAACGGCCAGCGTGTGTTGAAATCGGGTATGCTTGCCCGAGCCACGATTCCCGTGGGCGCAGTGAAACAAGCGCTGCTCGCGCCTAAAGACGCCGTGGTGTTGGGCGCCGGGCGGAGAGTTGTTTATGTCGTGGATACAAGCAAAAAAATCGCCACCGTTCGCCCGGTTCCCGTCACGACCGGCGTCGCCGATGGCGCCCTGATTCAGATCAGCGGCGAAATCAGGGCCGGCCAACGTGTTGTGGTGCAAGGGAACGAGCGGCTTCGGGCGGGTCAGAAAGTAGTTGTTACCAACACCGTGAACGCAACGCCCGCCAACTAAGGACCCGTTCGAGAGATAATTGCCTGAGTTGCATGGGCAGAGAAGAGATTTGTCAATAGTTATTTGTCATTTGTTATTGAAGAAAGAGAAACAAAGATGTGGGGCAAGCAGGTGGCCAATGACAAATGACCATTAACTATTGACAAATGACGTTGCCAACTGCTGGGCGATCGGTAACCTATATTGCGCCCGCCTAAAACTCCAAACACGCCCCTCTATTCCTCCCTCACGCCCCAGGCGAGTCATGCATCCTATCGAAGCCTGTATTCGAAACCCCGTGAAGGTGAGTGTGGCGGTTCTCATTGTTGTGTTGTTCGGCGGCATTTCGCTATTCCGAATGCCAATGCAACTCACGCCCGAAGTGCAAATTCCCACCATCAGCCTGCAAACGCGCTGGCCCGGCGCCAGTCCGCAGGAAGTTGAGCAGGAAATCATTCAAGAACAAGAAATCCAGCTCAAGAGCGTGGAGGGCGTCATGAAGATGACGTCGGAAAGCAGCGATTCCTCCGGGAGTATCACACTCGAATTCAACGACGGAACCGATATGGGCGAAGCACTGTTGAAGGTCAACAGCCGCCTCCAACAGGTGCGGGAGTATCCGGAAGACGCCGATGAGCCGGTCATCTCTACTTCCGACTCCGCCGATTCGCCGATCGCGTGGTTCATTTTGAGCCCCGTAATGACACCGCTCGACGATTTGCTCGCCTTCCAAAAGCAATATCCGCAATGGGCTTCGCTCTTGGCGCCGGTGGTGGAGGCTTACCCTCATAACTCGGGTCTGGCAATGCTCCGGCTGCGCAATCTGGTGCGAGACCACCCCGAAATCGTGGAACTGCAAAGTCTGGCGCCGCCCGATATTGATGTCGAAAAAATGCGTAAGTTCTGCGAAGACGTCATCGAAGCGCGGTTTGAACGCATCGACGGCGTCTCGAATTCCAACGTCATCGGCGGACGCGACCCAGAACTTCGCGTGACGGTCAACCCTCATCAATTGGCGGCCCGGCAGCTAACGATTCTAGATATCCGCAATGCGTTGCGAGAACAGAACAAAGACACCTCCGGCGGTGACTTCTGGGAAGGCAAGCGTCGTTACGTGGTGCGGACCATGGGGCAATTTCGGAGTATTGCACAGGTCGAGGGCCAAGTCATTGCCGTGCGCGGCGGCATTCCTGTCTACGTGCGAGACGTGGCCGAAGTCTCGCTTTCGTACAAAAAACCGACCGGATTCGTGCGGCGTTTCGGCGCTAATTCCATTGCCATCAACGCCCAACGCGACCACGGCGCCAATGTTCTGGAAGTGATGCGCGAACTACGCCTCGCCAACCAGGAACTCAACGCCGGGCTGCTCAAGGACCAGCAACTGTTGCTCACCCAGGTGTACGATCAAACCGATTACATTTACTCGGCAATGGGGCTGGTGAATACGAATATGCTGTTTGGCGGCTTGCTCACGATCGGCGTGTTGTTGGTGTTTTTGCGTAGCGGCCGTTCGACGTTCGTGATCGCGTTGGCGATTCCAATCTGCCTGATCAGCACGTTTCTCGTGCTGCATTTGCTGGGCCGCTCGTTGAACGTCATCAGCTTGGCGGGGTTGGCGTTCGCGGTGGGTATGTTGGTCGACAACGCGGTGGTGGTGTTGGAAAATATCCACCGGCATTACCAGCGTGGCGAAGCTCCCTTTCAAGCGGCGGAACTGGCCACCAAGGAAGTTTGGGGCGCCGTGATCGCCTCCACGTTAACGACATTGGCCGTTTTCCTACCGGTACTTTTCATCGAAGAGGAAGCCGGCCAACTTTTTCGCGACATCGCCCTCGCGATTAGCGCCGCCGTAGCCGCTTCGCTACTCGTTTCGGTGACAGTCATCCCCACCGCAACAGCGCGTTTGTTAAGCGCGCGTCGGCTGAATGGCGCTGACCCGGGAAATGCAAATGCAACGCTGGCCGATGAAAAGATCGCCAGCGAAAATGGCGCCTCGCAACAGAATGCCGCGCCGCGTCCCACGCATTGGCTGGCGGGCCTTGATCGTTTCGGCGCCGCCTTTGTCGAAAGTGTCGTGGGAATCAATCGTTGGATCCAACAAGCCATGTGGCGAAAACTTACCGTGGTTGCGCTGCTGGTGGGCGTTTCGATCGGCGCCAGTTGGGCGCTGCGGCCTCAGGTGGAGTACCTGCCGACGGGAAACCGGAACCTCGTTTTCGGCATCATTTTGCCGCCGCCCGGTTATAACCTCGACCAACTCGCGAAGCTGGGGCAAACGGTGGAAGATGAACTGCGCCCTTACTGGGATATCGACCCCGCCAGCCCGGAAGCGGCGAAATTGCCTTACCCGGTCATCGGCGACTTTTTCTATGTCGCCCGTGGCCGCAGCGTCTTTTTGGGCGTGCGCGCCGCCGACCCCACAAAAGCGGCCAAGCTGCTGCCCCTGATTTCCAAAGTCGGCGCGAAGCTTCCCGGGGCCTTTATTTTTGCCAGCCAATCTAGTCTGTTTGGGCGAGGTCTTTCCGCCGGCAGAACGATCGATGTCGAAATCACGGGGCCGGAAATTGAAGAATTGGTCAGCCTCGGCGGGAGAATTATCGGCGAGGTGCGGCAAGTCGTGCCTCAGGCGCAGACCAGGCCGGTGCCCAGCCTGGATCTTTCCAGTCCCGAGATTCACGTGATTCCCAAACTCCTGCAAGCCGCCGAAATGGGGATCCGCAACGCCGATATCGGTTACACGGTCGACGCCTTGGTGGACGGCGCCTACGTGACCGACTATTTCATCGGCGGCGACAAAATCGATCTAGTCATCATGGGAGACGAACAATACGCCCAGCGCACGCAAGACCTCGAAGCGCTGCCGATCGCCACGCCGGGCGGGCAACTCATTCCGCTGGCCGCCTTGGCGACCGTTGTGTTAAGCAGCGGGCCGGAGCAAATCAATCATCGCGAACGCCAGCGGGCGATCACGATCGAAGTATCGCCGCCGGAAAACATCTCCTTGGAAGCGGCCATTGCCAGCATCCAACGGGAAATTCTCACGCCGTTGCGCCAGAGCGGCGGCCTGAAGCCGGGCTATAACATTAACCTCAGCGGCACGGCCGACAAACTTCGCGACACCTGGGACGCACTCAAATGGAACGTCGTTCTAGCGCTGCTCATTACGTATTTGTTGATGGCCGCGTTGTTCGAATCGTGGGCTTATCCTCTGGTGATTATTTTCACCGTTCCGCTCGGCGCCGTGGGCGGCATTGCCGGCCTGAAGTTCTTGGGTTACTACCTGCAACTACGCGGCGAACCGGCGCAAATGCTCGACGTGCTCACCATGCTCGGGTTCGTGATTCTGATCGGCACGGTGGTCAACAACGCGATTCTGATCGTGCATCAATCGCTGAACCTCATGCGCAACGATGGCATGGCCCCCCGCCTCGCGATTCTGGAATCGGTCCGCACGCGCATCCGACCCATCTTCATGACCACCACCACCACCGTGCTCGGCTTGGCGCCCTTGGTGTTTTTTCCCGGAGCGGGCAGCGAATTGTACCGGGGGCTGGGCGCCGTGGTGCTCGGCGGGTTGCTCGTCTCGACGGTCTTCACTCTCGTTTTGGCGCCCACGCTTTTCAGCCTGATGCTCGACTTCAAAGACTGGCGCCAAGGCCCCGCAAACCCGCCGGCGCCCGAACAGGCAATCGCCGCGCAGCCGCAACAGATCGTGGTCAGCCCGGCGGCGGTCGGCGTAAACATCGATCCCGATATTAACGACCGTTGACACGAAACACGCCACGCGCGCGTTGCTAAAAAGGGTTCTTCCCCTTGAAAGGCCCGGTCGCACGAGGACACGGTGATCAGCGATATTTCTTTGGGGCCTTTTTTTGACTAATGCGATTAAGAAAGGTAGGTTTTATTTTGAGGCGGCGTCTTGGTTCGCTAAGCGGCGGATGCAGGACGCTCCACGCACCCATTGATTTCGACAACCGCGATTCGCCAGCGAAGGCAAGAATTATGGACGCCATCAAGCAATTCTTTCGGGATGAAGACGGCCCGACTTCGGTCGAATACGCAGTGCTGCTGGCTCTGATTATCTCGGTGTGCGCTGCTGGCATAGCGTTGGTGGGCCAAGAAACGGCCAGCAGCTATTCCAACTCCGCTGGCGATCTGACCGACGCCTTCAATAACTAAGGACCTGTCCAAGATCTGTTCCGCGCAATAGTGTTATGGAATTCTCATCAAGCCGGAGGCTTGGCTGCCATTAGCCGGTGGTCGCGCAGCGATACCACCGGCTAATGGCTGCTATCCTTCCAGGATATGAAATCAAAGACGTCCCTTGGCCTGGCTCGCATCCGAAAAACACGGAATAGTTCTTGGACAGGTACTTACTTCGGGACGATTCCCCAATGCCTGCATGATGCGGGCGGATACCACAGCCTTAGTTTTTATTGTCGGCGGCGTTGGCGTCAGGCGGATCTTGCGTTTTAAAGAACTGCTGCAAATCGCCGAAGGTGCGCATCGGCGTCTTGCCCTCTTTCATCTGTTCGGTGATCGGCGGCGCTTTGACCGCTTTTTTCCTCGATCCAAAAGTTCGACTCTTCTTTGCCGGCCGGCTGCCGGCTGCCGAACTTCTCACGTGCCGCTGGTCTCGACGTTTCGACGGTTTGGGCTTGGCTGGCTGACGGTCCGACTGTTTGTGTGAACGCCGAGGCGCCGGTTTTTTTTCCGCGGCTGGATCAATCGCGGTTAACGAAACGCGACGCCGTTTCAAATCGATATCCACCACCCAGGTCGCCAGATGTTGGCCCACGCTGACCACTTCGTGTGGATCGCTTACGTACCGGTTGGCCAAACGGCTAATATGCACAAGGCCGCTATCGCTGACGCCGACGTCGACAAACACGCCAAAGTCGACCACGTTCAACACCACGCCGGCAAGCTGCATGCCCGGCTTGAGGTCTTCTATTTTCATGATGCCGCGACGAAACATCGGCGGCGGCAATTCGTCGCGAGGATCGCGTCCTGGCTTGGCGAGCGCCTTGAGGAGTTCTCGCAACGACCGTTCGCTCACACCCATTTCCTTGGCTGCCGCGACGACATCTAATTCGCTCAGCCGCCGCATGATCGAAACGCCCGCCGCGGCGCGCGATGCTTCACTGTGATCCGATTCCGCGCCGCCGGGCGCGGCGGAAGCCGATGCAAGGCTCTCGGGCTTTATCTCGCCGCTGTTCGTTGGCTCGCTGCTCGATGTTTCATTGCTTGTTGGTTCTTCGTCCGCCTCGCCAACAGCCGAAGATTCTTCCGCCAGCGGTGATTCTTGCGTCTCCAGCGGCGCGGGGCTCTCATCGACTGGCGTTGTTTCAGCAGGCGGTGTTTCAGCAGACGGCGTTTCAGCAGACGGCGTTTCAGCAGACGGCGTTTCAGCAGGCGGTGTTTCAGCAGACGGCGTTTCAGCGGGCGGTGTTTCAGCGGGCGGTGTTTCGACGGGCGGCGTTTCAGCAGACGCTGTTTCAGCAGACGGCGTTTCAGCAGACGGCGTTTCAGCGGGCGGTGTTTCGACGGGCGGCGTTTCAGCAGACGGCGTTACTTCGTCGGCCGGAGGCGATTCACTCGCGGGCGTTTCTGGAATTTGTGCGGCAACCTCCGCGCCGGACGTGGCCTCGCTCGGTTGTGCCGCCGGTTCTTGAACAGCCGGCTCTTGCGGCGGAGTTACTTGTGGCGGAGATGGGGAGCGAGGCAATAAACTTACTAACTCTTGCTCGGTCAGCCCCATTTTGTCGAGCACGGTTCGGGCGGCTGGGTAACTTTCGGGGTGGATCCAGGTGGCGTCGAGCGGCTGTTCGCCTCCCGAGATTTTTAGAAACCCGGCCGATTGCAAGAATGCCGCGTCGCCAAAACCGGCAACCTCCAAAAGTTGCTCCCGATTCTTAAAGGGGCCGTGCGTCTGGCGGTATTCGTACACGTGGCGAGCGGTGAGCTGATTCAATCCCGAAACATATCGCAACAACGCCGGGCTCGCCGTGTTGACGTCCACTCCCACATAGTTCACGCACGACTCGACAACGGCGTCCAGCGATTCGCGAAGGTGCTTGGCCTTGATGTCGTGCTGGTACATGCCCACGCCGATATTCGCCGGGCTGACCTTCACCAACTCCGAGAGCGGATCAAGCAAACGGCGGGCCAGCGAAACCGCGCTGCGTTGCGCGGCGTCGAGTTTCGGCAGCTCTTCCCGACCTTGAGGACTGGCGGCATAGACGCTTGTCCCGGCTTCGTTGACAAACACATAGGAGGCGTCCGACTCCTTGAGTTCGTCGGCCAGCAGATCGCTGACAAGATGCTCGGCGGCGCGCGAGGCGGCGCCGTTGCCGATCGCGATTGCCGCCACGCCGTGCTCGCCCACCAAGGAGGCAATTTTCGCGCGGCTGGCCTTGCGGCGACTTTCACTGCCCACCACATGAATACGGTCCAGGGCCAGGATTTCCCCGAACGGACCGACCACCGCCACGGGGCAACCGCTACGGAAACCGGGATCAATGGCGAGAATGACCCGCTCTTTTACGGGTGGTTGCAACAAGAGTTTGCGTAAATTCTGGGCAAACACTTCGACCGCCTGCAATTCCGCTTTCTCGGTCAGTTCGCGGCGTATTTCCCGCTCCAGACTTGGCAAAATAAAGCGACTGACGGCATCTCGAACGCAGGTCTTCAAAAAATCAGCATGGGGATGCTCCGGCGCGATAAGCATTTCTTCCGCATCGGCCAGGAGTGCGTCAAAATCGTACTTCAATTTCACTCGAATCGCTCGCGCCCGCTCGCCCCGGTTGATGGCCAGAATTCGGTGGGGAGGCAGTCCTGTGATTTTCTCCTCGAAGGCGAAGTAGTCCTTGAACGCCTGGTCGGACTTTTCTTTTTTGCTTTTGCCTTTTTTCTTTTTTTTCTGCCGGGCGGCGGCCTTGGCCTTTTTGGCTGGCGCTTCTGGCGGAGCCTCGCTGGCTGGAGCAGTGGCGGGTTCAGTGCTGTCGGGTTCGGCAACGGCGGGTTCGGTTGGCGTTGAGGCCTCATCAGCGGGTTCGGTTGGCGTTGAGGCCTCATCAGCGGGTTCGGTTGGCGTTGACGCCTTATCGGCGGATTCGGCCGATCGTTCGGCGTCTCGAACTTCGTTTTTGTCGAAACCCGGCTTTTCCAAAAATCCGGGCTTTTGATCTTCAGACACATTTTCCGCGTCGGTCGCCTTCTCCGATATGGCTTCGCTGGTTTCAACGGGCGTTGTTTCGGGCGGCGTTGTTTCGGGCGACGTTGTTTCGGGCGACGTTGTTTCGGGCGCTGTTTCAACGGGCGGGTCTGCCGCAGCGTGCTTTTCTGCCGACGGTTGGGGAGTTGTCGCCGGTTGCTGCTCCGCGCCGGCGGCGCTGGCTGCCGGCGATTTTTCCTTTTGGGCTTCGCCGGCGTTCAGTTTTGCATCTTCGGGCGGTGCTTCGGGCGTTATTCGCTCGCAAACGATTTTCGCCGTTTTCCACAATTCGCGGCGCAGGCGCCCTCGTAATTCGGCATTCTCGGCGAACCGCTCCACCACCAGATGGCCGGCGCCGTGCATGACGTCGGCTAGATTGGAAAGATCTTTCAGCGGCACGATGAATTCGGTCGCCCGCTGTTCGAGGTCGTTGGCCTGGGGAAGGGCTTGAATCAATTCCTCCGCCAAGGGCGCCAAGCCTCGGTCGCGGGCTTGCGTGGCCAGCGACTGTTTTTTCACTTTGAATGGTAAATAGAGGTCTTCCAATCGACGGGGCGATTTCGCCGACTCCACGGCGCTGCGTAGTTCGTCGGTCAGCGTTCCTTGGGATTCCATCGAACGCAAGATCGTGCGTTTGCGCTCCGCTAGCATCCGCCGCCGCTCAATGGTCTGCTGGATACGGCGAATTTGCTGTTCGTCCAACCCGCCGGTTTGGTCTTTTCGAAACCGCGTGATAAAAGGAACCGTGTTGCCTTCATCCAGTAGTTGGACTGTTCGCGCAACATCCTCTGTGGGGAGGCGTAGGTCTTGCGCGAGTTCAGCGATATCCAATGCCATGACATTTCCCAAGACCGCCCGAGCGGCAGAACGATTCTTCAACACAACAAAACAAGAGGGGCTTCTATTTACCTGAGACGAAACATAGCGCTTTGACGCCGCAGTGTCAAGGATTTCCAGGCGTTGGGTGGGCGTCCGACGGGGCTGTCTTTGGTCGACTGGCTGTCTTCACTATTTTTTCGTCGGCTGAAACCGCCTCCATTAAATTCGGCCTATTTTGTCAGAATGGCAAGAGTTTTCGAATCTTGCGACCGAAAGTGACGTTATTCCCAGCCTAACCCGTCGCACCCCTCGTGCCCGCGCCGCCGGCTGCCGGTTTCCTGGATCGATTGCCTCTTGCATATAGAGCGGTTGTAAATGAGCGAATCTCGACTGCGAATATTTTCTGGATCCGACGATAACGTGCAACCAGAAGCCCCTTCGAACAAACAGGCTGAATCGGCTCCAGGCGGCCGTGAGGCGAACCAAAATATGACCGTGAAGGTCTCGCTGCGTCATATTCTGCCTTTGTTGCTCGACGCCTCTCTTTGCGATCGCACCTGGCTGACCGATTTCCTGGACGACGAAATAGCCATCTCCGCCGATTTGTTCGACGTCATGGAATCGTACCGCGAATATCGCAACCGCGTCGCATAGGGCTAGCCGTGGGGGTGTACGCTTCAGCGTGTTTTCTTTACGAGGCGTAACTATTCAGCACTATTCAGCGACGAGCTTCGATCGGTACTTGATGGAACCACGAATGAACACCAATAGACACGAATTCTTGTGGCGA
>QIKY01000075.1 GCA_003233175.1 Planctomycetaceae bacterium | reverse complement strand
GGTCGGTTCAAGGCGCGGCGCGGCGCGTGGCGCTGACGGGTTGGACGAACGTCGGAAAAAGTAGTCTGCTGAACGCCCTGGCTGGAGAGAAGGTCGCGTTGACGGCCGACGCGCCGGGCGTCACACGAGATTATTTGGAACATAACATCACCTGCAACGGCTTCACCGCAACCTGGACCGATACCGCCGGCGCCCTTGAACAACCGCCGGAATCCCCACACGCGCAACAACGACACGCCGTTCGCCCCGCCATTGCCGCAGCCGCCGAACATCTCGCGCGGCGGCAAACGGACGTCGCCCATTTGAAGATGCTGTGCCTCGACGCCACGCGTCCGCTCAACGCTTGGGAGCGTCGACAAATCGAACAGCCGTCCGGCAACCGCATCTTGGTGCTGACAAAATGCGACGCCGCCCGACGATCCGATCTCACACTGCCAGCCATTGAAACCAGCGCCCGAACCGGCGCCGGGTTGGAGGAACTCCAACGCGCCGTGCGAGCAACGCTGGAGGGTTCGTCCGACGCGGAGGGCGTCGTATCGGCCACCGCCGCCCGTTGCGAACAGAGCGTGCAACTGGCCTTTGAATCGCTGCTGCGGGCGCACCAATTGGCGGACGCGGCGATGGGAGAAGAGTTGGTGGCGGCGGAAGTTCGCGTGGCCCTGGAAGAACTTGGCCAGGTGTTGGGGCAGATCGTGACCGACGACATTCTCGACCGCATCTTCAGCCGTTTCTGCATCGGCAAATGAACGGGTTTCGTTGAAATTGTTCACAGTTACGAGTTCGGTGTAAGTATTCTCACAAGGCGGAGGCTTGTCAGCCATTAGCCGGTGGTCGAGCGCAGCGAACACCACCGGTAGGCCTTGCTGGGAGAGAACGTCGAATTCCTTGCTTCGTGCTCTTCGCGTCCTTCGTGGTGAACCTATCCAGCCAAACGATTCTCTGAACCGCCGAAAGACATGCCGCCGAACGACCAAGTTCACCACGAAGGACGCGAAGAGCACGAAGGAGAAGAGTCAGGCGATCGATCCTCCGGTGGTGTTCGCTGCGTTCGACCGCTGGCTAATGGCTTTTATCCTCCAGGATAAATTGCCGAATTTCTTCTGACCTTTTTGCCTGATTCGCGCTATAATCAAAAGATAGGCGTACACGCCTCCCTCCCAACGGCTTGCCATGGCGCCGGCGCAGTAGCCCGCAGTCGTCCAAGATCGCTACGGTCGGCCGCATGCCCCGGTAATTCCCGTACTGTATTATTCCACATACTAAATTATCCCACATACCTCGGCGCTCCGTTTGGCGTCCGCCCGCCCGTGACAACCCATTCAGAACCTACCGATGGCGAAGTTGTTTGCGCTGTGTTGCAGGGCGACGCCGATCAGTTCGCGCACGTGGTTTGGCGGTATCAGTTCGCGTTGCTCCGTGTGGCGAAGAGTCGTCTGGGACGGGCCGATTGGGCGGAAGAAGCGGTGCAGGAAACGTTTCTGTGCGCGTTGAAGTCGTTGCATACGTACGATTCCCGATACAACTTTCGCACTTGGCTGTGGACCATTTTGTTGAACCAATGCCATCGGGCTTATCGTCGGCGGCAGCGGCGCGTGGGCGCGATATCGCTGAGTGAGCGAACTGTGAGAAACGATGCCTCTGAAGGTTGTGTCTTTTCCGACCGCCTGCAAGACGCCTCCGTTTCGCCGCTGGACCAAGCGGCGGAAAAAGAACGTTCGGCGCTCTTGGAGCAAACACTCCGGCAACTTCCCGTCGTGCAGGCAGACGCCTTGCGTTTGAGGTTTCATGGCGGTCTCAAATTTCGAGAAATCGCCGACGCCATGGATTGCAGCCTTTCGTCGGCCAAAAATCGCGTCAAGAGCGGACTCCTCGGCATGAGCGAATTGCTGGCGGCCTCTGATGTTGATCCGTCTGAAGTTTTTAGTTGATTCGGCCGAACGCGGCGGTTTCGTATTGTTCGATACGGCTCCTTCGGCCACACGAGGTTAAACCATGAAATACGGCTTACTGAAATGCGACGACGTGTTCGAGATTCTCACACGGGCGCCGTTTCCCGCCGAAGAAACATCGGCCGATGTTTCTTCGGTCTTCGACAACGCTGTATTCGATAACGCCATGAACGATAACGCCATCAATCTTGGCGTGGAGCAACACCTTGCTGGTTGTTATGCATGCCGCGCGTTGGCCGAAGCGCTGCGGCCGGCGACGGGTCTTTTTCATGAATCGATGGCTGAGGAGCAACGGTCGTCTCTGCCAAGTTATCATGGGCCAAAACACTCTCTTCCGGCTGCCGGTGTGGCGAAGTCGGTTCGCGCCGCGATGGGCGACTGCGCGGTTGCGGAGCCGTCTTGCCGCCATGGCTCGGCTAGGCAAAAACACCATGGCTCAGCCCTGCAAACACAGCGTGTTCCTGCTAATTCGCAGCGTGCGAAGGCGGCCTTCTCCTCGGGTTTGGCGTTGGCGGCATTGCTGGTTTTCGGCACGGCAATTTACACCAATACGAACGATGGCGGGAACCCGGCGTTATTTTCTCAGACACATTCCGCACCGCCGGCGCCAATGTCGGCTTCGAACACTTTCTCGGCTTCGAACGCCGTGGCGCCTACGCTCGGCAGCGCCGAGCAATATCTTGCCGCGTTGGGCTTGCCGGCGGCCTGCCGGGCGCCAAGAAACGAGTTGAAGAATGTGTTGGCGTCCGCCTCAACGTTTGCGCTCGGCGGCGGTTGGCGCTGCTGCACCGAATGCCATGCGGCGGGTAAGCAAACTTCGGTGGCTGGCCACACGGCGCCTGTTAATGCGGTGGCGGTGGTTCGCAGCGAGAGTTGCCGCGTGTGTCATACGCCGTAAGGAACAGTCCCGAATATACCTACCGAAATTAAAAGCCCGGCATTTTCAAAATGCCGGGCTTTTTGGCGGCCGAGAAAAATGCGGTCGGTAAATCCTCATCTGTCGCAAGCTTAAAGCACGCTGAAGCGTACACTCCAACGGTTCGAACGACGCGGTAATTCATTCCGGCGATTCGTTCGGCAGTTCGACGTTGCCCAAAACGGCCGACGTCGCCGAAGATTTATTGAGCACATAAAAATGCAGGCCGGCCACGCCGGCGGCCAACAATTCCGCCACTTGGCGCGTGGCGAATTCTATGCCGGTTTTCAACTGCCAATCTTCGTCGTCGCGTTCTGAAAGTTGGGCCACGAAGTCTGGCGGTAGCTGGGCCCCGCAAAGCGCGGTGATTCTCTGTATTTGCGCGAGTTTCGTCACCGGCAAAATGCCGGGAACGATGGGCGCTTCGATGCCGAGGTCTTCGCACCGCTGACGAAAGCGAAAAAAATCTTCGTTGTGATAGAACAGTTGCGTGAGAACCACCTGCCCGCCCGCGGCAACCTTTTGCTTCAGATGCAGAAGATCCGCCTCCGGGCTTTCCGCCTCTTGGTGCGTTTCGGGGTATCCCGCCACCGCGACGCCCATCTGGGGAAACTCGGCGTGAATCAAGGCCGCCAATTCGCTAGCGTATTGAAGACCGCCCGGCGTAGGACGAAAAGTATCGTCGCCTTGGGGAGGATCGCCCCGCAACGCCACGATGCCCTCAATGCCGCGCCGTTCGGCTTCCGCCACAAAGCCGCGAAGTTGCTCCCGCGTAGCGCCGACGCATGTCAGGTGCGCCGCCACATGCACGCCGAACCGCCGCTTCACCTCTTCCACAATTCCCAGCGTCTTCTCTCGGGTGGATCCGCCGGCGCCGTAGGTGCAGGTTATATAGCTCGGCGCGTGCGTCATCAGATGCTCGACGTGCCCGAACATCGCTCGTTCGCCAGCGGGCGTTTTCGGGGGGAATAACTCGAAGGAAAGCCCGAATTTTCCAGGGCCGTAGATTTCAGAGAACATGAGCCGAAGGGATTAAAGTGAGTGGACGAAAAAAAACCGTAGCTGGCCGCTCGCGGCCCAAACCATCATAGCCGCCCGTTTTTCCACGCCCAAGGGGAGAGCCGACGAAATAACAATGGCACGCCAAAACGAATATTTTGCTCTCTACAGCACGCCGTAGGTGCGGTAGGCTTCGGCGGCCTTCATGCCGTTGCGAATTGCGTCGCGGGTGATGTTTTCGTCGGTCACTTTTTTCCAAGCTCGTTGCAAGGCTTCTGTTTCCACCTCTTGCGGAACGACCACCACGCCGTCGGCGTCGGCGATTACCAAATCGCCGGGGCAAAACCTCACGCCGTCAATCTCGACAGGCACATCGACGTCGACCACGCGCTGCCGGTTTTGGCTATCGTAAAGACACGTCCCCCGCGCCAACACCGGAAATTGCATCCGCCGCATGGCCGCCACGTCGCGGACGGCGCCATCCACGATCGCGCCGACACAACCCTGGTTGCGAGCGGCGGTGGTCAGCAATTCCCCCCAAATGCCCGACCGCATCGACCCGCCCGCCGCGGCGATCAAAACATCGTCCGGGCGGCAGGAGTCGACCGCCTGCAATTCCAATTCGTAGGGGCTGGCGTCGTCGTGGAACATATCGACCCAGAGCGTCGTTTTGCAGCGGCCCACCAGTTTGTTGTCGGAGGTTAAGGGCAACAGCCGCGTTCGCGGAGATTGATTGCCATAGCCGAGCGAATCCAGTGCATCGCAAACCACCGCCGCGTAAAGCCGCTGGCGAATATCCGAGAGAGTAATTTCTGAATCGTTCACGCGTGTGTTCTTATCCTTTTTCGGGCGGCAAATTTACTTACCGTTAAACGAGCCGTTGGTAGCTGTATGAATTTTCCTCACTGTGGCTGGGCGTTACGATAGCCGCCAAGGTTCGCGGTAGGAAACCGCGTGCAGGAGCGTGTTTGCTTCCTCGTCGCCGATGATTTGCTCCTTGGCCGCATCCCATTGCAACACACGCCCCACAGCTTGCGAAACATAACCCAAGTGGCCGGGCGTGATCGAACGATGCGCTGTTTCGGCGGGAGCGACGCAACTTTTTCGTGAACGCACGCCGTCCAGAAAATTCCGCATGTGTCCTGGAGAGGCGTACACCTTGATGTCGCCGGGATCAAAATCGGGTTTTGTCCACCGCGGGTCGGAAGCCAACAAGCGGCCCCGGCGGACATGGATCCAACGCCCGTTCTCGCCGATAAATTTGGCGCCAATGGGGTGCTTGTCGGAAATGGAAGTCGTGACTCCGCCTTTGAACGTGCAACGCATTTCATAGTGATGCGGCGTGTTATAGATTTTGCTTTCGGGGAACGTCCAGCCGATGGCTTCGACTTGCGTGGGGCCGCTTTTGTCGACATCCAACGCCCAATGTGCGATGTCGTTATGATGGCCGATCCAATCCATCAGCACGCCGCCGCCAAAAGCCCGATGGCCGCGCCACCAGCGATGATGCCGGGCCCGCATGTAGGGCAGTTTTTCCGAGGGTCCGCACCAAAAGTCGTAGTCGAGCGAGGGCGGGATTTTCAAAAGAGTGGTGTCGCCCTGCGGTTTTTCATAGCCGGGCGGCAAGCCGACTTCAACCCGTTGCACCTGGCCGATATGGCCGTTGCGCACCAGTTCCACGGCCCGCCGAAACAGCGGGTTGGAGCGTTGCTGGGAGCCGGTTTGAAACACCGCCTTCCGGTTGGCGACTTCTCGATAAACCGCTTGCCCCTCGCTGAAAAGATGCGTCACCGGCTTCTCGCAGTACACATCTTTACCGGCTCGCAAGGCCTCCAACGTACACAGGGCATGCCAGTGATCGGGCGTCGCGACCACGACGGCGTCGATATCGTCGCGGCGGCAAATCTGGCGGTAGTCGGAATATTCTTGCAAGCCGCGAAAGGCGCCGCTCTTGGTTTTCTTGGCGTACTGTTTTTCGATATGCGTTTTGGCGGCTTGGCGCCCAAAGGCCTTTCCCTTGCCCCAGGGCTGGTCGCGATAATGCAGGGAGTCGACATCGCACACGGCCACGATTTGAGCGTCGGACTGGCCGAGCAAATCGTCGATCAAATTGAAACCTCGCGAGCCCAAGCCGACCACGCCCACCATGATTCGCTCATTCGGCTGCGAGTTTTTCTGGCCGAAAGCCCGTTGTCCGCCGACGAATGCTCCAGCCGCCAGGGCCGACATCGCCTGCAAAAAATCACGTCGCGCGACGGTGCTGTTGACCGTGGTTTTAACTGTGGAATGGATTGCGGACATAAAAAAACTCCCTGCCAAACGTAGATGTAAAAACGAACTCTATTCCGCATGTTCTTCTCGTGCAACAACTTCCTCACCAGCGGAGGTTTTGATCGGTTCCGCGGCGGCAGCGTTGTTTTTTCCCCGTCGCTGCAACAAAAAAGTTTGCAGGCCGGCGAGGTCGTCGGTGTTGATGTGGTCGACGCCCTGTTCGGCGAGTTCCTTCCAGAGGGACGGGCTTTCTGGCGTGGCCCAAAACCGAACCCGCCTGCCGGCGCGGTGTGCGCGAGCCACGATCGATTGCAACTTTTCGCGCTCCGCCGCCGATATTTCACCTTCGCCCCGCCAGCGGAAGTGAGAGGTCCAGCGGTCGCTAATCAAGGGCAGCAGATGCGCCGGCGCCGTGGATTCGAGGTCGGCAAGTCGGCCATCAATACCGGCGTAACGAACTTTTTCCCGGGTGATGTCCTCCCACGGCCGATTTCCTGAAATCACCACGTCGACCGCGCGGTCGATCCTGCGGCCATTCTCCACACTGGAAAGGATGTCTTTGTAGTCGGCCAACACCTCGCGCAGAACCTGGTAGGTTTTTGGCCCATTCGTTTTGATATCGATCAACAGCGCGACTCGCGGACCGCCGGAAAAAACACGCCCGCCGTTTTCTTGGACCCGCCGCCGAAGCGGCGCCAAATAGAGTTTTTCCAGCGTGCGGCGGGGCGTGAGTTCAATCGGATTGTGGCCGATGAGCAGTTCGCCGTTGACCAAAAAGATATCAGCCTCCACGCTGCAAAACCCGTGGTCGAGGGCGTCGAGCAACGGCCGCGCATGCCGGTAATCGTTGTGGGCATGGGCCTGCACGAGCGGAACAACTGCTGAGCCGCGAACTTTTTCCGCCCCGAAAGCCGCCGATGCGGGAAAGATCGCGCATGAAAATATGGCGAGGCGAAAGATTTTACCGCAAAGATCCATGTTTTTTCCTCGGAAAGTAATGTCTTACCGGGCGGTGGCGAGATGTTTTCATAATACACATTGCCCAAGGCTCTCGCTCGATTCCGCCCTGGGAAACTCAATATTCGCCCGGAAAGGCCGGCCACCCCTTCGGGCGGCTTGACCAAATTCGGCTGGAGGCGTAAACCATGACAATTCGGCCCTCTTTCCCAAAACCGCTCCACCCCTCGCAAGTCCAGCAGCCATGCAAGCCACTCCCGCCCAACCCGACGCCGCCCAAACATTCGCCGCCGGCGAGCCAACCGCCATCAAACGGGCGCTGATCAGTGTCAGCGATAAAACCGGCCTGGCGGCCTTCGCCCAACGCCTTGCCACGCTGGGCGTCGAGATTTTTAGCACCGGAGGCACGCGCCGCGCGCTGCTGGAAGCCGGTGTTGAAGCCCACGATGTCTCGACGTACACCGGCTTCCCGGAAATGATGGATGGACGCCTCAAAACGCTGCATCCGAAAATTTTCGGCGGCATCCTCTTTCGTCGCGACAACCCCCAAGACCTCAACGCTCTCGAAGAGCATGGAATTTCGGCGTTCGACTTGATCGTTGTCAACCTCTATCCCTTTGAGCAAACGATCGCTTCGCCCGATACCACGCTGGCCGAAGCGATTGAACAGATTGATATCGGCGGACCAAGTTTGGTGCGGGCGGCGGCCAAGAATCATGCCTTCGTGGCGATTGCCACCGCGCCCGAACAATACGACGCCATTGTGGCGGATATCGCGTCGGCTGGCGGCGTGTCGAACGCATTGCGAGCGCGTTTGGCGGCGGAAGCTTTCGCATGCACGGCGGCTTACGATCAGTGCATTGCCGCTTATCTGGCCCGGCAAACCAGTTCTCAGCAAACGGACGCGCAAAACGCATACGCCGAAAATCTCACGCTGCGTTGGAAGAAACGCGTCGATCTTCGGTACGGAGAAAACCCGCATCAAACCGCCGCCTTGTATGAAGACGCCGCACCCGCCGCCGGCGCCTTGGTCGCGGCCAAGCAGCGCAATGGCAAGGAGCTCTCGTACAACAACTACCTCGACCTCAACGGCGCCTGGACGATCGCACGGGCGTTGCCCCGCGCCGCGGCGGTGGTGGTCAAACACAGCAACCCTTGCGGCGCGGCATCGGCGGCTTCGTTGGCCGAAGCGACAAAACACGCCCTGGCCGGAGATCCGCTCAGCGCCTTTGGTTCGGTGCTGGGGTTCAATCAAAAGGTCGACGCCGCCACGGCGGAGTTACTGTGCGAACCGGGGTTGTTTATCGAAGCCATCGTCGCGCCGGGGTTCGATGCTGCGGCGCTCGAAATGCTCACGACGCGTCCCAAATGGAAATCGAATGTCCGTTTGATGGACCTTGGCCCCCACGCCGGTCGCGGCGCCGCCTGCGAGATACGCCAAATCGATGGCGGCCTGTTGGTTCAAAGTGCAGATGCCAGCGCCGACGCCCCCGCAGAGTGGAAAGTGGTGACCGAAAAGAAACCCGGCGACGCCGAACTGGCGGAGTTGGCCTTCGCCTGGGAAATTGTGCGGCATATCAAGTCGAACGCGATTGCCGTCTGCCGCGACAGCGCACTGGCCGGCGCGGGCGCCGGGCAAATGAGCCGTGTCGATTCGGTCGACATCGCGTTGGCCAAGGCCGGCGAAAAGTCGCGGGGCGCTGTGCTTTCTTCAGACGCTTTTTTCCCCTTCCCCGATTCGATCCACAAGGCGGCCGAAGCGGGCATTTCGGCCATCATTCAACCCGGCGGCTCGAAAAAAGACCAACAAGTGATCGACGCCTGCAACGAGCGCGGCCTGATTATGGTGTTTACCGGTCGCCGCCATTTCAAGCACTAGCCGCCTCATGCTTTAGCATGTTGTTTCGCGCCGTTGGAGTTCATGCTTTAGCATGCTGTTTCGCGCCGTTGGAGTTCATGCTTTAGCATGTTTTTCTTTAAAGACGCAGCCTAAAGGCTGAACTCCAACGGTGGCCGCGGCAACGCTGATCGGCCCAACAAAAATAGTTGACGGATTCCATTCAAATACTCTATATTCCGTGTGCTTGGAGTACGTTCGGCTGGCGGTTCCGTATCTCTTCAAAAGGATGGATTCAATGTCTCGACTCATTACCTTCGTGGCGGTCTGTGGAGCAGTGGCGGTGGCTGCCGCTCATGCAGTGGCGGTTTTTGCCGCTGAGTTTGAACCACCGGTGCGGCTCAAGGGGGGCGACGCCGTGGTTCGCGTGGAGAGTCCCGGTTACGCCGCGCCCTGTTGGAGCGATGTCGACGGTGATGGCCTGAAAGACTTGCTGGTCGGGCAATTTAACCAAGGAAAAATTCGTGTTTTCAAGAACTTGGGCGATGGCAAACTGGCGCCCGGCGATTGGCTAAAAGCCGAAGGCTCCACCGCTCAAGTGCCCGGCGTGTGGTGATGCACCAGTTCCACTCCACAGTTGGTGGACCTAAACGGCGACGGCCACAACGACATCCTCTCCGGTTCGTACTCGCGCATGGGAAACGCCATGGCGGGTCTGTTCCAAGTTCTTTGGGGACAACCCGACGGCAGCTTCAAAAAGGCGGCGGTTCTCAACGGGACCGACGACAAACCGCTGATCATTCCCATCGGCGACGAAGATAAATATCAGATCGAGAATATCTGCACGCGGCCCACCGCCGTCGACTGGGACAGCGACGGAGATCTCGACCTCGTGGTGGGTAATTTCGCCGGCAGTTTTTACATCTTCTCCGGCCAGCCCAACGGAAAGTTTGATCCGCAACCGCAACTGCTCAAATCGAACAACCAGCCGTTGAAAATCGCTGGCATGCACAGCGACCCGTTCGTAATCGACTGGGACGGTGATGGCGATCTCGACCTGCTCAGCGGCTCCGCCAATGGCGGCGTGCAGTGGGCCGAAAACCATGCCGGCGAGGGCCAAAAGCGGCCCGTTCTGAAAGCCTTCCAAACGCTCATCGAACCGGGGAAATCGGTCAGTTACGGATCTCGTTTGAGCGAGCAAGATCTCACCGGTCCGACAACATCGACGCGCATCTGGGTGGATGATGTGAACAACGACGGCAAGCTCGACATTCTCGTCGGCGACAGCCTCACACTTCTGGAACCCGCCGAAGGCCTCAGCGAAGCAGAGTACAAGGAGCGCCAGGCGAAATGGCAGAAGAATCTGCAAGCGACGTCCGCCGCAATGAACGACCCCGATGCAACCGCCGAGGAAAAGCAAGCGGCGCGATTGCGTTTTAGCGATCTGTATCGCAAGCGCAGTGAGTTTGTCAACGAAGAACGAACCGGATTTGTCTGGCTTTACTTGCAAAAGTAAGTCATCAACCGGCGGAATAGCACTTACCCTGCCAGGTGTCGCGGCGTTCGAGTTCATTGCCGATCGCGCGGCGCACGGCGGGTTTGTCGTGGCACCAAGCCGGGCCGACGAAATAGTCGGGCGGGGCGTCGCCGCTGATGCGCTCCACAACTGTGGTCGGCGGCAATAATTCCAATACCTCGACCACCGCGCACACGTATGCGTCTTGTTCGATCAGCGTCACTTCGCCGGCTGCCACTTGCTCCGCCAGCGGCGTGTTCTGAACCGCGTAAAGATTGTGGATCTTGACGGCGTCTATTTCCAAACGAGCCAACTCTCGCGCTGAGGCCAGCATGTCGTGGTGCGATTCTCCCGGCAGGCCGAGAATCAGGTGGGCGCCAATTTCGAAGCCGCGTCCTTGGCTGCGGGCCACGGCATCTAGAAAAGAATCGTGGTGGTGTCCTCGATTCATCCAATCGAGGGTGCGATTGTGCATGGTTTGCATGCCGTATTCGACGGAAAGAAACGTCTCGGCGGCGAGTTGTTCGAGCAAATCGAGAACGTCGTCGGGAACGCAGTCGGAACGGGTGCCAATAGCCAGGCCGACCACCAAGGGATGCGAAAGCGCTTCTCGATACAACCGCTCCAATTTTTCCACGGGGGCGTAGGTGTTTGTGGCTGGCTGGAAATAGGCGGTGAAGCGGTCGCACTTGTAACGCCGTTGGATGCCGCGAATGCCGGCGTCGATCTGCCGCAATATCGGCGGACGGCCCCGCGTTTCTTGGAATGGCAGCCGCCGGCTGGGGCTGAAACTACGGTTATCGCAGAACGTGCAGCCGCCCTGGGCTACCGTACCGTCGACATTAGGACAGGTAAAACCAGCGTCAATACTAACTTTCTGCACGCGCTGGCCAAAGCGGGCGCGGAGAAAGTGATTGTAGGCGAAGTAACGCAATCCGGCGGCGCGCCAGTCGATAGAAGCGGTGAGATTGTTTGACGACAAATTTTCCACCGGTTACAGTACAGGAAGAGCGAAACAGTGCGTGCTGGATGAGCAACCCGTGCTCGCTCAGCATAGGTCGGGACAAAAGAAGTGGCAAGGGAGTCTTTGGGTATGTATGGCGAGTTAATTCCCATGGGCGGCGGCGATGTGATTCCGCTGCTCAAAACAGAGTTGCTGGTGGGTCGGCGGGAAAGTTGCGATATCGTGCTGCGGTTCGCCAATGTCTCGGCCCACCATTGCGATTTACTCGTTGAATCGGGTTATTGGTACGCGGTCGACCGCAACAGCCGCAACGGCACGAAGGTAAACGGCCAGCGGGTGCAGCGGAAGCGGCTCGATCCTGGGTGTGAACTTTCGATCGCGAAACACGTTTTCACCGTGAACTACAACCCCGCCGATCTTGGCGCGACCGGACGCCCGCCCGCCGATGACGACGAATGGGGCGATATCATGAACCGCTCGTTGCTCGAACGCAGTGGTTTGGACCGCCGCGGCGACAAACCTCGCAAGAAAATATCCGATGGAAAAGAAGCCGAAGAGGTGGTCGGACCAGAATCGGTCCGCGATCTAGACGACCTCGCCTAGGGAACAGTCCTGAAAGAAGTTACCGGTTGCAGTTCAAAAAAGCCCGGCATTTTCAAAATGCCGGGCTTTTATTTCGACATGTAAATTCAGGACTGTTCCTAAGCGTCTCCCCAAACCCAGGCGGTTTGTATACACTTGGGGTGACGTGGCTGGCGGCTCTTTCGCCAAACTGGCCGTTTTCCAGGTTGGCGATTTGGCGTGTCCTCGCGTTTCTCATCTGTGTTTCTTATCTGTGTATCTCGATTCTTTTTGCTAGTTCACATTCATCATAGGCCTGATGGCGAAGGACGCTCTTGGAGCGAATTCGCTTTCATCGCGGGCTACCTATACGCCGCAATGCCGATATTTCACGCGTGAAATCGATCGGCGCGTGTTGTGTGATACGTCTGCGTGAGCCGCTTCGGTGGGTGGGAATTTCGGTGGCGTTCTCTTATTTATGAAGAGCAAAATCCAAAAGGCGGCGGCGGGTTCGTCGGGTGAAGCGGCTGTGGTTGACACATCGGCGGTGGCGTTGGGCGATGTCTCGGTGAAGGAATTGGCCGCTCTGTTCAAGTTATTCGCCGACGAAAGCCGGCTACAAATTCTCACCCTCCTGATGCAGCACGGCGAACTCAATGTGCGCACGCTGTGCGACAAACTCCAGCAAAACCAGCCGGCGGTGAGTCATCATTTGTCGTTGTTGCGAACCGCCGGCGTGGTTGATCGGCGCCGAGAGGGCAAACATAATTATTACCATATGTTGCCACAGCGAATTTGCGAACTTCTGCAGACCGTCTTCGATTCGGCGGGCCAAAACCCCGGCGGCATCCGGCTGGGCGGCTATGTTTTGAGTTTGACTCCTTATGAATGAATCACGCGCCGCGGCGCATGAACACAATCGGCGTGCCTGGGACCGCTTGGTGGACTCCGGCCAACGCTTCACCCGCCCTGCTCGCGACGAAGATTTTCGCAACCCGCTGCAAGTGGTCGATGGTTTGGGTTGGCTGGGCGGTGATATTCGCAATCAAAACGTACTCTGTTTGGGCGCCGGCGGCGGGCGGCAAGGCCCGCTGTATGCCGCGGCGGGCGGCCGTGTGACGGTGGTCGATATCAGCCGGGCGATGCTGGAGCTTGATCGACAAGTCGCCTTGGAGCGGGGGCTGGAGTTGCAAACCGTGGAAACCTCGATGGACGACCTCGCCATGTTCGACGCGGCTGAGTTCGATATCGTGATCCATCCGGTGAGCACCTGCTACACGCCCGATGTATCGGCGGTTTATCAGCAGGTGGCCGGCGTGCTGCGCCCGGGTGGAATTTATGTCAGCCAACACAAACAGCCAGCGAGTTTACAAGCCGATGTCCAGCCGACCGGGCCAGGATACCTGCTCGCCGAGCCGTATTATCGGCAAGGACCGCTGCCGCCGGTGGAGGGAAGCCGGCATCGGGAAGCGGGCGCCCTGGAATACCTGCATCGCTGGGAGCAGCTCATTGGCGGGATGTGCCGAGCCGGTTTCGTCATCGAAGATTTGGTCGAGCCAATGCACGCCGACCCTCAAACACCGTCCGGCGATTTCAAACATCGCTCTTGTTATGTGGCGCCGTATGTTCGCATCAAGGCCCGCCGGAGGGATGTTGGAGCGAACGAGCCGCAAAAAAGCTCGCTGTGGCTCGGCTGAGCGCCGTTGGAGTTCACGCTTTAGCGTGTTTTCTTGCACATGTCAAAACATGCTAAAGCATGAACTCCAACGGCGCGAAAAACATGCTGAAGCATGAACTCCAACGGTGTTAACCGTTTGCATCGGGCGATTCGGGCGCCGCCTTTGCGGCGGCTGCTTCCTCTTGTTCCCAACGCAGCCAAGGATCGGTCGGTTCGGGGGTTTTGGGCGCTTTTTCGGGGTGCAATTCAATTTCATCGTCCACCACGCGCTGTGGCGTGGCGATACGATCAACCGAAACCTCGCCGGTGCAGGTGGCGAGGTTGATTATGAACACCAGCGCCGCGCAGAGAGGCGCCACGATTAGCGTTCCGGCGGATATTTCGGGTGTGAATCCGTTGTCGGTCAACTCGTAAATCGACCACGCCCAGTTGGGAATTTGCAGCAGCGTGTAGCCGGTTTCCGTAAAGTCGGAAATCACCAGTTGCAGAAAAAAAGGCCCCAACGAAGAGCCGATGGCCAGGAACACCACCACAATAAAGGAGTGCAGCAGGCCGGCATGCGTGACTTTTCGCATCAGGAGAATGAGCAGCCGGGCGATTCCCAAATAACCCACCACGTACGACACAATCAACAAACCCGCTCCCGCGACCTTGCTATCAGGGGGGAAGGTGGCGGTGGAATACGCCTGTGCGAGGGCGCCCGCGGCAACCACCACCAACGAAGCGGCGAACAGATTCGTGGCGGCAAACAGGTAGCCGGTTCCGGAGCCGGGCGCGAACCAGCCGAAGAGCATGCGTCCTACCAGTGTTTGCGGCAACGAACGCAGCACGCGCGGCGAAAGTTGCGGCATTTCGCCAATCATGAGAGCGCCCATGACCACCCAATGCAGGCCGAGCAATATGAGCGGAACAAAAAGGAATATATTGCCAGGGGCCGAGGATTCGATCCCAAAGTAGATCAGCCAGCCGACAATCAAGGCTTGCTGGCAAACCATGACCACGCGCAGCTTGGTGGAGCGGTTGTCGCTGGCGAAATTGATTTGCGCCGCCGCGGCCAACACAAACATCACGGTGTAGGCAACGTAAATCGTGAACCAGCCGAAGAGCATGATCCAAAAGCTGGAGGTTTCGTAGGCCGGCAGTTGGCTCATGCCGATGACTGCGCCAATCGTGTAGCACCAGAGAAAGGTCACGAAGAGCAACGCCAAGAGCAACGCCACGGCCAGAAAGGTTTGCCAATGCCGCACGCGGCTAATGGTGGCCACGGTCAGCCCCACGGCCGCCAAGCCGATGCCGTTGAGCAGCGTGAAGGCCAAAATCCAGAAGATGGTCGCGATATCCACGCCGCGCAGCAGATACGTAAAGGCAATGCAGGGCGACAGCGCCGAATAGTAGACCAGCATCTGCAACAAGGCGCTGCCCAGTTTTCCAGTGACAATCTGCCGCGAGGAAAGCGCGGTGATCGAGAGCAGTTCAAAGGTGCCGTCTTCACACTCACTGGCCAATGAGCGGAAGGCGGAAAACGGCGCGATCACCATCATCGGAATCGTGAGAATGAGAAAATAACCGATCAGCATGAACGGCCCGCCCGGCGCGTAATAGATGCCCGGCGTGAGGAAGGAAATGCCCAAAAACGACCAGCCCCAGCCGGCCAGCAACAGCAGACTGAAGGTGATCATGAACTGCTTGCTCTTGAGCGCTTGCCGAGCCTCCTTGACCAAAATCGGGTTCAGCCGTTCGGCCAACGATTCGAGCACCGCTTCGGTGCGCTGCCAGAAACTCCCGCCTGCCGGCGCATTTTCCGGAACAACTTCCGATTTCGCTACGGGGTCGATCGTACTCACTGCACAGCTCCCTCGGTAACTCGCATGAAAACATCTTCCAGGGAAACTTGCTTGCAGCCAAATTCGATCACTTCAAAACCGGCCGTAATCATCTCGCGCAACAGAGCCGCTTCCGCTTGGCGGTCGCCTTCGTGGGTGAAATGGGCCAACTCGCCGTCCAGCCGAATCTGCGAGATACCGCCTTGCTCTTCCAGCCAACGCCCCAGATTTTGCGCGCCGCCAATCACGCGCACCTGAACAAGATTGTGTTGCCGCTGGCCGGCCTGGATTTCAGCCACCGTGCCCACCGCCAGCAATCGGCCCAATTCGATAATGCCGACGCGGTCGCACATTTCGGCCAACTCCGTGAGAATGTGGGAGCTAACCAGCACCGATTTGCCTTCAGCCGCCAAGGCTCGAATCATTTCCCGCAACTCGATCCGAGCGCGAGGATCAAGCCCGGCGGCGGGCTCATCGAGAATCAAAACGCTGGGGTCGTGAATGGTGGCGCGGGCCAAACAAAGCCGCTGCTTCATGCCCTTGGAAAGACCGAGCGTCGGTTTTTCGGCCAGCCCATCGAGCCGCGTGAAACTCATCGCCTGACTGATGGCGCGGCGCCGCTCGCTGCCGCGAAGTCCATACGAGCGGGCGAAGAAGTCAAGGTATTCGCGGCAAGTCACGTTGGCGTAGGCGCCGAAATAATCGGGCATGAATCCCAGGCGGCGTCGAACGCGGTCGGGGTCGTTGATCACCGAAAAACCGTCCACCAAGGCGTCGCCGTAGGTGGGTAGGTCGAGCGTGGCGAGAATGCGCATGCTGGTCGTTTTGCCGGCGCCGTTGGGTCCGATGTAGCCAAACACTTCGCCGCGTTGGACTTCAAACGTCACGTCGTCAACAGCCTTCGTAAGGCCGAAGGAGCGGTGCAAACGCCTGAGTTCAATGACTGGAGGGCCGCTTACCATGCGTTTTTCACCAACTCCCTTTTAGGACGTGAAAGCCCAGCTTTTGCCTCGCCCCGGCAACGCCCTGCGGCGTCTGCGGCGAGTTTTTTAAGACGGCCACAAACTCGCCCGGCGCCAGAGGATGGCCCTTGGCCTTGAACACGCTGCGCATATTCTGCTCCAACAAACTTGTGCTAGGACTCGGCGCCGGCAGCCAACCATCGGAATTGCCCCGCCCCGCATACCAACTGTTTCGTACGCTATACTGCAAGGCGGCGTTGAGGGTTTTGGCGTCATAGTTTTCCGGCAACGCGAGTGGATGGGCTCGATAAATCGCGAGCAGCTTTTCCCTGGCCGGCTTGAGTTCCATAGCCGCCGTTTGCGACGCGGCCCCCGGCTCGATGTTCTCCGCCCAGAAATAACGCCCATCGGCTTGGCGCATGAGCAGGTGAACGATTGTCGCGCCAAGCTGATTTTCAACACCCGGCGGCGAGCCATCCTTACCGGCGGACACCAGCAGTTTGGCGGGGGTTTTGTCGCTATTGATCACCATGAACTGCGCCGGCAAACGCGGAGCGATGTAGCCCCGAGTAAGATACTGGTCATCCTCCCAATGCACGGTTTTCAGGCTTCGCTGGAGATAGCTTCGTGTGGGTTTTTGCTCCAGCGGATACACGGCGGCCGTGGGGGGAAACGTGAGTCCTCCGGAGGGCCGCAGGGCGGCGTAGTACGTTTGCCGCGACCAACTCACCGCCCGGCCTTGCTGCTGGTTGAGTTGGGTAAAGCTGCGCACGCGGGCGCGAACATGGATGCCGTCGGTAAAGAGGGCGAAACCAAACAGGCTCAAGGTAACAATGCCGGCGCCCAAGGGCACCGTGACCAGCAGCAAATAGAGCCGCCCGGTTCTGACCAACAGTAGGTAGTTGATCGGTCCGATCAAGATCACGAACAGGGAAATGACCGCGAGAAAAGCGGTCACTGGCGGACGGCCAACGCCCGGCACCAGAAAATTCCAGAACCCCGGGTTGTTGCGGCTGTGCGACATGCCGTGCCGCTGGTACCACATCCAACTGGCGTCGCGTTGACTCGTGTTGCCAAGTTCATTGTAAAACCAGCCCCAATCGGCAGCGCTGCCCGGAAACGGGTTCTCCGCATGGAACGCCACGACGCGCCCCAGGCCATGGCTGCGGATGACAAAATTGGGTGGATCGGGCGCCGAGCGTTTTTTGGTCTTTTCGACTTTGGCCTCGGCGGCTATTTCTCGAGCGCGCGCTCGAGGGTCTTGCTGGGGGCCGGGTGCCGTTGCGTAGGCGAAGCCGTACGGATTACTGACGCCTCCGGCCGAAACAGCAATTCCGGCCACGTCGGGCGTGTATGTGTGAGGATTGGGCGCCCGCCAGGCTCGGTATTTTTTCTGCTCCGCGTCTTCCAGCGGCCGCGTTTGCAGTATTTGCTCCAGGGCTTTTAGGTTTTGAAACTTTTCGCCCACGCCATACACGCAGAGCGTGGCGCCAGTGCTGATATACTCCCGGAGCACCGCGAATTTTTGTGTTTTTTGGCGAGCCATTTTTTTCAGGTCGGCCAGCGAAACGAAAATGATATCGACGTTGGTCCATTCGATCCAACGCTCGGGCATATCGGAAGGAGGAATGATTTCCAGACGGGGCGCCTTGGCCAAGCTTTGCAGCAGTTCGGCGTCGTCGCTGGCTTCTTCCGCATCAAACTCGAAGTGGATAAAGCCCTCGTGAGGCCGAGCAGCGATCAGGCCGCGCACGTCGGGCAGAGTGAAAGAGCCGCCGCTTTTCTTGCGCTCGCTGATCATCTCCGCGATGCGCACATCTCGCTCCGCGATCTTTGGGGCGTCTGCATCGAGCATGAGAATGGAGGGCTGCGCTTCGCTCCAGACTTGGTTATTGATCGCGAAAACGAAATTGATTGCTGAATCGAGGTCTTTCAGACGCACGCCCTCTTCATAAAATCGGACCGTGGCATTTGCCCAACCTCCATCCTGGGGAATGCAGATCACGCGAGTGACGCTGGCGGCGCCTTCCGGAATTTCGATAAAGGCGGAGGCGTCGGTATCCGCCACGCCGCCGTACCGCAAACTCGGCTTGAGTTCGACGCGAATCGTACGGGCGAAGGTCGCGGGGCCGGGCGGCCAGGGAATGAGCGTCACTCGAATTGGCCGATAACCGTTGCCGTCGACCCAGCGCGAGTCGATTTCCACCCGCAGGCCACTTTTTATTTTGGCGCGTGCGCCCGGCAGGCTGAGCGTGGAGCCGGTTCCCGCGATAACAACGCCGGGAAAAAACAGCCCCAGAACGCACGCCGCCAGCATGGCGATTGTAAACCTCTGGAGGGTGTTCGGCATTCGGTTCGACATGGCGGCTTAGCTGCTATTGCTGTTGAAAGAACGTTTTTTCGTCCGTGTTTACTCCACGAAGGAGTTATCGGGAGGAATGATTTGCGGCGGCGGGCCAGAAGAAAAAGGCGAAGCATCTCCCTTTGGGCGGCGCAGCCGTTGCGTGGCTTCGGCCAGAAGGCGCGCTAAAAGAAAACACACCGCCTGAATTAAAACGCATACCAAAAAGGTGGCGGCCGCCGCGCATAACGCAATCGCCCAATGCTGGCCTTTCACCGCCAGCGAGATAAACAGGAAGACGACCGACAGCGCCGCCATCGCGATTAACATCCAACGCAAGGAAAAACGAGCGATGATCATAAAATATGGACGCCTCCAAACGTCATGGGAACAAGCTTTCGACAACTTGGTAAACGTTGAAAATCGACACCCCGGTTCAGAAGCCCGGCTTTTTCAAAAAGCCGGGATTCTAAGATGTGTCTTCGGGATTTAATTGCTTCACGCTTTCTTGACGAGAGAAGTGAAGCGGCGACCACGCCGCCTGCTCAATTGCAATGTCTGATCGATGGCACTGTCTATTCGACGGCGCCCCCGAATTATTGCCGCTTTGATTCCGCTATTTCTTCGAAGTGAGCGGTGTTTCGCCGTTGCTCCTGTTTTTCTCGGATGGAGGGTGTTATACCGCGCACGGATGAAAATGACACCATTCTTCGTTTCACGGAAGCCGAAGGCGACTGCGCGTGGAACGGCGCGGCAAAAAAAACAGACGCTTTCGACTGGCAAGTCTGGTAGATTTGGGCGCCAAAAACGCGTAACCTTATACGCATTCTATTCCCCCAACCCGTCGAAACAGGAGCCGCGCATGACGATCGCCGAATCGATTCTTCCGGAATTCGAAATGGAAATGGCCGGAACCCGCAAAGTGCTCGAACGCGTTCCCAATGATAAACTAGACTGGAAAGCCCACCCCAAATCCAGCACGATTGGTTGGGTGGCGAGCCATTTGGTAGAAATAGCGCATTGGGTCGAAGGCACGCTGACGCAAGACACCTGGGACATCAACCCCGCCGGCGGCGAACCGTATCAATCTCCGAAGTTTAGCAGCCGCGAGGAAATGTTGGAGCGGTTCGATGCTTGTGTGGCGGACGGCAAAAAACGCATTGCGGCCACTTCCGATGAGGAATTTGCGAAGTCGTGGTCGCTGCTCTCCGGCGGGCAAGCGTTGATCACGATGCCGAAGCTTGGCGTGATTCGCACCTGGGTGCTTAACCACTCGATTCACCACCGGGCCCACCTCTGCGTATACCTGCGGCTGAACGATATTCCCGTCCCCGCGCTCTACGGCCCCTCGGCCGATGAGCAGGAGTAACCTCTATTCCCTTTCCGCGTTGATTCCAGAGAGCCATGCCAGCCGAGCGATTTCGGTTAAACGCAGGTCGCAAAGTCGCGGAGGGCCGCAGAGGACAGGCTGCAATCATCTCGGCTCAAGTTGACGATGCAATTCAATCGCACAACCAATGAACATCGACGATATTTTGTTTTCTTGCCTTTCGTCATTTCGTTCTTCTCTGCGGCCCTCTGCCCCTTTGCGGCCTCTACGTTTCCCGTCTTCGTAACCGTATATCGGCTATTCGCTGTGGGATAGATTGCTGTCGCAAATTCCTGCAACGCCGTGAACGGTTACAAATTGGCGAAGAACCCCAATTTTAGGCTACTGTCGGTTTAGCGGGCGAGCATCAGCATGAGGAACATGAACACCACGAATACAACAATGTCGATGATCGAAATGACCATGCCGAGAATCATACCGCCCTTGGTGATTCCCAGGCCTTCGGGGTCCATCCGGCCTTGCCGCATCTGGCGAAGATCGGCGGCGCCCATGGTCCAGGCGAAAATGGCGGCCACGGGACACACGGCCAATAAACCGGCCAAACCGAGCACCAAAATCAACCCGCCGCGATGGGGCTTCATGTAATTCGCTTGTTCGGTTGTTTGGGTTCCCCTTGATGCGGCGGCAGCGGCGACCGCCCCCGTTTCGCCCCGAAGAGCAAACGGACTTCCTCCCGCTTGATGCGGCGGCGGCTGGAGAATGGGATAGCGTTCGTCGGCGGGGCGCCAGCCGGCTGTTTCGCCTTCTCGCAGACTGCAATCGGCCGTGACCCGGCCTTCACTGACCCAGCGATCAAGGTTGTCGCGATCGACAGGGCCAAAAATTTGCCCCTCCGGCGTGAGCATATACCACTGCGATTGGTCGTTCTGGGCGGCGGCGCCCAGTTGGAAATCACCGCCGGAGGGGATATCAACAATCGCCTCGCAGGCCGGACACCGCGCCTTCTTGCCGCGGTGCTCCTCGGCGACGCGCAACACCCGACCGCACTCTGTGCATGGCAAATCTAACGTGGCCGACATTTCTCCAAGCCCTCCAGCGGCGTACCCAGCCTTGCAGTGTAAGCAACGCACCGCCGGCCTTCAACAGACCGCCGCTTCCACGGCGCGCTCTTTATTCACTATCGGCCATTCGTTGCGGATCGGAAAATCTCGGCAGTGTTTTTCCGCCCGCTTGGAGGAGATCGCTTGCAATGCAACTACCACACGATATAGTGTTGTAGTTATAATAAGGGAGCAGCCCATGAAAACGCCGCCGGAAAGCGTCTCGCCAGAGTTGGCCATTTTTTCATCCAAGCCGACTGTCCGGCAGCGACCATTGCTTTCGTCCGACCAAGCGAGCCAACTTGCTCGTTTGTTCAAAATTTTCGCCAACGACACACGTCTTCGCTTGCTGCACGTTCTCGTGCGGGAAAACGAAATGTGTGTTGGAAGTTTGGCGGATGCGGTCGGTATGAAACCTCAAGCTGTCTCGAACCAACTTCGGCTTCTGGTAGACAGAGGCATCGTGGGTTCGCGGCGCAGCGGCAACAAAATCTATCACCGCATTGTCGATCCGTGTGTTCCCGTCTTGCTGGAGCGAGGGCTATGCCTCATCGAGTGTTGCCCGGAATCGTAGCAGCGAGAATCCAGCCGTGTCGCGGCGCACCTACGAAAGCTAGTCAGGAAAGACGCAATGATTCGACGCAACATCGTATTCACGGCGGCGGTATGCGCCGTGGCGGGGCTCTTGGCGGTTGAACCTCTCGGCGCGGGCGAGAAACCCGTGGCGGCCGTCGCTCCGTTCAACAACGAACAGGCGAGGGGGTTTCAACAAAGCTGGGCCAAACACCTCGACAAGCCCGTCGTCGAGACGAATTCCATCGGGATGGAAATGACACTCATTCCGCCGGGCGAATTCCTCATGGGCGGCACGCAGAACGAAATCGACGAGGCGCTGGCCGAAGCGAAAAACCGTTGGAAAAAGCGAGACTGGTTCACACTGTGGTCCGGCTGGGTGAAAAGTGAGGCGCCGCAACATCGCGTGAAGATCACGCGGCCGTTTTATTTTGGGGCGACCGAAGTTACGGTCGGCCAGTTTCGTCATTTTGTCGAAGCCACCAACTACAAGACGGCCATCGCGCGAGCCCCCAACCCCAAAAAAAGGCGGGCGGAGTTTCCAAAACTTTGGATGCGAGGGAAATTCGTTGATCCGCCGAGCGAAGATTGCCCCGCGTCGTATATCAGTTGGACCGACGCAGTCGCCTTTTGCCAGTGGCTGAGTGAGAAGGAGGGAGTGCGTTACCGTCTGCCGAGCGAAGCCGAATGGGAATATGCCTGCCGCGCTGGCACGCAAACCAAATGGTTTTTCGGCGACGACGTCAAACTCTTTCCCCAATACATGCAATTCGCCACAGACCCCGCCAAGGGGCCGATGTTTGTCGTTGGCCGCAAAAAGCCGAACCCGTTCGGCCTGTTCGACATGCACGGCGGCGTGTACGAATGGTGCTCCGATTGGTTCGCCGGCGACTATTACCAAAACTCGCCGGTTGACGATCCTCAAGGTCCCGAATCGGCCAATCCCACCTATTGGCCGGAACAACTGCCGATGCTCGACCCCGGACTCGATCGCGAACAGGCGTCGCGCGTGACGCGCGGCGGCGCCTTCAATTTCACCGACACATTGCGACTACGCAGCGCCCACCGCATTGGCTTGGGCACAACCGGCGGCCACTGGCATCTTGGTTTCCGCATCGTGAAGGCCATTCCTGAAGACAATTCCCGCTGAAACCAAAAACAGCCCGCCTCGGTAAAGGCGAGCTGTTTTGTGAGTGGCCGCTGGGATACCGAACGGTGTCAGTGCCCCAGTCGTATCGAAAAACCTGGCGTGGAAATACTCAAGCCAGAATTGTTGTGCGCGGGCTGGGGGTATCCGTAGTTCGGCGTGTAATTTCGCCCGAAGTTCGGGGCATAGTTTCCATGGCTCGGCGCCGCGTTCTGAAAACTCGAACCGGAAAAACGATACTGCAGTGCTCGGATTTGCTGTAATCGCGGATTGTGCGCCGCGTTGGCGGAACCGTAACTTGGTATCGCGTTGTAACGGGCGGCGTTCCGGGTGGCGGAGCGGTGTGTCTGTTGGTCGTCTCGCTGCTGATGTTGCAGCGTGTTGGTGAGCCGGTCGGTCTGGGAATGGCTGAGTCCGAGGCTGCGAGCGGTCTGGTAGGTCTGCTGTCGATCAGCGTTTCGGTGGGCCAGATTTGTGTGAGAGGGTCCAGCCGAAGGATCGGAAGCAAATGCCGTGTTGGCCGTGATCAGTGCGAGGGCGGCAACGGCGAGGACTGCGAATGATGTGCGTTTCATGGGTCTCTTCCTTTTTTCGGGTGACAGTAAGTTTAACTTTCTGAAACACCTATAACGCACGGGCTGTGCCAAGACTTCTCGTTTTTGTCGCAACGTATAATCACCAAACAACTTACGATTTTCACAGCATTCAGGGCGGCAACGGAACGTGTAGTCATTTCGATTTTAGCTAGCCGTCTATTTGATCCAGCGTTCACCTGAAACGCCCTTTTTCGTAGCCGTATATCGGTCATTCGCTGTCGGGCGGATTGTTATCGCAATTTCCTGCGCACCGTGAACCTTTATTGCCGTTGCGATGGGCCTAAAACCCTCGCCTTCAGGCGAGGGTTTTAGGTTTTTGTTGAAGGGGCGCCACGAAGAAATCCAAGTGAAAGGAA
>QIKY01000076.1 GCA_003233175.1 Planctomycetaceae bacterium | reverse complement strand
CTTTCTCCAATGACAAAGGACTCATGAAAAATAACTATTGATAAATTTCTTCTTCCCGTGCAAATCAGACAATTATTTCTCGAACGGTCCTGACCGCGCCAACGCCTTGCTTCCCGCAACGGCGGCTTGGTTCCCGCGCCAGCGCCGGCGGGCTATGATGCAGCCACGCGTACAGCCACCGTTCATTGCAACCCCCTGCTCCGAGATGTGAACCAGAATGCCGAAGATCCTCATGCCGATTGGCGACGCCACCGAAACGCTCGATACGTTTTATCCTTATTTTCGATTGCCCGAAGCCGGCTTTGAGGTGGTGGTGGCTGGGCCCGAAGCTCGGCTTTATCACAGCGTGCTGCATGAAATTCCGCCCGACGCCGCCGTGCCCTGGGATATCACCCAAGAGCGGCCCGGCTACCACATTCGAGCGGAGTTGGCTTTTCGCGATGCTCGCTCTGAAGACTTTGCCGGCATGTTCATTTCCGGCGGGCGCGCCCCGGAGTATTTGCGTTACGATCAAGACTTGTTGCGACTCACTCAGGAAATCAATGCGGCGGGCAAGCCGATAGCTTCGGTCTGCCACGGCGTGGAAATTCTCACCGCCGCCGGCATTATTCAAGGTCGTCGCGTGACGACGGTCGCCAAATGCGCGCTCGACGCCGAACAGGGCGGCGGGAAATATGTCGACCAGGAAGTCGTGATCGACGGCAACCTTGTGTCGGCCCGAACCTGGCACGACAACGCGCCGTTTATGCGAGCGTTCCTCAAAATGCTGCAAGAGGCGTCGTGACACAAGTCGCTTCGTTGTTCTCCCCGACCCAGCGAAACCGTGAGCGCACCTCGTGGTTTGTGTGTTCTGGAGTACACGGCGCGGTAGGCGTGGCGCGATCGGCTGGGCTTGGTCTGGTAAAAACGTCGGCCGGCGTCGGCTTTGTTGCGAAACTACCTTGGTGATGACCGCGCAGTCCTCTATCTCGACGTTCTTCAGTTCGAGGATCACACGAGAGGAGCGGTCGTTGCATTCCATGCTTCGTGCTCTTCGCGTCCTTGGTGGTGAACCTATCCGGCAAACGATTCTCAATACCGTCGAACGACCAATTTCACCACGAAGGACGCGAAGAGCACGAAGGGAAGAGTTTGGAGTCGGGGAAGAAAACGTTTGACGCCATCCTTCAATTTGGCGTTGTTGAAGTTGATGAGCAATGCAGTCCTCTGCCCCGACGGTTGCGGTTGGTGGAAGAAGAGGGCTGTTTTCCGAGGGCCGCCGACAGCGCACCGTCATTCCCTGTAAGAACAGGGTGTGTGGCGCCAAGGCGCCCCCGCACCAAAACCGTCGCTGGCGGCAGGCATTTTACCAGTCGCGGTTCCATTCCCGCCCGACCAGATAACCTCCACTTTCTCTCCCAAACGCCATGCCCATTGCAAACCGCAAGGTGCGCTCGAAACCGTGTGGACCGCCGCTGGGAATTGACTACGGAAATCACAGCAACGACAATGAAGTCGGAGCCGTGATCGGTTCCTTGCCGCAAAAAGGGGCCGCCAAAAGGCTTGCCGCCCGCGGCCCCTTGTTTTTTTACGCACCCACCGCGCGGTGGTTAGCAAGCGAAAGTCGATCGCGACGCACGCGCGTTTTGAATGAGAGGATGCATCATGTTTCAATTCCTTGCCAATCCGCAGGCCGTCCAACCGGCGTTCGCCGCGCGCCGCCGCTTGCTCTTGGGTCGTTCATTCTACCGAACAGCGGTCTTGGCAACTCTGCCACTCGCGGTCATCAGTTCACTATTTCTTGTTGTGCAGCAAGCCGGCGCCGCTTCGACTGATCGGCCCAACATCATATTTATCATGGCCGACGATCTCGGTTATGGCGATCTGGGCTGTTACGGCCAACAGAAAATCAAGACGCCGCATCTGGACCAGATGGCTGCCGAGGGAATGAAATTCACTCAGTTTTATGCCGGGTCGACCGTCTGCGCACCGGCGCGTTGCGTTTTGATGACCGGCCTCCATACCGGCCGATGTTACATTCGGGGCAACGGCAGGATCAACTTGCGGCCCGAAGATGTCACGGTGGCGGAAGTGCTCAAGCAACGCAATTATCAGACTGCGCTGATCGGCAAGTGGGGGCTGGGGAACGAAGGCTCCGTGGGCGTTCCCACGCGGCAAGGGTTCGACTACTTTTTCGGCTACCTCGATCAAGGCCACGCGCACAATTATTACCCTGCGTATTTGATGCGGAATGAAAAACGGTTTCCGTTACGCAATGTCGTGGAGGGCGTGGTCGAAGGCGTGAAGCCGTTTGGAGTGGGTTATGCCGTAAAACGGGTCGACTATAGCCATGACCTGCTGGCCGAAGAAGCCTTGCAATGGATCGACCAAAACAAAGCGAAACCGTTCTTTCTTTATCTCGCGCTGACAATTCCCCACGCCAACAACCAACGCAACCGCGCCTTGGGCGATGGCCAGGAAGTTCCCGACTACGGCATCTACGCCGACCTCGACTGGACCAACCCAAACAAAGGCCAGGCCGCGATGATCACTCGCATGGACCGAGACATCGGCCGCATTTTCGCCCGGCTCAAGCAGCACGGCATCGACGACAACACCTTGGTGATGTTCACGTCCGACAACGGGCATCACCGCGAAGGCGGCAACAACCCCGAATTTTTCGACGCCAACGGCCCGCTGCGCGGCAAAAAGCGCGACCTCTACGAAGGCGGTATTCGCGTGCCCACGCTGGCCCGCTGGCCGGGAAAAATCAAGCCCGGCGTGGTCACCAACCACATCGCCTATTTCGGCGACTTCATGGCCACGGCGGCTGATATCGCGCATGCCAAGCCGCCCGCGAAACTCGATAGCATCAGTTTTCTTCCCACGCTGCTGGGCCGGCCGCAGGAGAAACACGAATATTTGTACTGGGAATTCTATGAAGGCGCCGGCGGCAAGCAGGCCGTGCGCATGGGCGACTGGAAAGGAGTTCGCATTCCCGCCTTCAGCGGAAAAATGCAACTCTACGATCTAGGCCAAGACCTTGGCGAAGAGCACGATATCGCGGCGCAGCATGCAGATATCGTGAAGCAGATTGAGGCGATCATGCAAACGGCCCATCACCCCTCGCCGCTCTGGAAGGTGCGCAAGCCTCGCAAAAAGAAACCCAAGAAGGCGGCCTAAACAACATTTGGAAATGATGACCAAAAGACATCCCCGCTCCTGTTTCCTTCGATGAAAGTTTCGCTGATGTTTCGATATGGAATGTTATGTTTGACGGCGTTGGCCGCAACACACGCTTTGGTTGGTTCTCTAGACGCGGCCGAGACACGCCCCAATTTCATCGTCATTTTGTGCGACGACCTGGGCTACGGCGATTTGTCTTGCTATGGGCATCCTGCAATCAAAACGCCGAACCTAGACGCTCTGGCGGGGCAGGGCGTGCGGCTGACTTCCTGTTACTCTTCGGCGCCGGTCTGTTCTTCCTCGCGCGCCGGCTTGCTCACCGGCCGCACGCCCAGCCGGATTGGCGTCTACGATTGGATACCCGACAACCACCCCATGCATTTGCGGCGGCAGGAAATCACCATCGCCACGTTGCTTCGCGACGCCGGCTACGCGACCTGCCACGTTGGCAAATGGCATTGCAACGGCAAGTTCAATTCTCCAGAGCAACCGCAGCCCAACGACCACGGGTTCGAACATTGGTTCAGCACGCAAAACAACGCCTCGCCAACGCACCACAACCCGGTCAATTTTGTGCGCAATGGCAGGGCCGTCGGCGGGCGGGAAGGTTACTCCTGCCAAATCGTGGCCGACGAATCGATCGCTTGGCTGCGCGACGGACGCAAAAAAGATCGGCCGTTCTTCATGTTCACTTGTTTTCACGAACCCCATGAACCGATTGCCTCGCCGCCGGAGTTGGTCGAGCAGTATCCTCAAGCGACGAAAAAAGGAGAAGCACTCTACTACGCCAACGTCCAGAATATGGACCGCGCCGTCGGTCGGATCATGCAAACGCTCGACGAACTCCAACTGAGCGAAAACACACTGGTTGTTTTTACCTCCGACAACGGCCCCGAAACATTGAACCGGTACCGTGGCGCATGGCGCTCCCACGGCTCGCCAGGACCGCTGCGGGGCATGAAACTGCATTTATTTGAAGGCGGCATTCGCGTTCCGGGCATCGTGCGTTGGCCCGCGCGGCTCAAGCCCAATCAAACCAGCGACACCCCGATTTGCGCCCTCGATTTACTGCCCACTTTTTGTGCGTTGGCGGGAGTGCAACCTCCAACCGACCGCGCGCTCGACGGCGCCGATGCCTCCGCCTTCTTTTCAGGGCGGCCGTTCGTGCGCAAGCAACCGCTTTACTGGCATTATTTCCGCTCGATTGGTCCGCCCAAGGCGGCCATGCGCGATGGAAATTGGATGATCCTCGGCCATTGGGACGGCGCGCAACTCGGCCCCGGCGGGAGTTTGCATCCCGGCGATATGGAGATCATCAAGTCGGCCAAGCTCACACGATTCGAACTCTACAACCTAAAAGATGACTTGGCCGAAGAGCACGATCTCGCAGCCCAACAGCCGGAGAAACTTCGCGAACTCTCGGCCAAGCTGGTGGCCAAATACAAAGAGGTGCAGGCGGAGGGCCCGGTATGGAAAGTTCAGCCTCGCAAACAGGCGAAGCCCAAGAAAAAGAAATAGCGAGCTTCTTCGGGAACTGGCCTTCTGGAAAATTACTTCCCCACTCAGACGCCCGGCTTTTTCAAAAAACCGGGCGTCTCGCGCTGCCAAAGTGGGTTCAGTGGTTGGAGTTCATGCTTGAGCCTGTTTTCGTAGGGTTTCCGCATAATATACGGCCCGGCATGCCGGGCTGGAACGCCGCCAATTGCCCAATCCACACCCCTCGCCATTCCGGCGGAAAAAATGGGGAGGCGTTCAAATGGCGTGTCGCGCCGGTGTGTGTCGATTGTTCGATCTGAGTGGCCGCACAAGCGGAACGGCTATTCAGGCGGCCGACGATCCTGTGCGTTTCCGCACAAAAAGCACCTGTTTTCCCAACAAATGGGGCGGATAGGAAAAATAACCGGCCACGGGGCGGCAGGCTACGATGGATCGTCGGCGAACGACGAAGTGTTTGATATGGATAACGTTGTCGGGGGGGTTCTTCTTTTTCGGCGTCGTTCCGTTCTATACCGATCATTCACGAAAGAGTTCACCACGATGAACGTGCGGGAAAGGAAGCCGGGAATGTACTCTCGCCTTGGGAAAGCTTGGGCCGTCGGGGGTCTTATTATGGCCATGCTGTCGTCGGGGGCGTCGGCTGAAGAGGGCAAACCAAACAGAGCGCCGCTGATCGACCAGAACCAGAATGCCGCAAACGCTGACGAAATATCGTTGAACAACGTTTCGCTGGCCAGCCACGTTGCTGGCGATAACGCCGCCCCCCGAACCCGTGAAGAAGGCACAGCGAATACGCCGGTCTACCTTGCCTCCGAAGCAACTTCGCGTTCCGCAGCAGCATGCTCGAATTGCGGCGCCGCCGGCTGTTCTGGAAACAAACATTCGCCGTCTTGCAATGCGTGCGGTTGCGCCAAGAAAAAGAAAAAAGCCAACCCTTTGGCGAAATCTCACAAAGGCGTATTCTACGCGAATGATTTCAGCTACTTGAACGACCCAAACAACACCTACCATGGCTTGGGCGACGCCTTCAAACAACTCGACGTCGGCCATGACGGCAAGCTCGATGTGGGCGGCCAGTTTCGCTTGCGTTATCATCGTGAAAAAGGCATGAACAAAGGGCAGCCGCGTTTCCAAAACAATGCCGATGAATTCGTCCTTTCCCGACTGCGTCTGTACGCCGATTACAAATGGCGAGATAGCTTCCGTTTTTACGTGGAGGGAATTTTCGCCGATACGACCGGCCAGTCGTTGCCGCCGCGCGGCATCGACCGCAACCAAGGCGATCTGCTCAACGCCTTTATCGACGTGGCTGTCACCGACCGCACCACCGTGCGGCTGGGCCGTCAGGAATTGATCTACGGCAACGAGCGACTCGTCTCGCCGTTGGATTGGTCCAACACGCGGCGAACGTTCGAGGGAATCAAGGGGATGTACAAGTCCGACGATTGGTCGGTCGACGCCTTCTTTACGAACCTAGTTGTGGTGCAGCCGTTTGATTTCGACGAAGCCGATTACGATCAATCGTTCTACGGTGCGTACAGCGTGTACAGCGGATTCGAACACAACACCGTCGACCTCTACTACCTCGGCTACGACAATCAAACCACCCAGCTATCGATCCATACTCTGGGCGGCCGGCTCAACGGCGGCCGGAACGATTGGCTGTGGGAGGCGGAAGGCGCCACGCAGTTCGGCGACGCCGCCGGCGTGAACATTGACCACAACGCCGGTTTCGCCACCGTCGGTTTGGGGCGGAAGTTTTCGCGTCTGGCCTGGAAACCGGAACTCTGGGCATACTACGACTACGCTTCCGGCGACGCCCTGGGCACCGCCAACTTCGAGGGCTTTAATCAATTGTTTCCATTGTCGCACAAGTATTTCGGCTTCATCGACGCCGTGCAGCGCTCCAACATCGAAGCGCCGAACTTTCTGCTCAAAGCCAAGCCGTCGAAAAAAACCAGCCTGCTGCTGTGGTACTACATTTTCCAGTCGAACACTTCGGCGCCGGTGCCCAGCCTTGGCGGAACACCCGCTCAAAACGCGGGTAAAAACCTGGGCCAGGAACTTGATCTGATTTTCAAATATCAAATCGCCCCCCGCTCCGACATACTCTTTGGCTACTCGCACTTTTGGCGCGGCAGCAAAATTTCCGAAACCAACGACGCAGACTTCATCTACACGCAGTTCACGGTGAATTTCTAGCCCCGCAAACCTTCGGCCTGACGCGCCTTGCCAACTGTTTCAAAAAAGCCCGGCATTTTCAAAATGCCGGGCTTTTATTTCCCTTACTGCCGCCGTTGCCGGCGGGCTTCGTAAAAAACGGCGGCCGCCGCGGCTGAAACATTGAGGCTGTCGGCCACGCCGGCCATAGGTAAAACAATGCTCTCGGCGCCAATATCTTTCCAAACCGAACCCAGCCCTTGTGCTTCGCCGCCCAGAATAATCGCGGTGGGCTGGGTAAAATCGAATTGCGTGTAATCCTTGGCCGCGTCGACCAGCATGGCCGCCATTTGCATTTGCCGCTGTTCGATCCACTCAATGATGCACGACCGTGGCGCCACGCAAACGGGCAACTGAAAAACAACGCCCAAACTCGCCCGAATCGAATTATGGTGGTAAGGGTCGGGCCCTGGCTCAGTGACCAAAACTCCGGAAACGCCCGCGCCATCGGCGCTGCGCAGAATAGCGCCCAGATTTCCAGGTTTTTCCAGGCCATCGAGCACGGCCACCAGAGGCGCCGTTTCAGGGCTGAAATCGAAGTCGGCCAGCGTGTGAACGGGACGATTGGCGACCGCGACGACGCCCTCGCGGCGGTTGCCAAACGCCAGCTTGTCGAACACCGCCGATGTCGTGGGGACGAGTTGGGCCGGCGTCGACCGCAAGGCGGCGAGAAGCGTTTCGACGTCGGGCGAGGGCGCGTTTGATTCGCAAACAAAGGCTTCGGTAATCGCCACGCCGGCGTCGATAGCGCGCTGGATTTCGCGCCGGCCGTCGATCAGAACGCGCCCTTGACGTTCGCGGCCTTTGCGGGTGCGCAGTTTGATGGCGTCTTTAACGCGTTGGTTTTGCAAGCTGGTGATGCAAGGCAGGGCGAAGCGAGGCACGAAAGGCGAGTCCTGTTCAGTCTGATGGGGGAAACCGGTTCGACTCGGAAACCACAACTTCATCGCCTCTTGCTTCGACAACCAAAGCTTCGGCGCCCGGCGTGTTGTTGATTAACGCCAAGCCCTTCTGTTTTCCCAGCACGCTTACCGACGAAGCGAGCGCGTCGGCGGTGGTGCAGTCGGGCGCGACAACAGTCACTGCAATGCGTTCGGTGAGTCCTAGGCCGGTGCGAGGATTGATCAGATGCGAATACCGCATGTTATCGATTTCGACGAATTGCCAGGCGTCGCCCGACGTTGCGATGGCGCCGTTTTCGAGCAACAGCACTCGGCTGGGTTCGGCATTCTGTTCGAGCAAAACGACGCCGATTCGCCAACCGGGGCGACCGGGCGGCGGATCGCCCGCGACAATATCGCCGCCGGCGTTCACCAGAGCTCGGCTAATGCCCTTCGCACGCAGGGCCGCCAGCGCCGCGTCGGCCGCGTAGCCCTTGGCAATGCCGCCCAGGTCGAGCCGCATGTTCGGTTTGGTCAAACGAACGGCCTGCTGTTGGGAATCGAACTCAATCGACTGGTAACCAACCGCGGCCAACGCTTCTTGCGCCCGGCGCCGCGGCGGCAGCCGCTGTTGCCGACGCGCCCGGCGCCAGAGTTTGGTCAGCGGGCCAACGGTTACGTCGAAGGCGCCGTTGGTGCGGCGACTCCAAGCGACCGACGCCCGCAACACTTTCCACAGGTCGGGGCTGGCGAGGCGCCACTGGCCATCGCCGGAGGCGGCGCTGAGGCGGCTAAGTTCACTCTTGGAATCGAAATCGCTGAGGGCGTCGTCCAATTCGCCGATTCTCGCGAATGCCGCCTTAAAAGCACTCTCGGCCTGTTGCCGATCAGCGGCGTGGAGGGAAATCGTGAACGAAGAACCCATATGCACTTCCGACCGACGAACCACTCCTCCCAGGTTCTCGCTCTTGTCGGACTCAACCTTGCCGGCGCCAGCCGATGCTTGCGCAATCGCCAGCAGGCAAACAGGAAGCAGGGCGTTCATGACGTTCCTCCGATCAACGTGAACAGACCAGGAAGATCCTTACTTCCCCTGGCTCAGGTCCTTGATGTAAATGTTGCGCCAGCGAACTTCATGGCCGGCTTTGTTGGTGTCGCCGCCGATGCCGTGTACTTGCAAGGCGATGAAGCCCGACGACGTGAGGCCGTCCTGGAGGTCGGCGGCGGGAACGCCGTTGAGCCACGTTTTGATCGAATCGCCCACGGCTTTAATGCGAAAGTGATTCCACTCGTTTTGCTTGAACGCCTTGCGGGCGGGTTCGTTTTCGAGCAGATTATTCAGCCAGCCGCGACGGCTCTCGTCGTAGATGCCGCCGGTCCAGGCGCGGGCCGAGGGATCGATTTCCACTTGATAACCATGCACGCGCCCGGCGGGGATTTTGCGTTCCTTGGCTTCACCCTGGGCGTTGGTGAATTTTACGACGGTCGGCTTGTCGAACACTTCGGAGCGAATTTGCACGCCTGAATTCATTTCAGGATGCACCAAAAAATCGAGTTCGAGAATGAAATCGCCGTAAGACTTTTCGGTGGCCATGAAACTGTTGGGCGTTTTGGGAACCGTCACGCCCACGACCATGCCGTCTTCGACTTTGTAAACCGCCTTGCCGCCGTGTTGCCGCCAACCGGTGAAATCATGGCCGTTGAACAAGGCCGTAAAACCGGCCGGAGGCGCCGCTTGAACAAGGCCGCCCGCGAAAACAAACAGGAGCGTGGAGAGTAAAATCGCTTTGCGAATCATGGGAGAACTTTCTTGTTGTAGGACTTGCTTGCCGGTGTACGCGTTTTTTGGAAATGGCGAGACAAAAAGCGGGCTAAATATCCCAGCCTTTTCGCACCACGGGACGGAGGAATTCCTCGGCTTGGGTGTTGCCAACCGCAGTCAGCGAACCGGCTTGCCAGTCGAAGCCGCCACCGGCGCGATAAGCCGTATTTCCCAACAACACCGTTTCAGCCAGCGGACCGGAGTACCCGAAGCGGCACGTCGCGGGAGCGCCGCCCTTGCAGGCGTTGATCCATTCGGCGTAGAACCCGGGTGAATTTGGAATAGACCGCCCTGGCGGTTTGAAGTCGGCAAATTTTTCCTCGGGGAAGAGTTTCAGGGAGCTGAATCCACAGAGCAACATACCCTCGGCTCCCACAAACAGTGTATTGGCGCCTTTAAGGTTGATCTTGTGGCGTTTCAGGATTGGCGGCCCGTTTTTGGCGTGATACCAATGTAGGTCGACCTTTGGACGTTTGCTGTTGGCGGGGAACGCGAAGCGGGTTGTCATCGACTTGGGCGTCGTCTGGCTGTTAATCGGAGGGCCGGCGGCATCAACATGCGCGGGGTATTTCAAGTCGAGGGCCCAGTAGGGAATATCCAAAATATGGCAGCCCCAGTTGCCGGTTTCACCGGTTCCGTAGTCCCACCAAAACCGCCAATTGTAGGGCGCCAATACTCCCTGCCCCGGTTTGATTTCAGCATAAGGGCGATACTTGCCGGGGCCGATCCAGAGATCCCATTTCAGGTGTTTCGGCACGGGCGAGGTTGTTGTTGGTTGCTCCGGCATGCCGCGATCACCTCCGACCCAGCTATGCACTTCACTGACATTTCCGATGGCGCCGGCCTGAATCAATTCCACCACGCGGTGCATGTTGCTTAGCGCGTGTCGCTGCATGCCAAGTTGGGTTGCGACGCCCTGCTTGGCGGCGCGTTCGGTCATTTGCCGCGACTCCCACACCGTGCGGGCCATCGGCTTTTCGCAATAAACGTGCAGGCCCCTGTTCATGGCCATCATGGAGGGAAGAAAATGCACATGATCCGGCGTACTGACAACCACCGCGTCGATCGACTTTTCCATGTCGTCGAACATCTTGCGGAAGTCATGGAATTTTCTGGCGCGTGGGAACTTGAGGTAGGCGTCGCCGGCGCGGCGGTCGTCGACATCGCACATCGCGACGATATTCTCCGTTCCGCCAACGCCGTTCAAATTAGCTCGGCCGCGCCCGCCGACGCCAATCACCGCGACATTCAGTTTCTCGTTGGCCGCAGCCGCGCGAGCGGAATTCTCTTCCGACCCGAGCCAAAATCCTCCGGCAATGGCGGCGGTTCCCCGCAGGGCTTGGCGCCGGGTCATTTTTTGTGGCATCGTTCTCTCCCTTAGCGCTCTTAACATAACCCCTGTTTGGCGCTTCAAACACGGAGTTTGATGCCGACCTACTAAGTTGTGTTAGAAGGTATTAGCGTTCAACGCGGTGATTTCAAATCGGCCTTTTGGAATACGAGGAAGTACTGGTCCTTGAGCAACTCTTTTTCCTCCGCCAACTTGAAACCAGCGGCGAGAATTTCACGCGTTACAACCGACTGCCCGGCTCGCACGTGGTTGAGAATCCAGGGGGAGCTTTTACTCGGTTGGCGGCGAAAATCGATCACGATCAGGCGCCCGCCCGGCCGCAACGCACGACGAATCGAGGTCAGCGTTTGATGCGGAAACTCGAAATGATGGTAGGTCGCGCTGACGAACGCCAAGTCGATCGATTGCGGCGGCAGCATTACGTTATCTTGCATGCAGACCACGCCCTGAACGTTCTTCAATTTCAAATCGCGGCAGGTCTGTTCGATATGGGCCACAAACTCCTCCGCGATATCGACCGCGTACACCTTTCCTTTTTCACCCGTGGCGGGCGCCAGCAGGCGGGTGAAGAGGCCGGTGCCGGCGCCGATATCCGCGATCGTCATTCCCGGCGTGATGCCGCAAGCCGACACGATCTGGTTGCGCAGGTCGAAAATCTCCCGGCCCTCTTTTTCAAAACGTTCGACGAAATCGGCCGGTTTGACGTTTTCAAACGATTTGTTGATGCCAGGATGGACGCTCAACTCCCGAATGCGAATGTTGCGCCAACGCACTTCAAAAGGACCGGCGTCAGGCCGAATGCGGTGGACCTGCAAACCGATGAAGCCTTCGGCGTTGTTGGCGTCGGAGGTGTTGTCGTCGTGTATGTCGGCGATGGCAACGCCGTTGATCCAGGTGCGAATATGATTTCCCACCGCCACGATACGGTATTGGTTCCACTCGCCGGGGCGATACGCTCGCTTCGTTTCATCGGTGGGTTCGGCGTCGTGCCATTTGGTGTCGCGGCCTTCATCCCAGATTCTTCCCGCGTTGCCGTTGGCGGAAATTTCCACTTGGTAACCGAACGTCTCTCCAGCTTTGCGAATGCGTTTGGGCTTGGAGCGCTGCGGCGTGTCAACGGCGTAAACGTGGCTGCGAATCTGGATGCCGGAGTTAAGGCCGGGATCGCAGCGAACTTCCAGTTCCAATTCGAAGTTGGCGTAATCTCGCGTGGTGCAGAGAAACGTGTTGGGGCCTTCCTTCGCGGTATGGCCGACGATGGCGCCGCCTTGCACTTCATACTTGGCCTGACCGCTGCGCGGCTGCCAGCCGGCGAGCGTTTTGCCATCGAATAAATCGACGAATTCTCGGCCGGCGGCTTGCTTGGTTGCAGCGGCTTGCCTGATTGCGGCGGCCTGATTGTCGGGTTTCACTCGCAGATGCTTTTGAAAAAACGCCAGCATCAAAGCGTTCATTTTCTCCGGCGGAAATCCCTTGGCGCCGTGCCCTTCGCCCGGCAACGCATGATATTGCACCGGAACACCGGCGCGCTGGCAGGCCTTCACCAGCAATTCGCTTTGATGGACCGGAACGACTTTATCTTGTTCACCGTGAATGATCAGCAAGGGCGGGTCGGTGTGATCGACGTAGGTGATCGGGTTCGCCCTCGCCACTTTCTCCTTGTTCTCTTGGATCGGTCCGCCGATGAGCTGCGCTTCGGGTGAGTTGGCCGCGTTATGCACCAGCCGCCCGCCGGGAATGGCGCGGGCGTCCATCTGGAGGAAATCGGTGGGCCCCCAAAGATCACACACTGCTTGCACGCGGCTCGACCGATCAAGGTTCCCGCCGACCTCTCCCTCCAATTCCGCCACGCCGCCGCTGGTTGCGAGCAGCGCCACCAGATGCCCGCCCGCCGAGGAGCCCGCCACGCCGATACGCTTGGCGTCGTATCCGTATTTCTTGGCATGGGCGCGCAGCCAGCGAATGGCTGCTTTGCAGTCATGAATTTGGGCCGGAAATTGGGCTTCGCCGCTTAGTCGGTAGTTGATGCTGGCGATGGCGAAGCCTTGGTCGACCAGTCCGCGAATGCGTCCGCCATTGCCCTTACTGCCTTTGCGCCAGCCGCCGCCATGCACCCAGACCACCAACGGCGGCCGCTGCACGTTCTTGGGCACGGCAATGTCGAGCAGCAAACGTTTCTCACCCACGCGGGCGTATTCGATATTTCGCGAAATGACGACATCGCTTTTCGACGGCGCGCCGCGCCGCGGCCGGTTGTTCTCTTGAGCCGAAGCAGTTAGGCAGCAGGTAAACGCCAACACGAAGGCGGCTGCGAAGATAAATAGTCGTCCCCCTGCCGGAAGTCGCGTTTTTATATCGCGATTACACACAGCCTTCATTTGGGAGCGTTGGGGGTGCAACATGCCGAATTCTCTCTCAGGCGGTAGCGAAGTGAATGGGGATATACTGTGCATAGGGGATATACTGTGCATGGTTGAAAATGACACATTTTTCGTTTAACGGCAAGCCGAAGGCGACTGCGTTTTGAGCGAATCCGTTTGTGCAAACCGGAAAAACGCAGTCGCCTTCGGCTTGCCGTTAAACGAGCCAATACTAGCCGTGTGGAAAAACTACTTCCCGTTTCAGAAGCCCGGCTTTTTCAAAAATCCGGGCTTCTCAAAGAACTAAGCTGTGCGCAAATATTCAGTTTTTCGCCGCTTGGAGCGTGAAGCCGGGCGCTGATTGCAGTTTAGCGATTTCCTTGCCATCCTCCAAATTCCAAATGTAGACCATGCCGTCGAACCCGCCCGCGGCAACCAGCTTGGCGTTTTCGTTCACGGCGGTGGAGAGCGCCCAATCGGCGAGGCCCTTGAAGACGCGCACCTGCTTGCCGTCGGCCAAATTAAATTGCCGCACCGATTTATCGGCTGAAGAGGCCAACAGGCCGCCCTTGAACTTGGTCAGCCGATACGCTTCGGCGCCGAAGCTGGCGATGTCTTTCACTTTTTTGCCGTCGGCGATTTTCCACAAGTGAATTTTTTTGTCGGCGGCGGCGGAAAAGACCTGCTTGCCGTCGGGATGAAACGCCACGCCCTTCACCGGCTGGCCGTGTCCTGAATAGGTGATGAGGAGATCGCCTGTTTTGGCGTCGAACACCTTGGAGGTTTTGTCGCGCGAGGCGGAAGCCAACTGCTTGCCGTCGTCGCTCCAGGCGAGCGCCGAAACCCAATCGGAATGGCTCGTGATGGTCAGTGTTTCCTCGCCGCTGGCCACGTCGAACACGCGAATGATTGCATCGGCGCCGGCCACCGCTAGACGATCGCCCGCCGGATTAAAGGCCACATCCAGCACGACGTCGGTCGTGGTGGCGAGAACACTTTTCATTGCTCCTGTTTTTGCATCGAACAGCCGCACTTCGCCCCGCCGCCCCGGCGAACCGCCGCCAACCGCCAAAATGTCTCCTTGAGGTTGCAAGGCCAGAGCCAGCGTGCGTTCATCCACATTGCGAATGCGGCGCAGCAGCGCGCCGGTTTTGGTGTTCCAAACCGTCAGTTCGTGGTAACCGCCGACGAACAGCTCTTCACCGTTGGCGGAAAAAACGAGCGCCGCGGCGGGCATCGATTGGGGATACGCCTCCGGCGGCGCCGGGTGCTCTGGCGGCGGCACGATCGCGGCCAACGGCAGTTTGGGATCCTTTGCGTCGTAGACGGCGCCTTGTTCAATCCACTGGCGAATTTTGGCGACGTCCTCCTTGGAAAGCGGGTCTGCTTCCAGCGGCATGCGTTCCGATTCATCGTCGGAAATAATCCGCCGCAGCAGTTCGCTGTCTTCAATATCCTGGGCCGTAACGGCCGCTTCGCCAGATTCGCCGGGACGCATCAGTTGCTCGAACGTATCGACCCTATAGCCCCCTTCCGCCTTTTTAGGACCATGGCAGGCCGAGCAATTTTGCAGCAACACATTGGCGACATCCTGCCGGAAACTCACCTTTGCCACATCCTTTTTTTCTTCCTTTTTTTCTTCCGCCGGCGGGGCTTTATCTTCCGCATAAACGGCTGCGTTCGCGCCGAGAAATAACAGCACTACGAAAAAAGAGGCCAGCCCCTGCAATAAGGCCGGATGTTTGAGTTGGGCGGCGATGGGTCGTTTCATCTTTTTATACTCATTCATTCGTGATGGCGGGTCTTGGAGCTTGAACAAACCATGCAATGAATTTGCCACAGAGATCACAGAGTACTCAGAGTGTGATTCATCGGGCGCGGTCTGTCGTTCTGGGCTCCATTCTCAGTGTGCTCAGTGTGCTCTGTGGAAAAAAATATTTATTGGATCGCGGCGAGCGGCCGCGCGGTGCATTTGTATGCACAACGACGCGAAGGGCGCACCCGTCCTACAATTGGTAAATTATCATTCGCCGCTTTCTTAATGTTGAAAAAGAAATTCGTTGGTGTTTAGAATCGCCCAGCAGATGTCTTCCAGAGCCGAAACGCGGTCGTCCTTGGAAGCCAAATGTTTGATACTGGCGGCCAATTCCGCTGCATTGGGTGTTCGACTAAAAGCCGCCATGTACAGCTCCGTGACAATTTCCTCGTCGGATTTTTTCTCGGCCAGCAATTTCCTGAAACGGTTGCTTTCCTGGCGGAGTTTGTCGTGAATCAATTTGCCGTTGAAAAGTTGCAACGCCTGCCCCAGGTTGGAGTCGGAGGAGCGTTCGCAGGCGCAGACGGTTTGACGCTCCGGCTGCCCGAAAATTTTAAGAAACTCATTCTTCACGATATCGGGCGAGGGCAACTGCGTGGCTTTCATGCCGGCGGGCAACGCGGCGAACGACTCCGGCGCGCCGGTCACTTGGCCGATGGCGTCGAGCAGTTGTTCGGCGCTCAACAGCCGAGGCTGGTAATGGGAGAAGTAGCGGTCGTCGTCTTGGTTGAAGGTGTTGGTTTGCGAACTGGCCTGATAGGTGCGGCTGTTGAGAATCGTACGCAAAATGTGTTTGCGATCGAAACCGTGGTCGACGAAATCTTTGGCCAGCGCCTCGAGCAAGGCGGCGTTCGAGGGCGGGTTGGAATCGCGGAAGTCGTCGACGGGGTCGACAATGCCGCGGCCGACCAAATGCCCCCACATCCGATTCACGCCCACCTTGGCGAGAAAGGCGTTGTCGGGCGCGGCCAGCCATTTGGCGAACGCTTGCCGCCGATCGACTTCACCCGGTAGATCAAGTTCGCCGACGTTGGGCAGCCAGGGTTTCATTTGACGACCGGTGCGGGGCTGCGTGACTTCGCCGCTGCGGCTGACCCAAATAAAGATTTCGTCCGGCCGGTTGGTTTTTTCGCGTTTCAAACGATTGAAAAAGGCGGCCATGCCGTAGTAGTTGTCTTGCGTCCAGCGTTCAAACGGATGGTTGTGGCACTTGGCGCATTGCAGCCGTGCGCCGAGGAAGATTTGCGAGATCGTTTCCACGCAATCGTTGGCGTCGGAGGTGGTGCGATAGAAATTCGCCGGCGGGTTTTCGTCGGTGCTGCCGGCGGCGGTGAGCAATTCCTGGGCGAATTGATCAAAAGGTTTATTGTCGCGGAAGGAGCGCTCCAACCAACGGTGGTATTTATGCAGACCATCGGCGCCGACGGCTTTCTGGGTCATGCGCAGCAGGTCGCCCCATTTGAGCGCCCAATAACGAGCGTATTCGGGCCGCTCCAAGAGGCGGTCGATCAGCTTGGCCCGTTTTTCAGGATCTTGGTCGGCGACGAAGGCTTGCGATTCCTCCACCGTGGGTAGAACGCCGATCACGTCGAGATGCGCCCGGCGAAGGAATTCGTCGTCGGTGCAAATATCGGCCGGCAAATAACGCAACTGCCGAAGCTTGCCATACACCAAGTCGTCGATGTAATTGTTGGCCGTCGGGTTGCTCCACTTAAAACCTTCCACATCGCGCACGAAGGTGATGTAGGTCGACTCAATGAATTCCAGATAACGCACGATGATGGCCACTTCGCCGCGATCATGGCCTTCGGTCCAACCCGATTCATCGACGCTCGCAACTTCGTCATCCGAACTGGAATACACGGCCAGATCGGTGACATCGCGTGTTGTGCCGTCGGAAAAATGAGCCAGCACCGAGAGCTGCTGCTCATGCGCGGGCATCTTCAACACGCGGCCAGAAGGCGGATAAACCTCGATGCTGGTGCAACGCGGGGCGTCTTTCGGATCAAGCTGGCAGCCTTGCGAAATCCAATCCAACAAGACGGTGTAGGCGACGTGCTTCTTGGTTAGTTTCAGCCCGCCGCCATGCGCGACTTTCATGAGCGGCTTGGCCAACAAGAGGCTTGACTCCGGTTGCAAGGGGTTGGTGCGACGGCCGAAATCTTCGCGAATTAAAGTCACTCGATCAACGGCGGAATCGAAGGCCCGCAACGAAAGGCGAAAGCCGCCCTTGCCGCTGGGGGATCCATGGCAAGCGCCTGAGTTGCAGCCTTGCTTGGAGAGCGCCGCCAGCGTTTCATACTCAAACGAAACCACGTGTGGATTCTCAAAGCCGGTCACTTCACAGGAAACGACGGCCGCGCGGCCCGCAGCGCGAACGACCAACTCAGCGCGGCCGTTGCCGCGTGGATAAACAACGCCATCACGGACTTCCACCACGCCAGGATCGCTCGATTCATATTTCACGGCGCGGGTGAGGTCTTGCATGCCCCGCGTTGTTTCTCCCGTGACGACCAACTGCACATGGTCTTTTGCATGGCGGAGCGTGACATTGGGAGGAAAAACCTCGAAAGTCAGCAGCGGCAGGCTCTCGGCTTGCGGGTTCTTATCGGCCGCCGATGAAACGCCGCCCGGCAAAAGGAACGCCGGCAGCGCGAAAGCGAACGCCATGATGGGCACAAGCCAAAAAGGCCGCGAAAGAACGGTTTGAAAACTAGGTCGGTTTTGCATCATCAATTCCCTTTGCCTGATTACTTATTTCTTAGCAGTTGTTTTTTTGGCCGCGTCTTTTTTGGCCGCCGGCGCTTCTTTTTTGGGAGCGGGGGCTGTGATATTGAGTTGGAGCGGCGAACTTTTCACCACCACTTTCTCGCCGCCGAACGTCGCGGTGGCTTCCACGACCACGTTCGCCGCAGCGCCCACCTTGGCGCCCGCCGCCGCGGACAGTTCTACTTCAATATCGAAGCTGGTCGCCGTTACGGAAATTGCGCCCGGCCCCGTCACGGCAGCGGGAAGATTCTGGAACTGGAGCGTGAGCGGCGTTTGTTTTTCCGCATCGGTGGCGAATTCCCGTTTGACCGAAAGCCTGACTTTCTGCCGACCGCCCTGCGTCAACGGGCCCGCCACGGTTGCGCTGACCACAATCGGCTGCACAATCGAAACCGGCAGCACCGTTTTCTGTAAACGGCCCTTGCCTTGGAAGTCGCCAAAGCTCAACACCTCCACCTGATGAGGACCGGCGGCGACTTTATCGGTCGCGGTGAAGGTGATTTCGTAGTGTTCGTCTTTATCCTTGCCGACCTTCTTCACGGCCGATGTCAAACCCGTGGGCAAATCGCCGACGAGTATCGTTAAGGCCGATTTGAAATCTTTGTGCCGTTTGTCGAACGCGAGGTTCACAACCGTCTGTTTGTTCGACTTGACCAAATAAACCTTCTCACGATTGGGCTTCAAAACAAAGAAAGGCGTTCCCACAGGCGCCACCGCCGTACGAATCAAACTCGTCAGCCAAGTGGGAGGTTGCCGCAATGCGGGCCGTTTGGCTTGCAGCACTTGCGAGGTGCTCAGGCGGGCCGATATTTGGCGATCGCCCACGGCGCCGCGTCCAACAATGGAGAGCGTCGAGAGCGCGCCCGGCGGCAGGCCATCGGGAATTTTAATCAGCATGGTCGTACGAGCGCCTTTGGCGGGAATCACATTATTGAATACCCGATACTCCGCCGCCTCCAACTCCATGGGCCCGTCTAACGCGAGCGTAATCGGCCCGTCGTAGCCGAAACGTTGGCAGTCCACCAGAACCGCCGCCGCGCCGCCAGGATGCGTGATAAATTTAATCCTGGCGTTTTTATCGTTCTTGATAAACAAGGAGAAGCCGGGGCCTTCCCGAACTTCCACGCGGTAGCCGTATTCGCGGCCGCCGCGTTGCAGTAAATCTTGCACGCCGAGCACGTATTCGCCATCGGCTGGAACCGTGTACGAAAGCGTTTGTTCGGCGCCGCTGCCGTTGCCGACTTCCGCGAGTTTTTTGCCCTTGGCGTCGAACAGACGCAAAAACAACACCGCCGATGAACCGAGTGAACGCGTCACTTCGCTAAATCGGAGGAGATCGCCCTTCTTGGCCGAGACGCGGTAAAAATCTTGCTCGCCGGCGGCCGACAGCCGTCCGTCGAGCGCGCACGGAATCGTGGCCGGCGTGGCTTGTTCGGCGGTATTGTTGGGGGATTTTTCGACCACGTCCGGCAAGTCGGAGACCAACACGCGCGTCAATGCGGAGCCGCCGCCTCCGGTGAATTTGGCCGATACCGGCGCCAGCGCGCCAACCGCCGCCGCCGTGGGCGCTATTGAAAACGGTTCGATTTTGGCGCCATCGAGGCTGGTGAAAGCCACGGCCGTTGTTTTTCCCGCCGGCGCGCCCAGCGGAAACGGTAACGCGCCGATCGGGAAGTCGCCCACGCGTAAACGATACCGCAACGCCGCCCCGCCCCGGTAGCGAACATCGCGAACTTCCAGCGTGTAGACGCCCTCCGTCTTGAAAGTGTGTCGAATTTGAGCATCGCCATCCAGGCCGGGTGTGTCGTCGGCAAAGGCGAGTTCCTTGCCGGAGGCATCGAGTATTCTCAACACGGGGTCGAAGCCGTAGCCCAGCCGCGCAGCCCACACTTCCGCTGAAACGGTCTGGCCGGCTTTCGCGGTGAACTTGTAGAAATCAAATTTAACGCCATCGCTCGCGCCGGCGACGCCGGTCGGCAAGCTGATTTCCTGCGCCGCGGCCAGTGTGTGGTTAGCGCCGTTGTCGGGCGTGGTGGGTAGGTCGTCGATCAATAGGAGTAGGGCGTCGGACGCGCCCGAAGCCGAAGCCGCCACGATCCCGCCGATGCCCAGCGGCGTGTTTTTCGCCACCGTAATTCGGCAACGGATCGATTTACGATCCTTGGTCGGCTTCGGTTTGCCGTCTTTATCGAGTTCCGGGATGACGTCGATGTTGGCCGGGAAGTTGGTCCAAATGCGGAGCGGGTCTTCGAGCTTGGCGCCAAACAGCGTGACCTCCACCGTCTGCCCCGCCGGCAGCGCGATGGGCGAACTATGGCTGAGACTGGTTTGACCCCAAGCCGTGGTTGCCGAGCAAAAGCAGACCACGCAAAAGGAAACCAAAACGACAAACAGCGGAGTATGAATTCGCTTCATGAATCTTCCGGTGTGGCGGGCAGAGAACGCGAACGCCTCTGGCGGTTGTGGTGGTGTGGTTTTGTTCCGCAGTGCGGCCCGGGGCGTCTGCTTTTCATCGCTCCAACGGCAATGAAACTATCGACACCCAATCAGCCATTGCGGCGGTGGGGGGAGGGCGGACGATCGGCCAAGCGGCTTTCCGCCGCTCCCTATTCTCTTCCCGACTTCGACCAGAGTCAAACGAATCGGGCGAAACTTTGCCTTTTACGCCAAAAACTTTCCGCCCAGGAGGTTCGGCCGCTCGCCTATGCCGCCCATGGTTGAAAACGTCGCTTCTTTCGTTTAGCGGCAAGCCGACTGCGTTTTTCTCTGTCTTGCCCGAACGCGTTGATGCGAAACGCAGTCGCCTTCGGCTTGCCGTTAAACAGAACCGTCGCCAGCCGCGTGCCGCGTGCAGTATATCCGCCCGACGTTGCGTAAGGCGGCCGCCGCTTATATACTTGTAAGCGAAGGGCCTGTTCCTGGGAGGAGTTGTAAAATCCTCCCTTCAGTTCGGCTCTCCTTCCCTCTGGTGCGGCAGATTCCATCCGCATGTTGATACCTCGGGAAAAAGAATATGCCTCGGCGGCGGGGCTACTTTGCGGCGGGGTTTGGCGTTTTTGCATCGATAGCGTGCAAAACGTCAGCCATCGGCCGCGTGAAGTAAAACCTCTGTTCTTGCGTCGCATGGAAGACGGCCCTTGGTGATCAACCGCTCGAAGTGCAAATCGCTGGTGCGGCAGCTTCCTTCCGTAAAGGCCACTCTCTTTCGAGACTGGTTGCTCCCTCGTTTTTGTGTATTGGCTTGCGTCCACTTCCCGCCGCCCCCTGTGGCGGTTGGCTGCTCCGCCGATAGATCGACGCTCGAATTCCGGCTTTCTACTTGCTAAAAAAAGGGCGGCCATGGCCAACCATCCTAACGACGATCTGTTTGAATCGACCAAAATGAGTTTTGGCGATCATATCGAAGAACTGCGCCACGTTTTGTTTCGCTCGTTATGGGGCCTGGCGATCGGTTTTCTGATCGGGCTGTTTATCGCGAAGCATGTCGTGATTCAAATCGAAACGCCGCTCACCACCGCGCTGACCACCTACTACCAAGAAAAAGCCCGAGACGAATTAAAAGAGCGCTACAGCGGCGAGATTCCCGTCGAACAACTGAACTTGATGCTCGAATCCAACTTGGCGCCCGACTATGTCTCAGTCGACCCTTACGGCTTTATCGATAATCTGCGTTCGCGTTACCCAGCGCAGTTCGCCAGCTTGCATTTGAAACCCCACGCCTTCACCGCAGACGACTTCTATCCCGGCATGGCCCACGATTGGTGCGCCGCAATCAAGAAGGCGTCGGCCGAGTCGGCCGATTCAACCGGCAAGGCGATTTGGAAAAACCTTTCCCAGGGCCAGCAGAAAAAATTGACGGCGTGGGCGGCGTTGTCGTCGCTCTCCGCCGAACAGCAACAAGAGTTGGTCGGCGTTCTGAACGATGTTATCGACAAACCGGCGCTGCACGATTCGGCCGCGTTTGCCAACGCCCCGGGCGCCAACCAAGATGCGAAGTCTGATATCAAGAGCATTCGCAAAAAGCTGGCCGCCGGCGCCGATGTGAATCAGACCCGGCGCCTGAACCGGCTCTTGATTTCCGCCGCCTTCGATTATTACCTGAAACCGCCCAAAATACTCATCGTGGAAATGCCCACGTGGAAACCGACCAAATCGCGGGTGCAGGCATTGAGCGTTCAAGAGCCGTTCATGATTTTTATCAAGGCCGCTTTCTTTTCCGGCCTGCTGATCGCCAGCCCCTGGATTTTTATTCAAATTTGGTCGTTCGTGGCTGCGGGGTTGTATCCGCACGAGCAACGTTACGTCTGGACCTACCTGCCGTTCAGTTTGATGTTGTTTCTCGCCGGGGCTTCGCTGGCTTTCTTCTTTGTATTTAAGCCGGTGTTGGATTTCCTCTTCCGATTCAACAAAATGATGAACATCGATCCCGACCCGCGCATTGGCGAGTGGCTGGGCTTCGTGCTGTTCATGCCGATCGGTTTTGGGGTCAGTTTCCAATTGCCGCTGGTGATGCTCTTTCTGGAGCGAATCGGCATTTTCACCGTGGAGGCCTACCTGGAAAAATGGCGGATCGCGGTGTTGGTTATTTTCGTGATTTCGATGTTGCTCACGCCCGCCGACCCAATCAGCATGCTGCTGATGGCCGTTCCGCTGACGATTCTATATTTCAGCGGCGTCGGCCTCTGCAAATGGATGCCCCGCGGCCGCAACCCGTTCGGCGATCCTGATAAAGTCTATGAGCCGTAAAGGAGCAGAACATGCTCAAGCATCCCAAAAAAACATGTGAGATGAGCGAAGAAGAGTGTGTATTGCAGCCCGTGTACGGACGCCGCGCCTTGAGCGAACCGGTGCCGAAATACGAGTTGCCCGAACATGAAATGGCGGCCCAGACGGCCTACGAACTGATTCATGACGAACTCATGTTGGACGGCAACGCCCGGCTGAACCTGGCCACCTTTGTCACGACCTGGATGGAGCCCGAAGCCGAGCGGCTGATGACCGAAACCTTCTCGAAAAACATGATCGACAAGGACGAATATCCACAAACCGCGATGATCGAGGAGCGGTGCATCAGCATTGTGGCCCGGCTCTTCAACGCGTCTCAAGAGGGCAACGCGATTGGCGCTTCGGCGATCGGTTCGAGCGAGGCGATTATGTTGGCCGGCATGGCGTTGAAATGGAAGTGGCGCCAGCGCAGGCAGAGCCAAAAAAAGCCCGCCGACCGGCCGAACATGGTGATGGGCGGCAACGTGCAGGTGGTCTGGGAGAAGTTCTGCCGTTACTGGGAAGTCGAACCGCGTTACGTTCCCATGGAGCGAGGTCGGTACGTTATCACACCTGAAGAAGTCCTCAAACTGGTGGACGAGAACACCATTGGCGTGGTCGCCATTTTGGGAACGACGTATACCGGCGAGTTCGAACCGGTGGAGCAGGTCCATGACGCGCTCGTGCGGCAAAATGCGGAAACCGGCTGGGAGGTTCCGATGCATGTGGACGCGGCCAGCGGCGGCTTCGTGGCCCCTTTTCTCGACCCCGATCTGAAATGGGACTTTCGCCTGCCGTTGGTCAAATCGATCAATGTTTCGGGCCACAAATATGGTTTGGTGTATCCGGGCGTCGGTTGGGTTGTCTGGCGCGATGAGGCGGAGTTGCCGGCGGAATTGATTTTCCACGTCAACTACCTCGGCGGCGACATGCCGACCTTCACGCTGAACTTTTCGCGGCCCGGCAATCAAGTGGTGGCGCAGTACTATAACTTTCTGCGTTTGGGGCGGCTCGGCTATACGCGGATCATGGAAGCAATGCGCGACACGGCGATGTATCTTTCCGGCGAGGTCGCGAAACTGGGGCCGTTTGAGTTGATCAGCGATGGCAGCGCGATACCGGTGTTCGCCTTCGCGTTGAAATGCTGCGACCATTTCACCGTGTTCGATCTTTCGGAGAAACTCCGCGAGCGCGGCTGGCAGGTTCCCGCCTACACCATGCCGCCCAACGCCGAGGA
>QIKY01000240.1 GCA_003233175.1 Planctomycetaceae bacterium | reverse complement strand
GTTCGTGACTTTCGTGGTTCCCTTTAGGCGAGCGGCAGATGAAAATTTACTTAATACAAGCACGAAGCGCAAGCGAGTGAATCAGCAAACGGTCATTCCTGCGTAGGTGGGAACCCAAAAATAGTCACGGACTCCCGCTGCGTGCGGGTAAGTTATTTTCCGCCGCTCGCCTTACAACAACTTGCGCGGCGACATTCTTTTGTTCCATCCTTTCGCCGGGGTCATTTTACAACCACGAAATACACGAACGGCACGAAAGAAAAACAGCAACCGTTCACGAGTTTTGATCGGTCGGCTGGATGTTATCGCAATTTTCTGCAACGCCGGCGGAAGTTCAGGCATTGCTCGGCGGTTTCCAGGCGGACATTCAACGCAGACGAAAATCACTTCGCCTCTGCTGAAAAGCAGTAGAGTTTGTTCAGCGTTCTGACATAAATTCGGCCGTTGGCAATGGCTGGCGTGGCGATACAACTTTCGCCCATGTCGTTCTTGGCCAGTATTTTCAATTGGGGGCCTTGCTCCATCACGACCAAAAAACCGTTCTCGCCGATGACATAAATTTTGCCGTCGCCGGCCACCGGCGAACCATAATAATTGCCGAAATTTCGGATCCGTTTTTTGCCCCAAAACGTGGCGCCGGTGGTGGCGTTGTAATTGGCCGAAATGCCGCCCTTCTTGACCACGAATAGGCAGTTCTCAACAACCAAGGGTGAAGCGATATTCGAAGGCGACTTGTCGTCTAGGTTCCAGAGCAGATGGGTTTTGCTGACATCGCCGCGTCCTCCGCCGCGAATGGCTTGCAAAATATTTCCGCCGCCGACCATATTGGTGGGAGCTTGGAAGGCGGCGTCGATTTCGTCTTCAACGAGAAAGCCATCGTTGTTCCGATCGCCTTCGGCGAACTTTTTATAAAACGCAGGGTCGACTTCCGACTTATCAAGCTTGCCGTCTTGATTGGTGTCTTTCCATTGCAGCAAGGCGTATTTGAGCACGCGGGCGGTGTCGCCGTAACTTTGCGCCGTGACATAAATCAAATCGTCGACCACGACGGGCGTCGTCATAATCGTGCGCAACAGCGTATTGCAGCTCCAAAGCTCCTTGCCGGTATGAGGATCGTACCCTTTGAGTTTGCCGGTTCCGGCGACCACGATATCGGTGCGTCCTCCGGCTGTGCAAATAACGGGCACGGCGTAACCGGCCAACATTTCAGGACGCGGCGTTTTCCAGCGCACGTTGCCGGTGGCCTTGTCGAGCGCCAGCAGGAAAGGGGCAAGGTCGTCGTCTTGGTTAAAGATCAGCAGGTCTTCAAACACGATGGGCGAAGTCGCGGCGCCCCAACCCATCAGATACGAAGGCTGCGGCAGCGGGTGTTTCCAGAGCAAGCGGCCATCGTTCAAATCGAACGCCATGAGTCCCAGCGTGCTGAAATAAACATACGCCCGGTGGTCGTCCAAGGCGGGAGTCGACGAAGCCTGTTCGTTGGGCGGCATGATCGGGGGCAGCTTGCCGGTGACAAGTTCGCGCCGCCACAACTGCTTGCCGCTGGCGGCGTCGAAACAGGAAACCACGAACTTGCCGTCGTCGCTCACGGCGGTGGCGCAGACTCGCCCTTGCGAAATAACCGGGCAGGCGATGCCCTTGCCCAGCGTGGCCGACCAGAGCACTTTGTTGTCGAAAGAAAATTCGACCGGAAGATGTTTCGACGCCGTGGAAACACCGCTGGCGTTGTGCCCGCGAAACTGCGGCCAATCTTCCGCCCCGGCTTGGCCTGTAAAAAACAAGCCGCCGCAAATCAGCGTGAGAATTTTGATATTTCTAAAAGCGTTGTGCGTCATGGCATGATCCTGAAAGAGTTGAATCGCTGGAAGATACCATAGCCCCGCCAAGCGGCGATGGCAAGAAACTGGTCCGGTTACGTAGGTTGAACCCAGCGTCTGTCTGTTTATACACAAACGCACAACGCGCGCCCCAAATATTTTTTGCCACAGAGCACACAGAGGCCACTGAGAAAGGAGTCAAAACGATAGGCAACGCCAGATGCATCACACTCTGAGTGCTCTGTGTGCTCTGTGGCAAATTCATTGCATGATTTGTTCGAGTGAGAGGTATTGCCCAGCGCCCGTCTTTCCCACCTTCAGCAAGATCGCCAACTGTCGCCACCGGCGTCGGCATGATAGGCTGAAGGATTCACCCTTTTTGTTACCGGCTCCCTTGTATTAGCGTGTTGAGTACGATCGTTCATGACAAAGCGTGTAGATAGCGAAACCCCTTCCGCGCCCGGCGGCGGCGGGCGAATCGGCAAGGTGTTGAAAATCGTGCTGCCGGCCGTGCTGCTCCTGGTTTTGAGCGGCGCGCTGTTCGCCGATTGGTGGGTTTGCCTGCCTGAAGACGAAGCGCGGCCGGTGTTCGTCGGCCGGCAGTCGTGTGTGGCCTGCCACCAAAACCAACACGACGCCTGGCAAGGCTCCCACCACGATCTGGCCATGGACCTCGCCACTGCGGAAACCGTATTGGCCGATTTCGACGACGCCGAATTGACGCATCACGACATCACCAGCCGCATGTTTCGCCGTGGCGATCAGTTCCTGATCAACACCGAAGGCCCCGACGGCCAAATGCAAGACTTCGCCATCAAGTATGTGTTTGGCGTCACGCCGCTCCAGCAGTATATGGTCGAATTCGATCGGCCCGACGATCTGCCGGAAAACGAAATCAGCCGTGTGCAGGTGCTGCGAATTTCCTGGGACACGAAAAACAAGAAGTGGTTTTATCTGGCGCCGCCCGATGTGGCGGAAAAATTAGAGCCCGACGACGACCTGCATTGGACCGGCATCGCCCAACGCTGGAACAACATGTGCGCCGACTGCCACTCCACTCACCTGGAAAAGAATTTCGACCAAAACACCAGAACCTATCACACCACGTTTTCCGAGATCGATGTCAGTTGTGAAGCCTGCCACGGTCCTGGGGAAACGCACGTCAAACTGGCGGAGGCCACGTCGGTTTTTTGGGATCGCAAACTGGGGTACGGTCTGGCCAAACTGAAAACCGAAAACTCGCACAATGAAATTCAGGCCTGCGCGCCGTGCCATTCAAGGCGCCGCGTCGTGCATCCTGAACATTACGCCGGCGACAACTACTACGACGACTTCGCCAACGAACTGCTGCGCAGCGAAACCTACCACGCCGACGGGCAAATACTGGACGAAGTTTATGTCTATGGCTCGTTCATTCAGAGCAAAATGTATAACAAGGGCATTCGCTGCACCGATTGCCACGATCCTCACACCACGCGCGTGAAACACGAGGGCAATAAACTCTGCACGTCCTGCCACCAGCACTCCGCCGGCAAGTACGATTCGCCGGCGCACCACAATCATTTGCCGGGCGGCGCCGGAGCTTCGTGTGTTGATTGCCACATGCCGCACACCACCTATATGCAGGTCGATCCTCGGCGCGATCATAGTCTGCGCGTGCCGCGGCCCGATCTTTCGATCGATCTGGGCGTGCCCAACGCCTGCACGCAGTGCCATTTGAAAATGGAGCAAGACTTACTACCCGCCGAACAACGTTCGAAGTTGCCGCAATACGCCGATTGGCTGCGCGTTGCCGGAGAAGGCGACCAACAAGCCAAGGCCGCGCTCGATCGACTCAACCTCTGGTCCAACGAGCATTGCGAAAAATGGTATGGACCGAAGAACGATCGCAAATCGAACTTCGCGAATGTCTTGGCGGCGGTCTGGCGGGGCGACCAAGAAGTGGAAGACGACCTCATCCGTTTGGCCAGATCTCGCAAACTATCGGCCATGGTGCGGGCCAGCCTGACAGCGCAAATGGCTCGCTTCGCCGACGCCAAAAGTCTTGCCGCAGCCGCCAAACTCCTCCAAGACGACGACCCCCAAGTGCGCGCCGCGGCCACGGCGAGTTTTGAAGCCGCGCCGGTTGCGCAACTGATCAAATACGTCACCCCGCTTTTGAAAGACCCCATTCGCTCGGTCCGAACGGAGGCGGCGCGTGTGGTGGCGCGAGCGCCCGCCGGGGAACTCACCGGCTCGCAACGCCGGGCTTGGGAATCGGCGTTCAACGAATTGCGAGCGGCGCTGCTACAAAACAACGATCGCGCCGCGGCGCACACCACGCTGGGCATCATCTACGAGAACCACAACGAAACCGAAAGGGCGATCCAAGCCTATCGCACCGCCATTCGCGTGGAGCCGACCGTCACTGGTCCTCGCACGAATTTGGCCGCGATATTGGAGCGACGCTGGAAGGCGGCGGAATCGCAAGCCAAGCAAGTCGCGGTGCAGGGCAATCGGGAAGAGGCCATGCGTATTCTCCAGCGCGCCTTTCCCGACCGCGAAGAATCGGAACGCCTGCGCTACGAGGAACTGCCCTGGCTGGCGCGCGACGCCCGCCTGGCGCCCGGCATCGCAGCGGTGCAATATCGTTACGGACTGGCGTTGTATTTGCAGGGCGATTTGGAAGCTTCGCAAGCGGCGCTCTTGGCGGCTGCTCGCTTGGCGCCGCAAACGCCCGACTTCACACTCGCCGTGGCGCTGCTCTATCAGAAAATGCAGCGTTGGCCGGAAGCCCTCGACTACGCCGAGCGTCTTTTGGAGTTGCGACCCGACGACCGCACCTACCAACAGTTGTTATACGAGATACGCCAGCAAGCCGCCGGGCAAAAAGCCGGGCCTCGAAACCGGCCTTGAAACTGATGCTTCGGTGATTGGCGCCTGTCCAAGATCCATTCCATGCAAGGGCCATTAGCGGGTGGTGTTCGCTGCGCTCGACCACCGGCTAATGGCTGGCAAGCCTCCGGCTTGGCGGGAATTTCATAACACCATCGCACGGAAGATATCGAGGACAGCTCCTTACGCGCCCCCTTTACCCAATGGAAGAACACTGATTTCAAGCAACTCGGCCGCCATTTTTCCCCAGGCTTCACCAACTTCCCCCGCTTGAAACCCAATCTTCCAAAACGAATCGGAGAAAGGCTGCTCATTTGCCGAGAATGTAAACAGGCGGCGCCCTCCGTTCCGGCCGATCAGAGAGTGGATAGGTCGCCAGGTTGCCCAGACTGCGTTGATCGCTCTGTCGCTCATCGACCTTAGCCGTTAAACTTCCGCGCGACCATTACGCAAATGACGACATTCGGCCAGGGAGCGCCGTTGCGCGGGGGCCGCGATTTGCAAGTCAAACTCGTATTGCCCTCAGGCCAACTTCAACACGCAATCAAACAAACGGTTACGACGAGCGGCAGATGAGAGTTTACCCATTGCAGCGAGGGCGTCTTTGGCTGCTATTTATTTCCAAATGCACAGAGACAACCTACGACGGCCTTCGATGGCATCGTACAACTATGTAAGAGCGACACTGGGCGTCGGCTGGCGTCATGGAGCGTAGTACCGGTGGAGACCAGCGAATCAAACTTCCTCAGGCGAGTCGCCGCTGCCGTGGTTTGGATAGCCGCCGCGATGAACGCCGCTGCGCTATCGACGGCGCAGGCTGGCGAAACTCCTTCATGGCCGGGTGTCGCGCAAGCAGGCAATTTCCGGCAATCGGAAGTTCCTTTCCCACTGTTGGACGAAAATCGCCCTAACACGCCCGTTCCTAACGCACCCGATCCTAACGCAACGCCGGGCGCCGGATATTTCGACCTAGATCAATACGTGCGGTCGCGGCCTTCGCTCCCGGAGTCGTCCACTGAGGCTTACTATTGGCAGGTGCTGCCCGACAGTTTGATTTATAAATCGTATTTGGCCGGCGCGAAAGAATCGAGGATGGCCGCCAAAATCATCAACATTCGAGACCAGAGCACTTTCTGGGATGCCACCGTTGGGGGACGAGTCGGTCTGTTTCGCTACGGCACGGGGCGTCGCGTGCGTCCGGAAGGGTTCCAACTCGACATTGAAGGTTCGGCGCAACTCCGCCTCGACCTCCAGGAAGAGGTCGATGTGCAATCGGTCGATTTCCGCGGCGGAATTCCTCTCACCTTTGGACGCGGCCCTTTTCAAACCAAGTTCGGCTACTACCACTTGAGTTCGCACGTGGGTGACGAGTTTTTACTGAAGAACCCTAATTTCAATCGCCTCAATTTCGCCCAAGATTTGCTGGTGCTTGGCCAGTCGATTTACCTTACCGACAAGTTGCGCATTTATGGGGAAGTTGCTTGGGGTTTCTACACAATCATCAGCGAGCCGTGGGAGTTTCAGTTCGGCGTCGACTACGCGCCCGCTCGACCGACCGGCCCAGCCGGGGCGCCCTTCTTCGCCTTCAACGCTTTTTTGCGGCAAGAAGTCAACTTCGGGGGCAATATGGTCTTCCAAGCCGGTTGGGCTTGGCGGGGCGATGAAAATGCTCGGCTGTTGCGAGTGGGGTTGCACTATTACAACGGCGAGAGCAGCCAGTTTTCGTTCTTCAATAACTTTGAAGAACAGATTGGGGTTGGCGTCTGGTACGACTTCTAGCCGGCGTCGTGCGGAGCGTGCTTCTTTGGCTTCTTCCGTGATTGTAAGGCGGTGTTTCGCGCCGAGGGAATCGCCTCACAGATCGGTTTCTGGCAACTCGGATTCTGGCAATTCAGGCGCCGGCGCCTTTTTTTCCGGCTCGCTCTGTGATTGCTCTTTGGCGGTCGGCGGCCCGCCTCGGAAAATGAGCAGCACTTGCCGCCCCCAAACCAACGCCACGGCGCTGGTTACCGCAGCGCTGGCATACATGACAGCCGAGCCGCCCGTGCTATAAAAGGCAAGGTACGCGGTGCTCGTTGCTGCGGTGGCGACCAATGCGAGTTTGGCGCCCAACTCCGCGACTGCGAGTTTTCGAGCATGTTTGTTAATCGCTTGCCGGGCTGACGAGTTGGCCAGATCTCGCATCGCCTCCAAGTTGAGCGATTGATCGGGCGCCGGTCTGCGGGGCGGCATTTCGCAAGGCGGTTCCTGTAGCACCTCGTTCGACGGCGACGGCTCGGGTGAAACTTCTTCCGGTTCCGGCGTGCTTGCAGGCGCGGCCTGCGAAGCTTGCGGACGCTCCCGTGGCGTCGAATCGGTATCCGACTTGAGGCGTTGCAAGAGTTGAGACATATACGCCTTGATCGAATCTTCTTCGGCCTCGCCTTCCGATGCACTATCTTCCTCGCCATTGGTCGCGACACTCTCGCCGCGGGGCAAGGCGTGTTCCGAACCGCCTCCCTTGAATTGTTCGTCAACGTCAACGGCGGGCGCCGCTTGCTCGCGTGCGGCCAACGAAGCATCGGCTTCAAGGCGTTCCGGCGTAGGCGCCTCGGCGATTGCCTCGCATCGGACATCGTTGCGTTGTCGGCAAAGGTCTTCATATCGCGACTGTAAGTCTTGACGCTCCTGCTCCACGCGCAGCGCCTCTTCGCGCGACGCCTGCAACTCGCTCCGCAGCGATTCAAGATCTTGATCCGATTGTGCTTGCAGGTTTTGGCGCTCTTGCTCCCGGCGCCGCGCCTCTTTGAGCGACGCCTTCAACTCGCTCCGCAGCGATTCAAGATCTTGGTCGGAACGTGTTTGTAGCGATTGCAGGCTTTGGCGTTCTTGTTCCCGGCGTTGCGTCTCTTTGAGCGACGCCTGCAACTCGCTCCGCAGCGATTCAAGATCTTGGTCGGAACGTGCTTGTATCGCTTGCAGGCTTTCGCGTTCTTGCTCCAAACGTTGCGCCTCTTCACGCGACGCCTGCAACTCGGCTTGAAACGTCGCCAGTTCGCTCTGCAATGTTTGCCGAGCTTGCAACGCCTCGTCGGCCTCGATTTGGTGCGATTGCCCCAAGCGGTCGAGTTCCTGGCGCAAGGCTTCGTTTTCTTCGCTAATGCGATCCGACGCAACCGCCGGCGTTTCCTCTGTTTGCTGTTTAAGCCAAAACCGACCGGATTCAAACAGAACATCTTGAAGAAGCCGCAATTTGAATCCTGATAGCGTCCATTTTTGTGTCAGGTCATGGATTTGAAGCGCAAGCTCTTGCTCGGCTTGAGGATTCCGCAATTCTTCACGCTCGGCATCCCACGCATTGTGTTTCTGCTGCAACTCCTCTTGGAGCGCATGGAGCAGGCTTCGGCTCTCGGCGAGCGCATGCTCACTATTCTGAAGCGTATTTTCTAGCTGGCGGCTGTGATCTTTTGAAGCATCGCTGGTGCGAACAGCCGATTCGGCAATCGCCTGCTGCTCGCGACGAGCGGTTGTCGCCTTGCGCAACTCAGCCAACAGCGAACGGCTCCGCTGGCGGGCGATGTCTCGTGCGGCTCGCAGTTTCGCCAGGGCGGCGTTTTCGGTCGTTTCGGTCGTTTCGTGCAGGCCATTTTTCGGCGCCGCGACCAAACCAGACGTTTCCTTTTTGGACGCTGGCCCGATTCCCAAATCGATGACTTCCACGACATCGTCGCCGATCGTGAGCTGATCACCTTCGTGTAGCGGCGCGTCGTCAAAAGGGGCGCCGTTGAGCAACGTGTCGGGCGCCCATCGCCGAACCACCGCGCCTCTGGGGCCTCGCAGAATCAAACAATGCACCGGATGCAGCGCGTAGTCGGTTGCGATGGTGCAGGCGGGGTCGGCGCCGACGGTGCATTTCGATTCCGGCAAGCGAAGCGACTGCGGGGCGTGATCGAGAGAAGATCGAGAGATGCGCAACACCAGATCAGCGGGTGGCGAACCGAGTAATTTGCTGTTGGGATCGATCGCGAGCGGCATGATCACGGTTCCACCCAAATGTGCAGACACACCGGGCATATGAAAGGACGAGGCGAATAAAATACCGAGAAAATAAAGGGTTGCTCCACCTTCTCCGGGCCCACTCAAGAGAGTGGCCGTTGCTATGGGCGGGGTGGAGTTCTGGCCTAAGTCGAGTAGTGGCTATGGAGATATAGCTTGGCAATCGCGACGGGTCAAAGAGCCGCCGCCGCCGGGCGAGCGGCGGCCGATTTTTAATTGCCAATTATCGCCGACAGAAAGAAAAAACCGTGGCGCGCTGGCGCCGAATTTGCCGATTATCCGAATAACGCTGAACCGTTTCCGCTCGGTCGCAAGTTACGTTTTGTAAGTGTCCGACAGAAACCCACTGCGACAGAATAACAAATTGGCGGAATCAATTTCGGCAATTCGCTTTTCGTAAGTTATTTGCTGTAAGCGTTTTGCGCGACCTCTGTGCGGTCGACGAAAGGAACACGCCGACTTTTTCATTTCACGCCGGTCGTTTGCCGAGAAGCGCACTATAGTTTGTGTGCCGTCTCACCTCATTGCGGGTGCAGGCGATGTAAACGGATGGCAACAAAGGAATCACCAACGCGAATGCCAAATCACCGCTTCGCGTGGCGAAACAAGAGGGAAATGATAAAGATGGCAAGGAAAGATTCAATCACGAAATTGCGAGGGGTGCTCATTCATCGTCGCGACGCCTTGCGAAAAGTGTTGGCGGGCGACTTGAGTATGTTAAAAACCTTGCGCGAGTCGACCTCCGGCGACGTCGTCGACGCCGCCCTTGATTCCGTACAAGACGAACTCAACTCCCAACTGGCTGAAGTGGAGAGTCGGGAACTCGCCCAAATTGAAAATGCGTTGGAGCAAATTCGGGCTGGCAGTTACGGCGCCTGTGAGGGCTGCAACAACAACATTCCCATGGCGCGTTTGCAGGCGCTGCCCTACGCGACGTTGTGCATTGAATGCCAACAAGAAGTCGAGAAGGCGGGAATCGATATAAATAATCCGGTCGATTGGGCGCGGCTGTTTGAAACACGCTCCGCAGATTCAGAATTGACGATCAACGACGTGGAGCTTGATGTCTAGGGAGCGGTCCCGAAATAAGGTCCAAGAGGTAGCTCGGAAAAGCCCGGTATTTTCAAAATGCCGGGCTTTTAATTCGGTCTGTAAATTCGGGACCGTTCTCATGCCGACATTCGCGCTGCAAACTCGTTCGAGAATTTTATCGGCGTCGTCTGGCGGGACGACGCCGATTTCCGTTTCGCAGCCGCAGGCGTTAGAATCAACCTGCTGACGCGGGAGCGGCTGCCGCGAAGTGTTTGGGAACGACCCTTAGGAGACGGCAAATGAGTTGCTGTTCGAACATCCGGAATTTTAGTGGCGTCCGGAATTTTAGTGGCATCCGGAATGGTAGTGGCGTCCGGAATTGCAGCAGGCTTCTGGCCTTGGCGATGGTGCTTTGTGCCGGTCTGAACAACCTCTCATTTGGGCAGTCGGCCTTGCCAGGGGAAGGCGATTCTCGCGACGAATTATTTCGACAAGTCGCGGCGCAGGTGGCGGAGTTGGAGGCTCGCGGAAACCTCCTAAAAAAAGTGGTGCGGCTGGTCAAACCGTCGGTCGTTCACATCGACGCCCAAAAACAGGAAGTCGGCGGACGCTTCGGCGCCACGAAAACGGTTGACGAAGCCGGCGCCGGCGTCGTGATCGCGATCGGCGGCAAGAACTACGTGCTCACCAATCGGCATGTGGTTATCAACGCCCCGCTGCGAAAAACGACCATCGTCCTGGCTGATGGGCGTGAAATCCATCCGACGCGCATCTGGGACAACCGCGAAACAGATATTGCCGTCTTGGAGGTCGACGCTCCGCGGCTTTTCCCCGCGCGCGTGGGCAGCAGCGACAAAGTGGAAATCGGAGATTTTGTCATTGCGGTGGGAAGTCCGTTCGGCCTCAGTCACTCCGTAACGTATGGCATTATTAGCGCCAAAGGCCGCCGCGATCTTGAGTTGGGCGACGCCGGCGTGCTTTTTCAAGACTTCCTGCAAACCGATGCGGCAATCAACCCCGGCAATAGCGGCGGTCCTTTGATGAATTTGCGCGGGGAGTTGATCGGCATTAACACCGCCATTGCCAGCAACTCCGGCGGCAATGAAGGCATCGGTTTCGCGATTCCCAGTCGAGTGGCGTTGTCGGTTGCCCGGCAGTTGGTCACGCAAGGAAAGGTGGTTAGCGGATTTCTCGGCGTGCAAATGAGTGCGAAATTTGGTCTGGAGGAAGCCAGGCGTCTGGGAATGCCCCGGCTGGCGGGCGTCTTGATTTCGGGCGTGGTTCCCGATTCTCCGGCAGACGCGGGCGGTTTGCTCAAAGACGACGTCATTTTGAAATTCGATGGCGTGCGCGTCGAGAGCGATGTCCATCTTTCCAACTTGGCCCGCTTCACGCGCATTGGCAAGGATGTCAAGATCGTTATCTATCGCGATGGCAAGCCGGGGCAATTGCAAGTCGTGATCGCCAGTCGTGAATAGACGTCGCAAATGGACTGGGTTTTTTCGCAGCGGCGACGCCGCGCGGCCGTTGCCTGTATCGCGAGCGGTGGCCGCGCCGTTGGAGTTCACGCTTCAGCGTGCTTTTTTCTTGGCGAGCCATTGCCAAACGTGCGAAATATCGTTTTTCTGCGGCGCTGCCCAACTAGAGAGTATCGGATTATTGGGGCATAATAGCTGGGAATAAGTTTCCGCAGCCGGCAGCGATAAGTTTCCGCAGACGTCGCCGTTCTTTTTGCTCCTCCCCTTTGAGCCGCCGCCCAGGCGATGATTCCATGCAGGTCGCACTGTTTCTACCTTGTTATATCGACCAATGGTATCCTGAGGTCGGCTTCGCCACGCTGCGTTTGCTGGAGCAATTCGGCGCCGAAGTTACGTTCCCCACGGCGCAAACCTGTTGCGGCCAGCCGATGGCCAACGCCGGCTGCACGGCCCAAACGCGTCCCTTGGCGGTCGCCTTTCTCGATATCTTTCGCGACTACGAATACATTGTTTGCCCTTCGGGGAGTTGCACCGCCATGGTGCGCAAGCACTACGACGAATACCTCGCCGGTCAGCCCGGTTTCGAGGAGTTGAAAAGTAAAACGTACGAACTCTGTGAATTCCTCACCGATGTGGTGCAGGTCGAAAAGTTGGCGGTGCAATTCCCTCATCGCGTCGGCTACCACCAGAGTTGTCATGGACTGCGAGAACTGCGGCTGGGCGCCGCGAGCGAACTCATGCCGCCGCCCGATGACGCCGCCGTTGGAAACAACGAGAGCAAAACGCACCGGCTGTTGCGAATGGTGGAGGGGCTGGAGTTGGTGACGCTTGAACGCAGCGACGAATGCTGTGGATTCGGCGGCGCGTTCGCCGTGGGCGAAGAGGCGGTCTCTTGCATGATGGGGCAAGACCGCATCGCCGACCACCAACAAGCCGGCGCCGAAGTGATCGTGGCCAACGATATGTCGTGCCTGATGCACATGGACGGGCTGATTCGCCGCCAAAAACAGAACCTGCCGGTCATGCATATCGCGGAATTGTTGGCGGGAAATAAATTGCCCCGGAACGGGAAGACGCAGACATGACGCACGGCGTTTCCGATCATCCTCAAAAAGCGGCGGAATTCATTTCCGATTCGCAACGCGCTCATTGGCACGACGGCGCCCTGTGGTTCGTGCGCGACAAACGCGACGCCGCCGCCCGCTCCGTTCCAGAGTGGGAGCAATTACGAGAGACAGCGCGGCAAATCAAGGCGCATGCGCTTTCCCGCCTGCCCGATTATCTGGAAGAGTTTGAACGTAAAGCCACGGCGTTGGGCGCCCAAGTGCATTGGGCCCGCGACGCACAAGAACACAACGAAATCGTGTATGGCATTTTGAAGGCCGGCGGTGTGCAGCGCGTGGTCAAGAGTAAGTCGATGCTGACCGAGGAGTGCCACTTAAATCCTTTCCTGGAGCAGCACGGAATAGAGGTCGTCGATACCGATCTTGGCGAACGCATCGTGCAACTCCGCCAGGAGCCGCCGAGTCATATTGTGTTGCCCGCGATTCATATCAAGAAGGAGGAAGTCGGCGAATGTTTTCATGAGCATTTGGGAACGGAGGCTGGCGCGACCGACCCCGCCTATTTAACCGAAGCCGCGCGGCAACACCTGCGAGAACGATTCATGCAAGCCGACGCCGGCATCACGGGCGTCAATTTCGCCATCGCGGAAACCGGCGGCTTTGTCGTGTGTACGAACGAAGGCAATGCCGATTTGGGCGTCTCGCTGCCGAACCTGCATATCGCCTGCATGGGGCTGGAAAAAATCATTCCCCGCGCCGCCGATTTAGGCGTTTTTCTGCGGCTCTTGGCGCGCTCGGCAACGGGCCAACCGATCACCACCTACTCCTCGCATTTCCATGGTCCGCGAGCGGGCGGCGCCTTGCATATCGTGCTGGTCGATAACGGACGCAGCGCCTTGCAACAGAGCGAAGAGCACCAGCGTGCGCTGAGTTGTATTCGCTGCGGCGCCTGCTTGAACACCTGCCCGGTTTATCGGCGCAGCGGCGGGCATAGTTATGAAACGCCGGTGCCGGGGCCGATTGGCTCCATTCTGGCCCCCAGCCGCGACCCCGAAAAATACGCCAGCTTGCCGTTCGCCTGTAGTCTTTGTGGATCATGCACGGACGTCTGCCCGGTGAAAATCGATATCCACCACCAACTTTTAACATGGCGGCGCGAACTGGCGGAGTCGGGCCATCTGGATTGGAAAAAACGTTGGAGCATGCGGCTGGCGGGCGTGGTTCTGGGACGCGTTTGGCTTTATCGCTTCGCGGGCAAGGCGATGCGCATCGTGCTGCCGCTCTTGCCGCGTTTTCTCAAATACAACCCTCTGAATGCGTGGGGCAAGCAACGCGAGTTGCCGCCCATGCCGCGAAAGAGTTTTCGGGAGCAATATCGGCGACGCCATGGAAAGTAAACAAACAATTTTGCAGGCCTTGCGTTTCAAACGCTTGGACGAGCAACCGGCGCCTTCGTTGCAACAAAATTGGGTCGCCACACCCAACGCAATCGCCACGTTTGAAAAAATGGTGGCGGCGGTCGGCGGCAATTGTATTCGCGTGCGGAACATGCAAGACGGCCTCGCCAAGTTACCGGAACTGCCCTGTTATGCCGACGCCAAAAAAGTGTGTTCGCTGGTCGAGGGCGTCGAAAAAGCGAACGTGTTTCTTGACGACATCGCCGACCCTCACGACTTGGAGGATGTCGACGTGGCGATTGTTCGCGGCGAATTCGGTGTGGCGGAAAACGGCGCCGTGTGGCTCACCGACCGCGGCGTCAAGCATCGGGTCATTTACTTCATTCCGCAGCACATTATCGTGTTGCTCGACGCCGATCAAATCGTGCATAACATGCATCAGGCGTACGAACGTGTTGGCTTCGAGCAAGCCGGGTTCGGCGTTTTTCTCTCGGGTCCTTCCAAGACCGCCGATATCGAGCAGTCGTTGGTGATCGGCGCCCACGGCGCCCGTTCGCTGCACGTGCTGCTACTGGAAAACGGCGGCGCCTAGAACGTGTTTTGAAATACAGGGTTCAGCCAGATGAGCAAAAAACGGATTCTCCTTCAACTCGACTCCGGCGCTCACGCCAGCGTTTTTGACGCCGTCGTGGCGGTCGACGCCGATGTGGATCATCTCCTCCAATACAACGGCGTGGCGCCCGACGCTGTTCGCGAATTGGTGCATGGCGCCATTTTCACGCGAGGTGTTGATGATCTTAATAGCACCGCCATTTTCGTTGGCGGCGCGAACGTGGAGGCCGCCGAAGTGCTCCTCCAGAGTGTCAAAGACGCCTTCTTTGGACCCATGCGCGTTTCCGTCATGCTCGACGCCAATGGCGCCAACACCACGGCGGCGGCGGCTGTTTTAGCGGCGGCTCGGCACGTTGCGTTGCCCGGCGCCGTGGCCACCGTGTTGGCTGGAACGGGCCCTGTAGGCCAGCGCGCCGCCCGGTTGCTTGCCCAAGCCGGCGCTCGCGTTCGCCTCTGTTCTCGCAACGTCGAACGGGCCGCGGCCGCTTGCCAGCGAATTCAAGCACAAAATCCCGTCGCACAAATTTCCCCTGCAGCAGCTTCGCAACCGGAAGAAGTCGCTGCGGCGCTCGACGGCGCCGGAATTGTGATAGCCGCCGGCGCTGCCGGAATCGAACTGTTGCCGCACGACGTCCTGCAAGCCGCCGTGGCGCTGCAAGTGGTCATCGACTTAAACGCCGTACCGCCGCTGGGAATTGCCGGCGTCGAAGTGCAAGACAAGGCAAAACAACGCGGCAGTGTTATTTGTTACGGCGCCATTGGCGTGGGCGGCGCCAAGATGAAGATCCATAAGCAGGCGATTGCTCATCTTTTTCTGAGCAACGACCAGATTCTCGACGCCGAGGAAATCTTCGAAATCGGCCGCGAACTTGAAAAATAAGACTTGCGGCTGGGAAGTTTATTGGTAACCGTTCACGGCGCCGCGAACGGTTTCAGAAATTCTTCCTCGGCGGCCGCACCTCGGTGAAGCGGATGTTTGACGCCTTACTCACCGCCCGTTACACTTTCCACGGATGCTCCCAGGTCTAGCTTGGGCGCCACTCGTATTGTTTTATGTCTTCCCCGGGCTGGTCTCCAATGTTTGAATTCCTCTTCGGAAAACCGAATCCCACCCGCGAGTGGCGGCCGAACCTTGCACGCCCGTTGACGTTCGACCTCGATGCCGGCGCCCTGAACGGCGTCGCGCTCGGCGAGTCTCTCGAACGGCTCTCCTTTTTAGGGCCTGACGAAGGCGGCACGTCATTTCGTGATGGCAATTTCTGCTATTACTCCTTGGGTCTGTGCGTGAATTGTGACGTCTCGGATAATAAAATCACGAGTTTTAACGTTATCGTCAGCGACCCAATCGAACCACAATACCAACCGTTCAGCGGCCGGGTCGTCCGCAAAGGCCAGACGATCGATTTGGCCGCTTTGACTCCCGAAAACTGTGTTGAAGAATTCGGGGAATACTATTGGCTCGATCGCGACGAAGAGGAATCGATCGTGTTTTACGAATTCGCCGGGTGTGAATGGCAAATTGAATTCAACCATTCTTCGCTGTTCATGAGCCTCTTCGTGACAGACGATCCGTTGATGGCGGATGGAGAGCAGCGCGAAGCGTGCAAGGTTACCAATCCCTGGCCGCCGGCCACCTGCTCGCCACGAGATGAATAAGTCGCGGGGCAAAAATATCGAAGCACTCGTTCTCAAACTCCGGGTTCCGCGCTGGCTGCCAATTTAGTGGCGATTTGTTCGATGGTGCTTACGTATTTCTGGCCACGACTGTTTACGCGGAATTGCCGGCGGGTGTCGTCGACGACGTCAATTTCGATTTCGACGCGCTCCCGGGGCAGGCAGTCGACGACGCGGTCGCCCCATTCGACCACCGTGATTGCCGGAGAGTCGAAGAATTCCTCCGCCCCGAGTTCGAGGAATTCGTCGTCGTCGTGGAGTCGGTAGGCGTCGAAATGCACCAGCGTTCGCGCTCCCTCGTATTGTTGGCACAAGACAAACGTCGGACTCACGACTCGCTCCGGGTCGATTCCCCAAAACGCCGCCATGCCTTGGGTCAGCCGTGTTTTGCCGGCGCCCAACGTCCCACAAAGCGAGACCACCGTTCCCGCCGGCAGGAATTCCGCCAGCGCCGCGGCTAGGCGGTCGGTGTCTTCCAACGAAGCGGCGGAAAATAGAAATTCAGTCATGAGTCTTTCCCGTGTTCAAAACCGCGCGGCTCAAGGGCGATTCTTTCACCGCCCGGTTGCCGCAGCCAAAGTTTTTTTTCCAACGTCATTTCGCCGATGCGGGTGAGGGGAATATCCAACGGCTGTTCGGCGAGCAAACGCCGCGCCACGGCTTCCGGCATCGCCAGCAACAGTTCAAAATCTTCTCCGTCGGCCAGGGCGTGCGCAAGCGGCGATTTGTTGGTCGACTTGCTCAAACGTTGGGCGCCGGGGGCAATAGGAATGGCGGCGGCCTCCAACTCCACGCCGCAACCACTCGCAGCCGCCAAACGGGCGACGTCCAACGACAGGCCATCGCTGATATCGATCGCGGCATGCACCTCGAATTCACGTTGCAACAGCAACGCCTCTTCCACGCGAGGCTGGAAATCGAAGTGCCTTCCCAGAATACTTCCTCCCAGGCTGCCTGTCACGAGCAGGGCGTCGCCCGGTTGTGCTCCGTGGCGCGTCCAGGCGTTGTTTGCTTCGACGGCGCCGATCGCGGTCAGACTGACCACCAAACCGCCCGGCCAACAGTTTGTATCGCCGCCGGCAATCGCGACCTGGAAATGCTCGGCCAGCGGCAACATGCCGGTGATGATCTGGCGAGCCAGTTCGGCGGCGCCCTCACCTGGCAGCGCCAGCGCCACGACCACGCCCACCGGCCGCGCCGCCATCGCGGCAAGATCGCTCAAGTTGACCGCCAACGCCTTTCGCCCCACGCGCTGGCCGCCGCATTCGGCCAGCAAAAAATCGACGCCTTCGGTTAGTAGGTCGGTCGTGACGACGCAATCTTGCCGCAGTCCCAGATCAAGAATAGCCGCATCATCGCCGACGCCCAACTTGAGCAAGGGGTGCGGCGGCAACTGCGGCTTCAGCCAATCGACAAAATCTAACTCCATGGGCGTTCTTCCGCGTACGGTTGGAAATGACACAATACGAGCGCGACGCCCTGGCAACCGTCCTGAATTTACCTACCGAATTAAAAGCCCAGCCTTTTCGAAATGCCGGGCTTTTCCGAGCTAACACCGGTCACCTGTTTCAAGACGGTTCCCTAGGCCCAATCCATTCCCGATTGCTCCCTCACGCGTTCTTCGAAACTGCCCAGCAGGCCGCCGATAACATCCCATTTTCGCGGCCGCCGAACTTCAATATCTCCTTGCTGGTTGATGCGAACAATAGAGCTGGCGCCCACGCCCGACGACTCCAAGTCCGCTAGGTGCAGTTCGCCATCGTTGACGATCCGGTCAAGCGTTTCGCCTGTTATCTCGATGAACTTCATGTTTTGCCGCCTTCTCTCAGTGGGTTCGATTGCCGAAGGGCGGAAGAAATGAGACGCCGCCGAAAGGCCGTTCTTTTGATGTGTTTTCGCAACGCAGTGCGGTTCCAGCCATCATTCTAACAAATTCCCGGTGCGTCTGAAATAAACTTGGGGCAAATCGATCTTGCTGAACAACAAAACAAACGCTATTAGATGGCATGGACTGTTTTTGCCCCTGTTTTCGTGTAGAAAGGAATTCCGACCGATGACAAAAACATGCGGAATGCTCGCCGGAGCTGTCGTTTTTTGTGGTGTTTTGTTGATGCAGCCCGAGCCCTGCAATTCCGGTGGCGGCGAAGCGGAGGTGGTTCTCGATGAAACGGTTCTGGCAACCGTGGCAGGGCTCAAAGACACGCTCGAAAAAGGCCTCCGCCTGCGGCGGCCGGTGGAATTCGCCTTTGCCAACAGGGTGGTGTTTTTGGTGCAAACCAATCGCCTGACGCGTAAATTGGTTTTGGAGGCGTTCTCCTACGCTCGCGGAAAGCGGCCCTACCCATACCCTTATTTCGAACGCGTGATGCGTGCTCGTGCCGCCCAGGTGGGTGTCACGATCTGACGCTCCCACCTTATACTTCACGCGGCATGGCCTGCCGCTTGAAGTAAAACACCAGGAGAGCAACGCATGGCGTCATCAACCGACGGAGCACCCGGCAGCAAGGCGGCCGCCGATATTTCGCCCTTCGGTCGAGGACTGGTTTTGGCGACCGCCTTTCTGGGCTGGATGTTGGCCGGTCTGATCATGGTGATTATTCCCTTGGCCGGTCGCGCCGCGACGATCGACTTTCTCGGGCCGGGCCATGAAGCGATGGTCGCGATGTGGTTTTCCCGCTACATCTGTGCTTTTTTGCTGGGCGCCGCCGCGGGCGGCTTGCTCTTCGGCTGGTTGGGCGATCGGATCGGTCGCTCGCGCGCCATGGGCTGGAGCATCATTTGTTATTCCGTGCTCACGGGGCTGGCTTATTTTGTCGAGACGCCCTGGCAGTTGACCGTCATGCGATTTCTGGCCTGCTTGGGCGTGGGCGGTATGTGGCCCAACGGCGTGGCGTTGGCGTCGGAGGCTTGGTCGAACGTTTCGCGGCCGATTTTGGCCGGACTGATTGGCGCTTCCGCCAACTTGGGTTTCATGTTGCTCTCGGCGCTGGCGATGGCCTATCCAATCACTCCGGAAAGCTGGCGCTGGGTGACGCTGGCCGGTTTGCCGCCTGTTTTTCTGGGCGTGTTTGTATTGGCGGCGGTTCCGGAATCGCCGCATTGGCTGGCCAGCCGAGTAAAATCGAAACAACACCAAGATTCCTCGCCGATGCTGGCCGTGTTCCAGCCGCCGCTGCTCAAATACACGCTGCTGGGAATCTGCCTGGGAGCGATTCCCTTGTTGGGAAATTGGGGCGCCGCCAACTGGTTGGTGCCTTGGGCGGGAAAAATTGGCGAGGAAATGGGTGAGCCGACGCTCAAAGCTTGGGCGCAATGGACAAAATCGGGCGGCGGTGCGATCGGCGCCTTGCTGGGCGGTTGGGTGGCCAACTCCATGGGCCGCCGCCGTAGTTATTTTCTCATGTGTCTGTTCTCGCTGGGAATCAGCCTGCATATTTTTTACAACCTGCAACCAGGCGGCCCGACTTTTCTGGCGTGGGTTTTCGCGGTCGGTTTTTTCGGCACGCTGTTCTTCGGCTGGCTCCCGCTCTTCTTGCCGGAACTGTTTCCCACGCGCGTGCGGGCCACCGGCTCCGGCGTGAGTTTCAATTTCCTGGCGGCGGGGCTGTTGATGGAGCGTTTCAACGGCGATTACGCGCGCGTTGGCCAGATCACGTGTTTGGTCTATGTGGCGGGACTGATCGTGATTTGGTTCGCGCCCGATACGTCCGACTCGCAACTAGAAGATTAGCTGGCGCAATTGAAAATGTGGCGTTGTATCTCCGAACATATGTTGAAACGCGAGCCAACTGTACGATGGCCTTCCAAGGCCGTCGATTTGCAGAGGTTCAAGGTACGCGACGGCCGTGGAAGGCCATCGTACTTTCGTTTCAAAACACGTTCTAAGGACCTGTCCATGATCTATGCCGTGCTATGGTGTTAGGCGAGCGGCGGAAAATAACTCACCCGCACGCCACGGGAGTCCGTGAGTTTTTTTGGGTTCCCACCCACGCAAGAATGACCGTTTGCTGATTCACTCGCTTGCGCTTCGTGCTTGTATTACGGTAAATTCTCACCCGCCGTGGGCCTAATAATAGATAACGCCGCGAACCAAGCCGCCGTTCTTGAGATCTTGGTCGCCGACGCCGCTGCCGTATTCGATTTCACGCGCGAACACGTACCCGCCTTCGAGGCGGAACGTGGCGCCGTCTGATTCACGTTCGATGCCGAAGAGCAAGCGTAAATCCCGTATCGTGACGGTGTCGGCCGCGCCGCCGGCGCGGGTCATGCCCCACGAACCGCCGCCGAATTCGCCGCTGATATACGCCCACCACGCCGAGCGGTCGTCTTGGTATGTTCGCAACGCGATGCGAGGCTTGGGAAAAAGGAGGTCGAATTTCCAGTCGTCGGTGGGCGTCCAGATCAGGCCGAAAACCGGCAGCGCGGCGTAGTCGTCGCGGTCAAGATACGCCACGCCGAGCACGGCTTTTGTATCGGGCCTCCATTGATAAATCCCCACGGCACGGCCTTGCAGGCGAAACTGGCTTTCGCTGGTGTCGGTGTTGCCGAACACGCCCGGCGTGATGGCGAGGTCGAGCGTCCAGTAATCGCCGAAGGGGCGCAAGGTGCGAATTTCCAGCGTGGCGTCGTAGAGTTCGTTGGGAACGTCGAGCACGGAGGTTTGTAACACGTCGAGCCCGAAGGCGGGAGTTATTAAAAGCGGCGCTTCGCGGGTCGGCAGGGGAAAGCCGAAGGTGGCGCTAAAATCAAGCTCCGTCAGACTGAGGCTGTTGCTGTCGGCCGAAATCCGGGTGGCGCCGTGGTAAACCTGTTGCAGTATTCCCGCGCGTGGTTGCTTTTCGAAGAACCGTTGCTGCACGGCTTGGGGTTGCTGCACGGCGTAGGGTTGTGCAGGCTCCAAGAGCGGCGGGTCGAAACGGCGTGCGACTTCAAAGAAACCACCAGCCGACTGCTCCGCCGAGCCTGGAAAAATACTTCCAGGACCGCCCGACGCCCCGCCCGCCAACTGCCCAAATGCCGCCGACGGCGCTAGCAGCAAGAAGAACGCTATGATAACTGTAGTTCGCTTCATGGGGTCCGTCCGTGGACATGTCTCGAAATAGTGCAGCGGAAAAGTAGGCTTTTTGTCTATCTTTGTACAGGCCTCTTGGGCACACCTTGCCCGCCGTTGGAGTGTACGCTTCAGCGTGTTTTCTTCTTCCGCACCCTACAAAACAAGCTAAAGCTTGAACTCCAACCATCCGAACACCGCTCGCCACCTAAAGCAGCTCGCGAATCGGCCTTCGGTTTTGATCGACCAAAAACCAAGGCCGTCCGTTAAGATCGGGAATTTTGACGTTTCTGGTGTCGATGCCCAGGTTGTGATACAGCGTCGAAAAAACTTCTTGCACATGCACGGGGCGCGAATCGGGAACGCCGCCGATGCGGTCGGTGGCGCCCACCACTCTTCCACCTTGCACGCCGCCCCCGGCCAGCAGCACCGACTGCGTACCCGGCCAGTGGTCGCGACCGCCCTTGGCGTTGATGCGCGGGGTGCGTCCGAATTCTCCCCAAATAACCACCGTAACGTCGTCGAGCATGCCGCGTTCGTCGAGGTCTTGGAGGAATGTCGCTATTGTGTGGTCGAACAGCGGCAGGTACTTCCGGGAAAGATACTCAATACTGCCCTCCCGGTTGGCGTGCCAATCCCAGGCGCCGAAAGCAACCGTCACACAGCGAACTCCGGCTTCGAGCAGCCTTCTGGTCAGCAACAAGTGTTGTGGACTCTGCGGCGCGCCGCCAAAGCCGGGGAAGGTCGACTGACTTTCGCCATATCGCTGGCGCACCTTCGCCGGCTCCTTGGAAAGATCAATCGCTTCGGCCAGCCGACTCTGGGTGAGCATGCCGAACGCCTGCTGTTGGAAGGCGTCGTACCCGCCGGCCACGACTTGGCGTTGCATGCGGCTGAACGAATCCAACAGTGATTTCCGGTCGCCCAATCGAGAAAGATCAATGCCGTTGAGTACGAGATCGGATTTCACTTCTCCTTCCAGCGTGAAAGGGATGTGCGGCCAGCCCGTGAACCCCGGCCAGGAAGGCTTCCCGGTAAGATGAATGCCCCTGTTGTTATAAGGGGCGTAACTCATTTTGGGAGCGGCGTCGACGTACGGTATTTCACCGGCGGCATTTGGACCCAGCACGCGCGAAACGACCGACCCCAACGTGGGCCAGCCGCCGGCGGGTTCGTTGTCTTGGCCGCCTCCACCGGGGCGCCCCGTATAACATTGAAAAGACTCGTGACGATTCTTAAACCCGACCAGCGTTCTGACCACGGAGAACTTGTCGGCTATCTGCGCCAGTTTGGGCAGCATCTCGCAATATTGAATTCCGGGAATGCGCGTGCTGGTGGGACGAAAGGAGCCGCGAATTTCGGCCGGCGCATTGGGCTTGGGGTCGAACGTTTCGTGTTGCGTGGGGCCGCCGGGCAAATAAATCATCACGACCGATTTATTCGTGGTCGGATGCGCTGTATTGGATTCAGCCCGCAATACGTCGGCCAAGCAAAACCCGCCCAATCCGGCCGAACCCAACCCCGCTGCACCCAGTCCCAGCGAACCGATGCGCAGAAACCCTCGGCGCGTGACACCATCGCAAAACGAGCGTTGTCGTCCACCTAAAATAGTCAGCACCGGCTGGCCCCCTCGCAGCACACGCTTGGAATGATTGGTAGGCGCCTGCCATCTTCCAGGCCCCAAACCACCGCAGCGCTCCATCTTACGCTGGTTGATTCTTACCATCAATCTTTGACCACTACAAACTTCAAACACTACAAAAAATGACAGGCCCCCGCCGCAGCGCGCTCTTTTCTGCTATCGGCCGGTTGCCAAACCGCCTTCACTTTGAATTGGCCTCTCGACATTGAATCGTCGTCTCGAAATACGTTCGTCCAATCGCGGCGGAGCCTGGGAGCGGTAGGTAGTTTGGGGAGGCCGCAAGCCCGAAAGTGCTTGCATTTGGCGCCGCCAGGCTTCACGATGGGTTGGAGTGTACGCTTGAGCGTGTCTTCCGAGTTTGGAATTGAGAGAAATCATGATGACGACGTATCACGGTTTGATCGAAAACGTTGGCGGCGCGCGGCGTTTTTCCTTTGGCTTCACTCTGCCGCTATTGCTGCTAGCGGCGTGGTGCGCTTCCGCCATCGGGCAACAGGCGGTTGGTCAGGAAACGCCAGCCGACGCCAGTCAAACGCCAGCCGACGCCAGTCAAACGCCAGCCGACACCAGTCGCGGCGACCAAATGATTGCCGCCTACTTCGCGGCCGAAACGGCGAAACTTCGCGACGCTTGCTTGGAGGATATCCAATCGCTCGACGATTGGAAACAGAAACGCGAAGTGCTGCGAGGCCAACTCATGGAGATGCTCAGCCTTGATCCTCCGCCCGAAAAAACGCCGCTCCATGCGCAGATCACTGGTGCGGTCAACCAGCCAACCTTTCGCGTCGAAAATTTGCATTTTCAATCGCGGCCCGGTCTTTACGTGACCGGCAATCTTTATATTCCCAAGGGGCTTAAAAAGCCGGCGCCAACCATTCTCTACGTATGTGGACACGCCCGCGTCAAACAGGATGGCGTGAGTTACGGAAACAAGGTGCATTACCAGCATCATGGCGTTTGGTTTGCGGAGCACGGCTATGTGTGTTTGATGATCGATACGCTTCAGTTGGGTGAAATCGAAGGCGTGCATCATGGCACGTACAATCAAAATATGTGGTGGTGGCTCGATCGGGGGTATACATCGGCGGGCGTGGAAGCCTGGAATTGTATTCGCGCGTTGGATTACCTGGAGACGCGCAAGGAAGTCGACGCCCAACGTTTTGGCGTTACGGGGCGCAGCGGCGGCGGGGCCTACAGTTGGTGGACCGCCGCGCTCGACGAACGCATTCGTTGCGCCGTGCCGGTGGCGGGAATCACCGATTTGCAGAACTATGTCGTCGATGGCTGCGTGGAAGGCCATTGCGATTGCATGTTCATGGTCAACACGCATCGTTGGGACTACGCGCAGGTGGCTGCGCTCGTGGCGCCGCGTCCGCTGTTGATCAGCAACTCTGATCGAGACAGCATCTTCCCGCTCGACGGCGTGGTGCGCGTGCATAAACGCGTGCGTAAAATCTACGAACTTTACGGCAAGCCGGAAAACCTGGCGCTGCAAATCACGGCCGGTCCTCACAAAGACACCCAAGAGTTGCGTGTGCATGCCTTCCGTTGGTTCAATCATTTCCTCAAAAACGATGACGACCTGATCCGGAAACCGGCGGAGCCGGCGTTCGAACCGGAGCAGTTGCGTGTCTTCCATGAACTGCCCAAAGACAGCGTGAACGCAAAAATTCAAGAGACGTTCGTGGCGGCGGCCGCGCCGGCGTTGCCCGCCAACGCCGATCACTGGCAAGTCATGCGCGACGATTGGCTGGCGAAGTTGCGTCAGAAATCGTTTGCCGGTTGGCCGCAAGACGCAGAGCCCGTGGTTTTGCGGGAAGTGGTTTCGGTGGTCAAACAGGGGGTTCGACTGCGGGCCTACGATTTCGAGAGCCAAACGCATATCAAGTTGCGGCTGTACGTGTTGCAAGGCGCACAAAACAAGCAGCCGAAAATCGCGGTGTTGAATCTACTCGACGAAGCGGGCTGGCGCGAATTTCTCGAAACGTGGCGCGTGGCTTTCGCCGATGTTTTGGCTGATGAGGCCGCCGCCGCGCCCGATGCAGCGGCCTTCCAAAGCCAACAAGCCATGCTGCAAACGCAACCTTGGGCCATGGCGTATTTGGCGCCGCGGGGCGTCGGTCCTACTCGTTGGAATACGAGTGAAAGAAAACAGACGCAACACCGTCGCCGGTTTTATCTGCTGGGGCAGTCGTTGGCCGGCATGCAGATTTGGGACGCCCGTCGCGGCGTGCAAGCCCTCTCGAAAGTTGCCGGTTTGCAAGATGCGAAAGTCTGGCTGCAAGCCCATGGCGAGATGGCGGGAGAGGCTTTGTATGTTTCGCTCTTTGAACCGCAAGTGCAGCGGCTCGACTTGTATGATCTTCCGACGTCGCACCGCGATGGGCCGCACCTGCTCAATGTGCGCCGGTTTTTTGATCTGCCACAAACCGTCGCCTTGGCGGCGGAGCATACGGCGGTCGTGATCTACACCCCCGACGCCGCCCCCTGGAAGTACGCCCAAGAGGTGCAATCGGCTTTGAAATGGCCCGCCCGCCAACTGCGGTTGCGTCGCCTGCCGGAGCCAGCCGGCGAATAGTCCAAACGCAGTTCGGCCAGTACTCCGGCGATAGGAATCGTCCTGAAATAAGTTAGCATCGCTCGTGAAATTAGTGGCGACTTCACGTTTCTTATTGTCCTTGCGATGGGTCTAAAACCCTCGCCTTCAGGCGAATCCTTTACATTTTTCTTGAGGTGGCAAGGGTTCGGTCACCACGAAGAAATCCAGTGGAAGGAAATGTAACCACAGAGGCCACAGAGGACACAGAGATTTTTTTAGGGCGTCTTTGTCTCTGTGCTCTTTGTGGTGATTCTTCTTTTTCATTGGCGGCCTCTTGAGGAAGGTTGCGTGTTTTCTTTTGTCGCGTGTGCAGGACTTCAGTCCGTAGCTCACGACTTCTTTTGGCGAACCTACCGGCATTGTTTTGCCCCAGTTGGACGTTGAGTTGTTATCCTCGCGGCATTGTAGACATCATTCCCCTTTTTTGAGGAACACAAGGGTGGCCATCGCGGCATTTAAGAAACGGTGGGGAAATAAGTGACGGAAATCACGGAAAACTCGCCACGCACGCTTTTCGCCACTGAGTGAAACATCGATCTGGAATGACCCATTAAAACCATTGAGGAACCATTCAGGGCGCCCGTTCGTCTTCGTGTTCTTCGCGTCTTCGCGTGCGCTCTTTTTCTCACGCGAAGACGCGAAGACGCGAAGAATTGGCCTGTCCAAAATCGGTAGCGGATTGCTCCGCGCAGGCGCCGGAAATGCGACCGTAAACTCCCGGCCGACGCTACGAACCGTTCGGGAATTTAGTGTCGCCCCGGGAATTGCGCAAAGTCATTTGTCAATAGTTATTTGTCGTTTGTCGTTGGCCATCGGTTTGCCTCGCATCCTTGTTTCTCCTTCTTCAATGACAAATGACAAATAACTATTGATAAATTCGGCTCTTCCTGGCCCATGAAAATCAGACAATTATTTCTCGAACGGTCCTTGGTCGGAGTTGATGGTGGAAATTTATCGCTGTTCTCTTTGCGTTGGTCGATCGAAGTGACGCCCTTCGAATGCAAGCAACATTGGGGCTCGAAGACGCCGCACGCCTCAAGCAGTCGGGCGAACGGCGCCGATGGCAATGTTTTTGTACCGTCTGAAGGTCACGCCAAGCGGCGGCGTTCGGCTGAAAACTTATCCCGTGGGGATTCAGGCCATTAGCCGGTGGTCGCGCAGCGATACCAGCGGAGGGTCGAACCGCTGAAACACCGCATCCTGGAAGGATGCCGGCGGCGTCGGCAACGGGCGCTGCCGATGGTCTCCGTTCCGACCGCTGCATCTGGCGCCCCGCCGGGATGCCGCGTTTGTTGGGGCGGCAGTCCGGCGGCGTCGCTGCGCTCAACCTCCGGCTTGGCGAGAATTTCATTTGCGTCTCTTCGGCGCTGGGCGGGCGTCCTTCTCAATAGTTTGGGCGGAGCATACAATCAGGGCCGGCGCCGATTCGAAAACTGGGCGACGGGCGAGATTTCTTGAGCCCGGCGGCCACATGGAAAGCGTGGAGCGATCGGTTCCTGAATGGACGCTTGCGAAGCCCGGCTTTTTGAAAAAGCCGGGCTTCTGAACCGGGATTAGGTTGGTCCAAAAGTAGTCACAGACAGCAAGTAGAAAATAGACGGCGGCAGGCAATGACCATTTCACCTCTGACGGAGCGATTGTTCAATTTTTCGGCGGGTCCCGCCGCTTTGCCGGTGTCGGTGTTGGAGCAGGTCCGAGATGACTTGCTGCTGTTGCCGGGGGCGGGTGTTTCGGTGTTGGAAATCAGCCATCGGAGCCCGGCGTTTTTGGAAATTTTGGAGGCGACCAAGTCGTGTTTACGGTCGCTGCTCGATATTCCGGAGAACTACCAACTGTTCTTTTTGCAGGGCGGCTCCCGGCTGCAATTCTCGATGGCGCCGATGAATCTTTATCGGTCGGCCGATGCTTCGGCGGATTATGTTTTGACGGGCGCCTGGGGCAACAAGGCGCTCGAACAAGCTCGCAAAGTGGGCAAGACGCACGTCGTTTGGGATGCCGCCGAAACGTCGTACGATCGCATTCCCAGTGAAGAAGCGTTGGAGTTCTCCGCCGACGCCGAATACGTGCATATTACGTCGAACGAAACGATTCACGGCGTGCAACTTCCCGCCACGCCGCCCAACACGGAGGCGCCGGTGGTCTGCGATTGTTCGTCCGACATTCTTTCGCGGCCGATTCCGATCGACCAATACGGTTTGATTTACGCCTGCTCCCAGAAAAACGCCGGTCCTGCCGGAGTGACCATGGTCATCATCCGCGACGACCTGCTGGAGCGCAGCGATGCGAATCTTCCCGGTTATTTGAACTATCGCGAGCATGCCGAAGCCAATTCGCTTTACAACACGCCACCCACTTTCGCCATCTACGTGATGGGCCTGGTGGCGCGTTGGCTGCAAGACGAAGTGGGCGGCTTGGCGAACATGGAAGCCAGAAACCGCGAGAAGGCCGCCTTGGTGTATGACGTGCTCGATGAAAGCCACGATTTCTTTCGCGGACACGCACAGCCGAACTGCCGTTCGTTAATGAACGCCACCTTCCGCCTGCCCACCGCCGAATGCGAAGCCGAGTTTTTGAAGTCGGCCGCGGCCCAAGGTTTGACCGATTTGAAAGGCCATCGCAGCGTGGGCGGCATACGAGCTTCCATTTACAACGCCATGCCGCGAGAAGGTGTTGCGGCGCTGTGCTCCTTCATGCGAGATTTCCGCGACCGCCATGCCAGTTAAGCCGCCAAACATCGGCCAAACAATGACTGTCCCTACATTTTTCGCCCCAGAGTTCACAGTGAGGTCGTTGACTGCAACCCAAAAATAGTTTTTTGCCACAGAGGGCACAGACCACACGGAGAAGATGCGAGGCGGATGCCGCTCTCGGTGTGCTCCGTGACCTCTGTGGCTAAACCGTTTTCCACAAATTGCGTGCTGGCTGACGACCATCAACACACCACACACACGTTTTAACAACTTGGAGTCGCGATGTTACGCGTTATTGTTTTAGACAACATCGCCCCCGAAGGGCTACAACTCCTGGATGAGGCGGACGGCATAACGTACGAAGTTCGCACCGGCCTCAAAGGGCCAGCACTGCGTGATGCACTGAGCGAATTCGACGGCGCCATTTGCCGCAGCGGCGTGAAGATCACGCCGGAATCACTCTCCGGGCAGCCTCGTTTGCGGGCGATTGTGCGGGCGGGCGTCGGCACCGACAACATCGACAAAGCCGCGGCCACGCGCCGCGGCATTGTTGTGATGAACACGCCCACCGGCAACACGCTCAGTACGGCGGAGCACGCCTTCGCACTCATGCTTGCGCTCTCGAGGAATATTGCGCCAGCGCATCAGAGTTTGCGCGAGGGGCGTTGGGATCGCAAAGCATATATGGGATCGCAACTGGCCGACAAAACGCTCGGCGTTGTCGGCATGGGCCGCATCGGGCAAGAAGTTGCCGCCCGGGCGCGGGCCTTCCAGATGCGCGTCTTGGGGTACGACCCCTTCCTTTCAGCGCAACGCGCTGAGGAATTAGGCGTGGAGTTGATCGAAAGCGTTCACGACATGCTGCCGCGCATCGATTACCTCACCGTGCATACGCCGCTCACTCCGGAAACACGAGGATTGATCGGCGCGGCGGAAATCGAAATGTTGCGGCCCGGCGCGCGGCTAGTGAATTGTGCGCGGGGCGGTATTTACGACGAGCAAGCACTCGCCGACGGCCTTCGCAGCGGAAAACTGGGCGGCGTGGCGCTCGACGTTTATGAAAAAGAGCCCTGCACCGACAGCCCGCTATTCCAAATGCCGGACGTGTTATGCACGCCTCATTTGGGCGCCAGCACCGAGGAAGCGCAAACCCAGGTGGCGGTGGAGGCGGTGCAACTGTTGGTCAACTTCCTGCAACGGGGCGAGATTCGCCATGCCGTGAATACGGCTTCGATCGACCCCAAGGCTCTGGCCGGACTCAAAGGGTTTTTGAATCTCAGTTATCGGCTGGGGCGTTTGATGGCGCAGTGGCCTTGCGGCTGTGTCTCGCGTTGCCGCTTGCAATACCGGGGAGAGGTGGCCAGCAAGGATACCCGCATGCTGACGGCCGCATTTTGCGCCGGGCTGCTGGAAAATGCGCTCGCCGAAGATGTCAACATCATCAACGCCGAAATGTTGCTAAAGGAGCGCGGCATCGAGTTAGAAGAGGAAACCACCAGTGAAATGAGCGCGTTCAGTTCCTCGATTACCGCCAGCGTGGTCGCCGCTGGAGGCGAATTCACCGCCGGCGGCGTGCTCTTCGGCAACGACATGGTGCGACTCATCCGACTACAGGATTTCCGCCTCGAAGCTTACCTCGACGGTGTCTTGCTCACCTTCACCCACAACGACATACCGGGAATCATCGGCCGCGTGGGTGCGGTGTTTGGAAAACACAAAATCAACATCGCGCAGATGAGCGTCGGCCGCGAGGCCAACCAACCGGGCGGCAAGGCCATCGGCATTCTCAACCTTGACAGTCGGCCATCGCCGGAATCGCTTGACGAACTGTTGGCCCAACCTGATATTTTGAGCGTTGGGGTGGTTGATCTTCCCGCAGCCGGTAAACGGCCGAGTTGGCTCGAATAACCCTCCAGCCGAAACTATCGCGATACGTGTTTCTCCATCGACGGCACAGCGAAAGACGTCAATGAATTGGTCCGATTTACACGCCTGGATCGCGATTGGCGTTACGCTGCTGGTGTTTCTGGGCCTGCAACTACGACGCTCGGCCCCGCCCGATTTTCTCTTTCTGGCCGGGCTGGTCGCGGTCACGCTGTGCGGTGTGATTACGCCGGAAGAAGCGATGAGCGGTTTCGCCAGTCCGGCGGTGCTCACGGTGGCCGGGCTGTTGGCCGTTTCCGCCGGTTTGCGCGCCACCGGCCTACTCGATTGGGTGGGCGAGCGTTTGTTGGGCCACGTCCATTCGGAACATGGGGCGCGTTGGCGGTTGGGCCTAGTGCTCACCGCCAGTTCGGCTTTCCTGCTCAACACGGCGCTGGTCGCGATGATGGCGCCGGTGGTGGTCGATTGGTGCCGTAAGCGAAACGTGGCGCCGTCGCGGCTGCTGATGTTGGTCAGTTACTTCGCCATTTTGGGCGGCGTTTGCACGCTGATTGGCACCAGCACTTCGCTGGTGGTCAACTCGCAATTGCGCCAACTGCAACAAGAGTACGCCGCCGCCGAACACGCTCCGCCGCCGCCAACCGCCGCCCTCTCCAAGGCGGCTTTTGCCGATGGCGTGCGGCCCATGCGCATGTTGGAAATTGGCCGCGTGGGCGCGCCTTGTGCGCTGATTGGCATGGTGTTTCTCATTTTCGCCGGGCCATTCTTGCTGCCCAACCGCACCGATATGCTGGAGCGATTGGGCGATGAGCGGCGCGAATACCTGGTGGAAATGCTGGTCCGCAGTGAATGCCCGTTGATCGGCAAGTCGGTTGAGCAGGCCGGTCTGCGGCATCTGCCAGGACTGTTTTTGATCGAAATCGACCGCCGAGGCGATATTATCACGCCGGTCGCCCCGGAAGACGCCATTCAAAACGGCGACCGCCTCGTTTTCACCGGCGTGGTGAGTACGATCGTCGACTTGGAAAAAATTCCGGGTTTGGCGCCCGCCGCCGATAGCACCTATGAGTTCCATCCTCACATTCGGCAACGCCGCCACCTGACCGAAGTGGTGCTTTCTCGCACATCGCCCTTGATCGGCACGACCATCCGCGAGGCCAATTTCCGCGCGATCTACGGAGCGGCGGTGGTGGCGGTGCATCGCAACGGCGTTCGTCTGACGAACAAAATCGGCAGCATTCGCCTGGAGCCGGGCGACACCCTGCTGCTGCAAACCCGCACCGAATTTGTCTCTCGCTACCGTAACAGCCGCGACTTTTATCTGGTCGGAGACGTGGAAGGCTCCTCGCCCCGCCGCCACGATCGGATGTGGCTTTCCGCCGGCTTATTGCTGCTGCTGGCGGTGTGGTTGGTCTGCACCAATTTCCTCCACGGCGTCAGCCTTTTTTCGTCACTCGGATCGCCGCCCCTGGCCGCGATTACCGTAGCGGCGCTGATGGTCGCGACGAAATGTTTAAGGATGTCGGACGCCCGCGCCGCGATCGATATTCAATTGATCGTGACCATTGCCGCGGCGCTCGGCTTGGGACGGGCTTTAACCACCAGCGGGGCGGCGGGCAATATCGCCACTGTGCTGATTTCGGTTGTGGGCGAGCATCCTTTTTTGTTGCTGGCGGTGGTTTATTTGCTGACGTCGCTGTTCACCGAGATGATCACCAACAACGCCGTCGCCGCGATGTTCTTGCCGTTGGCGGTGGCCGTGGCTTGGGAGGGCGGTTATCATCCTCGCCCGTTCGTGATGGCCATTGCACTGGCGGCGTCGCTCTCGTTTGTCACGCCGATCGGCTACCAAACCAACCTGATGGTGATGGGCCCCGGCGGCTACAAACCGTCCGACTATTTTCGCGTGGGCGCGCCGCTGGCGATACTTATCGCGACGGCGGCCATACTATTAATTCCCCGCATCTGGCCGTTTTTCCCGGCCGGGTGAGTCGGTGGCTAGGCAGGCGCCGCCGTTCTTCCCGCACGGGCGGGAAACCAGGCAGCTTGCGTACATCCCTTATTCATGCAGCGGTGAAACAACGGCCGGCGTCAGAAATAACAGCCGCGCCGCCACGCATTCCGGCGGCAGGCGAAACATGTTTGAAACGATGCGCCGATACGCCTCGATTTGCGGCCGATAGTGTTCCCTGCGTTGTGAGAGCGCGGCTTGGTCGTGGTCCGCGATGTGATCGGTTTTGAAATCGATAATATCGGCGCCCACCACCACGTCATCTTCATACAGCAGCACCAGGCGATCAACAAACCCGCTGAGAATTTGGTTGTCTTCCCAGGTCGCGACGGGGAATTCATTGCGTACGTCCAAACGCAGACGCTTGCCGCCCAACCGTTGGAGAAACGCCTCGGAAAACGGCGTGGGAGATGCCGCGGACGCCGCCGGTTGCGCGGCCAAATCGTAATACTCCCGCGACAACACGCCTGAAATCTGCCGCGCGCCGAGAAGCTGCTGGAAGTCTTTTATCATCTGCTCGACATCCAGGTTGGCGGCGCCCACCTGGCGAGCAATTTGCACCAACGTTTCCCGCGTCGGCGGTGGATCGTTCAGCCACAGCAGGTGCTCGAACCAGGCGTGCATCAGCGTGCCGCGGGCCATCGCCTGGGCGTTGTCGATGCGCAACAAGTCGGCGGCCGAGGCTAGGCGTCCTCCCTCCAAGCTGGAAGGACTGGCCGATCCCAGAACGCCGCGCCGCTTGCCAACGGGCTGGGCTAAACGTAGCTCCAGCGGCGCTTGTTCCGACACCCGCTCCGGCTGCTTTTCCGCTGTTTCCCGTTTGACAGCCGCCGCCCAGAATGGATCGCCATGTTCGTAAACGACTGCTTCGGGCGCCGCCGGTTGATTGCCGGCGAGCGCGGCGCGGAGCAGTCCGGCGGAGGTGCGAGGCAGTTTTTTCTCGCTCACGTTGGCCGGGGATATCACGATGTAAAGCGAATGCACCGCGCGCGTCATCGCCACATACAATAAACACACCGTCTCCGTGACCTTGGCATGCGTGGCTTGCTGGAACATGGTTTGCATGTCGTCGGGCAGCAGCGATTGAATCTCCTTGTTGCGATACAAACAGACACGCGCGATTGGCCCGGTCGGATCGGGTTGGTCGATCACATAACTCGGAGGCTGGCCGATCAACGAAGACTCAAGATCGGCCAACACCACCACATCGAACTGCAAGCCTTTCGCCTGATGCACATTCATCACGCGCACCGAAGCGGCTGAAGGATCGGCCACCCTCTGGTTCTCCACATGCCGCACGAAGTCGGTGGCGCGGAGCGTGGCGGTGTCTTGGTAAGCGTACCCTAGTTCGACGAGTTGCCGCAGCCGATTCAAATCGCGAGTGTTGCAACACCCGGCGAGTTGCTCCAGCCAACGTTCGAGAACAGGTCCATAACCTTGCTGCAAGAGGCGGCGGCGCAACCGCGTCGCGACCTTTTCGGCAATCTCCTCGGCGTTGCCGTTTTGGGCGCCATTTTCCGTGTTGTCGTTGGAATTGTTTTCTTGGTTCGCATCCGCCGGAAAAGCCGGCAAACCGAGCGCGGGCCCCAAGGGCGAATTCGCCACATGCATCAGCGCGATCGTGTCGGCGGGATGGTCGGCCAGCCGCAGCGCCGAAAGCACAAGCTGCACGGGCGCGGAGTCGGTCAGAGGATTGCCCCCTTCTTCACTGGCGCGAACGCCGCGCTGCCGCAATTCAAAAATAGTCCGCGCCACGACCGCATTGCGCCGCACCAACAGGCCAATTTCCAATCCTGGCGTTTCGGCGAGCAGTTCCTCCACTTTGTCGGCGGCGGCTTCGATGACGGCGTCGATCGGAGTTTGATCGTCAGGGTCGGCGCGGCGCGCGGTAAGCAACTGAACATGGCCGGTTAAATCGGTTCGAACGGTGGTGTGTTGCGGAAAGTGTGTACTCCAATCTTTCACGGCCGCCTCCGCCGTGTCGAGGTTGGCGTGTCGGCCGATCCCCTGAAAGACTTCGTTCACCACATCGATCACGGGCTGCGAGGAACGGTAACTGGCGGTGAGGGAATCGAGCGTCAGTTCCGGAAGTTGCTTCTCCAAGGCGGCGAATATTTCCGCGCGGCCGCCCCGCCAAGCGTAAATGGCTTGCTTGATATCGCCGACGCAAAAAAAGGAAGACCGCGCCGGCGCCCGACTCCCGCCGTCCGCCGGGCGAATCGTCCGTTCGGCGAGCGGACGCAACACGCTCCACTGTTTGCCGGAGGTGTCTTGAAATTCGTCCAACAGGAGGTGCGACACGCTCGCGTCGAGCCGGAAGGCGAGCCGTTCGACATCGCGCATCGACTCTCCGCCAGCGAGTGAACGCGTGATGTCGTCGAACAACAGCGCTCGCGAATCGTGTTTGAGTCGTCGGTAGACGTCATGAAACTTCGCCAGCAATTCGTACGTGGCGGCGGTCTGTAACGCCAACTGTTGGATCAGAAAAGCCCGCGCGTGCCGAATCAGCTGCTCGTAAATCGCGACCGTCGCGGCGGGAATTTCCTTACGGTAATAAATGTGCTCGCCGAGGCGAACCTTGCTCGGCAGCCCGCTCTGGACGAAACCCATCCAATCGGCCGATAGCGCCTGCTCGCAGTTGGCTTGATGCGCCTTGGCGATCGATTTGTGCTTGGGCAGCTCCGCCGTGCGCAACGCTTCCATCAAACCGGCAAGCTCCGCATCGGGCAGCAGCGGCAATTGGGGAAAGGTTCGCCAGGCGTTTTCATGCGTGTCGGCAAACAAACCATACAAACGATTGACGGTCGAACGCACCAATTCGCTCACCGACCGATCGGCGTCGCCCTTGGCGAGCAGGTTGAGCAAACGCGCGACTTCGCTCGATTCGGCGTCTCTTAAAATCGTTTCAATCGCTTCGCTGCGCAGGCTGGCGTCGTGCAGCGGGTCGGCAATACTCCAACCGGTGGGCAGCCCCAGTTCCAGACTAAAACTTCCCGCCACTTGAGCGAAGAAACTGTCGAGCGTGCCAATGCGGAGGCGATGCAGTTGCGAGGTGAGTGATTTGAGCAGCCGGCGGCAACGCTGCGGCGTCAGCGTTTGTAACCCCAGGTGTTGCGTTAGTTCGACGCGTTTTTTTTCCTGCAAGCAGGCTTCGGCCAGCCGCGTGACAATGCGTTCGAGAATTTCGCCCGCCGCCTTGCGCGTGAAGGTGGCGGCCAAAATTTCCGGCGCTGCGGCGTCGTCCGCCACAAGACGCAAGTACCGGCTGGTGAGTTGATGGGTTTTTCCCGTTCCCGCCGAGGCGCGAATCAGGACGTGTTCATTAGGCATAAGTTATTCATTTTCGAGAGCGCCGCGCCGTTGGAGTTCATGCTTTAGCATGTTTTTAAGTGTGGCAAAAATAAAAACACGCTCAAACACACACTCCAACGGTTCGCATAAGTTATTCATATTCGAGAACGCCGCGTTCGAAGGCGTCGTCTTGGCAGATGTCGGAGAATTCCGTCATTGTCGGCGGCGGCGGATCGGTCGGCGGCCAGAATTTTTCATCCAGTATGTCTTCGGCGGCGCAACGAGCGACATCATGCGCCGCGGCGATCAGTTCATCGTCCCAGGCGGCCATCGCCTCGCCCACGCGGGCGATATCTTTGGGGAGGAGGATGTAGCCGAGTTCGATTTCGCCGGTCACTCCCAACGACCGGGCCAACAGTTGGTAGAGCGGCAGTTGGAGGTCGATCCAGGCGCCGGCGCGGCGGTGCGTTTGCTCCGGCGTTTTGGCGGCGTCGGAGGTTTTGTAGTCGAGAATCCGCCACTGGCCGCTGGCTTCGTTACGATCGATACGATCGATCCTGCCGCGCAGTAGGATGGAGCGGTCTTTTAATTTGAGCCGCGTGGGGGCGTCTTGGGAGGATGTTTCGGTGTGTATGATTCTCCAGCCTTGCCGTGCATGTTCGGCCTGCCAGTGAGCGAAGGCCTCCAATCGGCGGCGCAGGTGCGCCAGTTGAACATTCACCGCCGGCAGGTGCTGCTTGCCATATTGGGCGGCCACCGCACGGCGCAGGGCGTCTTGCAGGAATTGAAAAATGGCCTCGGCGTTTTGCAAGTCTCGCTGTTCGCTCAAACCGAAGCGGGCCAGCACGTCGTGCAGCAGGTTGCCGAAATCGGCTGCTCCGAGTTCCTCGGCGGAATCGTCCGACGTTTGCAGCTTCAAACAACGCCGCAAATAATAGCGATAGGGGCACGCCAGATAGCCGCCAAACTCCGTCACGCTCAGCGATTCGATCGGTTGTTCGAGCGGCTTCGGCCGGGGGACATAAAAACGCGACTCCGCGCCCGCTTGCGGCGCATTCGACTTCAAACGACGTTGTTGCACTGCATCTTGGGCTTGGAAACAATGCCGCACGCGCTGCGCGATTTGATCTTCGGGCGCGGCAAACAACAGCCGGCTGGGAATCAAGGGGTTTCCCTCCGTATCGCGCCGGCCGACAATGAAATACACCTCTTGGCGCGCAGCCAAGAGCAAACTTGTGGCGTAGGCGTCGCGCGCGTAGCGGCGGTCGTTATCTTCGATGCCTAGCTTGCGGCGTAAACGATTCGGCAGAAAAATATCGGAATTGAGCGACGTCGGCACGCGTCCCTCATTGAACGAGGTCACGACCAAGGCCGGCGCGTCGTCCAAGGGCAACTCCAACCAGCCCAACACTTCCAGCGCGTCTTCACTAGGGAGCGGGGCCAGCGTTTTTCCGGAGAGGCTTTCTAAAAGAAGACGTATGGCGTCGGCGGCGCTGATGGCGGGCGAAACCGTTGGTGAAACCGCCGCGTGTTCGGCCAAGGCGTCGCGAATTGCACGCAGTGTTTTTGCCAGGTAATGGCCGTCGGCCGATTGTTGGTCGAGTTGCAAGGCGCCATAAACCTCGGCCAACATCTCTTGCAGCGGCTTGGCCCATTCATTGAGCTTGCGCGTATTGGAGCGCAGCGGCTTGAGCAACGTATCGACTTTTTCAAACGCTTTTTTGAGCTGCGAGAAACGCTTGTTGTCACCCAACCAATGGCCCAGCCGGGGAGGGAGGTGTTCGCCGTGGTAGGCGTCGAGTTCGCCCAGCCAATGGGCGCCGCCGGTGTTTTGCAACAGCCAATCGTAAACGTCGGGGTGGCGGGCCAGGGCGGCAAACTCGCTAAAGCGGCGGCGGTTGGCGTAGTCGGCCGCGGCTTGGAGGAATCGATAAGGGCCGGTGTCTTGGAGTGTTTGGCCGATCACCCAGCGCGAGGCGACGCCGCAATCCGACAGACAGCGCTGTATGCGCGGGGCGAGGCTTTCGTCGGGCGCGCCGATCACGATTTGATCGGCGCGAAATCGGCCGTCAAAACCGGCGACAATGCGCACGGCTTCTTCGGCCTGGTCGGCTGCGGTATCGACCACCCGCACGCGCTCCAGCGGAATGTCGATCAGGACATTTTTCCAGGCGGCGGGCGCAAGGCAGCCGTGTTGGTCAAAGAAATCGGCCCGCTCCGCAGGCGCCGTGATCAAGGTCGCGACACGATCAGCAACCTGATCGAGCATCAACCGCGTGGCGCGGTTCATGTCGGCGGCGCCGACCAACACAATTTCCTTTTCGGTGCGGCATTCTCGATGTTCGATGGCGAACAGACGCGCCGTTTGCGTGTCCCAGAGTTCAAGTGCGTCGAGCTTTTGTAAATACGCCGCTTGCACTTTCGCCAAGGCGCGCCAACGAATCGCTTCCTGAAAATCATCCACCTTGACGTTCGACGCGCACACGTGCGAAAAGTCGAGTCCGTCGGAGGCCAGTTCGCGGTGCTGGCGCCAGAGCAGGCGGCCCAGCGAGAGCCACTGCAACACATCATTGTTCTCCGGCCATTTCGGCGCGAAGGCGGAGAGGTCGGCGGGCCGGGCGTCTTGCAGCGCCGCGACCCAGGTGAGTTGCTGCACCAAGTCGGAGGCCAGCGGCCTCTGGGAAGTGTATAAGCATTCCGGCAAGGCGCCGACGGTCAACATTTGCGGCGGGGTGAAGATCCACTCTTCTTGGCGGGCGCGTTGCAGCAAGAGGTTCAAGAGCGTGCGGCCGGGGCGCGAAGCGGGCGTCGCGACCACGACGCGGCTCAACTCCAAACGCCCCGGTTCGGAAAAACGCGCCACCAAATATTCAGCGGCCTGGCCCAGCAACGGGCGGCTCCAGTCGAGAAACGTGCGGGTAATCGGCATGGCGGGTCGGTTCCGGCCTGACAAAAAAGTAATGCGGGGGCGCAGAGAGGAAGATTGTGCGGGAGCGGCGCGGCGGAAACTCGATTAGAACGCCGGGCGTAAGAGCCCGCCACCCCCCGCGTTTGGCCTGGGTCCTCGCTCGCGAGGGTCTTCCCGCAACGCCGCCAACCCTCCCATTCGTTGCGACGGTCGTAATCGGCGCGTTGCGGAAAAGATCGGCGGAAATGCCAGAGTCTTGGTGTCTGAGCGGCGCGGGGGCGTAATTACACTGAAACACAAGACGTGGACTGGCAAACCTGACCGACGTTTAACGCGTAGCACGGCAAGGCCATTTATACAGCAGCCATTTACAGGGTGGATCGTCATGACAACCGGACACGAACCCGGCCTCACGCCGACAATACTTCTGCAGATTCTTATTCGCCAGCGAAAAAAAGTAATCGCGACGTCTCTGTTGTTGGCCGCCGCCGTCGTGGCGGTCGCGATGCTGCTGCCGCCGAGTTTTCACTCCGAAGCAAGACTGTTCGTGAGGATTGGGCGAGAAAGCGTCTCGCTGGATCCGACCGCCACAACCAGCCAGACGATCTCGATTTATGAATCGCGAGAGAACGAAATCAATTCGATTCTAGAGATTCTCAAAAGCCGCGAACTTGCCCAACATGTGGTCGACCGCGTCGGCGCCGCCAAAATTCTGGGCCAAGCAGATGCTGCTTTGGCCGCGGCCAAGGGCAAATCTTTCTGGCTGGGCGACGCCGCTTCCAACCTGCTGGGCGTCGTGCGCGGCGCCGCGAAATCAGTGACCGGCGCGCTCGACGTTCCGCTGCGCGAGCAGGCGGTTGAATCGTTGGAGAAACGCGTCACGGTGTTCGCCGCCAAGCGTTCGAGCGTGCTCACGCTCGATTGTCAGGCAAAAACACCTGAACTGGCGCAAGAAATCGCGATGGCGTTCTTGGAGGAATACAGCAACCAACACCAGAAGGTCAATAGTATTAACGGGTCGTACCGTTTCTTTGAAACACAAACGGATCTGCTGGAAACGGAACTCACGTCCGCCCGCGACATTATTTGTCAAACGAAAAACAAATACGGCATGATTTCGATCAGCGGGCAGCGTCAACTCCAGGAGAAACAGCTTCTCCAAGTCGAGATAGCCATTCTGACCAACAACCAGGAGTTGGCTGCATCGCGGGCGAAGCTGACGTCCATGCAAGAGGCTTTGAAAGGCCTTCCGGAGCGCGTGCTGACGCTGCAAGTGGCGGGTTTCGCCAATGCGGCGGCCGATACGATGCGTGAAACGCTCTACAAACTCGAAATTCGCGAACGCGAGTTGCGTTCGAAATATGCGGAGGGGCATCCTGAAGTGATGGCCATTACGCAGCAGGTGGCGGAGTCGCAGAAGATTCTCAACCGGCAGACCAGCGATCGCACGCAGTCGACGCAAACGACGAATCCAGCCTGGAACGCGCTCCGTTTACAACTTCTCATTGCGGAGCCTCGCGTTGCCTACTTGGAGGCGGAGGCCGCGGCCTTACTCGCCCAGCGAGCGAATTTGGGAGAAGCGCTGCGGCTGTTCAACCGACGCGAAGTCGAGGTGGAGGAGTTGGAGCGTCACGCGGCTCTTTTGGAAGCCAGCTACACAATCCATCGGCAGAAACTGGAGGAAGCTCGCATTCAACAGGCGATGGAGAACGACCGCATTACTAATGTGAACATCGTGCAGTCGCCGACGATCAATCGAAAGCCGGTTGGACCGAAGCGGCGTCTGCTGGCGTTGTGTGGTTTTGTGGCGGCCGTATTAAGCGGAGTAGGCGTGGCGTTGGCGACCGAATTTTTTGGCGACGCTACCACGCAACAGCGCGTTCCCACGCCGGTTGGGCCGCACGAAGTTGGCGCCGCCTCCGAAAGACTCGCGCGGCTGCCAGCCGGCGCGCCGCGGCATGGCATGACCGAAGAACTGTCGTGCTGAGCGCCGTTTCAAATTTCTCTTTCATCGATCAGGCAGCGCCTGACGGCTCTCCTCCGAAAATGAACATCGCAACCACGAATGCCGATGCGGCCAACTTGGTCTTCTTCCGGAACGCGAACGGAGGAACCGGCGCGGGAAATCTGCACCAATGGATGGAGCGCGCCGCCGTTAGCGCGAGTTGGCCGTTGGCCAAGGCTTGGAGTCGGCCGCGGCAGATGGCGGTGGGCATTTTGATGTATCATCGTCTGACGCCGCGTCGAGTGGACGCCTCCACGCCGACCTGGAGCGTGACGCCCAACCGCTTCGGCGCCCAGTTGCGAGGTCTGCTCAAACGAGGATATCGGGCCTGGCCGTTGCGGCGCGTCTTGGAATACCAACGAGCGGGCCGCGCCACGCCGCCTAAAACATTTGTCATCACGTTCGACGACGGGTACGAAAATAATTACACGCAGGCCTGGCCCATTTTGCGCGAGCTTCAGACGCCCGCCACGATTTTTCTAGCCACGGCCTATCTTGATTCCTCCCAAGCTTTTCCGTTTGACGACTGGCCGGCCGCCGGGCGTTCTCGGAGTGCGGCCGAAGCATGGCGTCCGCTGAGCAACGACCAATGCCGGGAAATGCAACGCAGCGGCGTCATCGAATTTGGCTGCCATACGCACACCCACCAAGATTTCCGCTCGCGTCCTGATGTATTGGCGTCCGATGTCGCGACATGTTTACAAGAACTCCAGAACCGCTTCGGTATCGAGGCGCCGCCGTTCGCCTTTCCCTACGGCATGCGGCGGCAAGGGTTTTCCGGCGGCGCCCTGACCAACGCCGTACGCAACACCGGCGTGAGTTGTGCGCTGAGCACCGAATGCGAACTCGCCGATTTGCGGCAAGACCCGTTCCAGTGGGGACGCCTCGCGGCGCATCAGCACGACACCGCCCGGTCGTTGGCGGCAAAACTGAGCGGCTGGCACACTACGCTTCGCAATCTTTGGAAAAGCTGTAGTCACACGGATTCCGGAAGGGGAGAACCGTGAGCAAAAAACTCTCCCCACATCGCTCGTTCAGGGCCGCCGTTGGACGCGGCTGCACACGACTGCGGCGCTCCGTGAGCCCCACCGTGCGCAAGGGCCTGACGTCGCTGCTCGACCAGGCGTTGGTCAACGGCGGGAACTTTTTCGTCGCCGTGTGTCTGGGCAGGTTCGGTTCGCGAGCAGAACTGGGAGTGTTTGCCCTGGCCGTTTCGTTGGCCTACTTCGCGCGCGGTTTGCAACAACAAATGTTGTCGGCGCCGTACATGGTGTATTGCCAGGCAAAACGCGGCCGCACCGCCGCCCGATACGCCGGCAGTTCTTTCGCCCATCAGGCGATCTTCACCGCCGCCACAACCCTCGCTTTGGCGGCATTGTTGGCGGCGGCGTTGTGGGCGGCGCCGGCGTTCGCATCGATTCTAGCGGTTTTGCTATTCGCGGCGCCGTTCGTCTTGCTGAGAGAACAGATTCGGAACTGGTCGTTCGCCCACTTGGAAATGAAAGCGTCGTTGTATCTGGACGCCGCCGTTACAGCGGTTCAGGTTGGCGGAACAGTATTGCTGGCGCGCTACGGATGGCTCAACGCGCACACGGCTTTGGCGGTGCTGGGCGTGGCCTGCGCGGCGGCTTCGGTGGGTTGGATGTTCCTCCGCCGCCCGCATTTGGCGCTTCGAGCGAAGCTGGCAAGATTCCACTGGCTACAAAACTGGTCGTTTGCCAAATGGACGTTCGCCAGCCACATGCTGGGCGGCTCCACTCCTTATATCATGCCCTGGATTGTCGTGTTTCTCTCGGGCGAAGCGGCCACCGGTATGCTGGCGGCCTGCAATTCGTTGGTCGGGCTTTCAAATACTTTTTTGATTGGCCTGAGCAATTATTTGAGTCCTCGCACGGCGCGGGTCTACGCGCAAGGGGGCGTCGAAAGCATGGCGCGGGTGCTCCGCGAGAATGCGTTGCTGTTCAGCGTGGTGCTGGGCGCGTTCTCCGTGGCAATGGCGGTCGTTGGCGAAAGCCTCACGCAGTTGGTTTACGGCGCCTCGTTCGCCGGCGCCGGTTCTGTCGTGTTTGTGTTGGCCCTGAGTATGTGGGCCGTCAGTTTGAACATGACCGCGGGAAACGGATTGTGGGCCATGAATCGGCCCGCGGCAAATTTCCGAGCCGACGTTTGCACTATGGTCGTGTCGGTGGCGGTATCACTTTTTCTGACAGCCGCTTGGGGCGCGTTCGGCGCCGCGCTCGGAATTTTGGCGGGCTCCTTGGCCGGCGGCGCGGTTCGCTGTTATGCGTTGTTGGCGTGGATGGACAAGGAAAAAATTCCCCGTCCGCTTTGTCCGGAAACGGCGAAGTCGCCCGCCTAGATGGGCAACGCAGCCGTTTCGTCGCTTGATCGCTCACACAAGGTTTTCATCGTGTTACAACCACTCGCCCAACCTCCAGATATTGCAAAGACGCGGCGGCTCTGGCTGGTGCTGGCTGCGTTCGGGTTGGTATGCGTGTTTTTTGTTACGGAGCACAATTTGCAAATATCGCTCCAGGAATCGTACACACAAACGCGGGAGGAAATGGAGGCCTCAACCGCCGGCGGCAACGCGCCGCGCCGCGCGGCCTTTTTGGCGTTGGCTGCGCTGGGCGCCTGCTTGCTGCTGCGAGAACGCCGCCGCTCGCTCCCGCTGAATAGTGTTCTGAGTTGGTGCATGCTGGCTTTCGTCGCCTGGTGCGCCGCCAGCGTGCTTTGGTCGGTCGCGCCGCAGATAACGGTTCGTAGGGTGATCGTGTTGGTCTGTTGTTTTATCGGCGCGCTCGGCGTGGGGAGAGCGTTCAGCGCGCGCGAACTGTGCGTACTGGCGGTGATGATCACGTCGGCCTTCTTGGCGGCGGGCGTGGCGGCGGAAGTTGCCTTGGGAACGTTTCACCCTTTGAGCGGCGAGTACCGATTTTCCGGAACCGTACACCCCAATTCGCAGGGTTTGAATTTGGCCACGCTCTGCCTGGGCTGTTTATGCCTCGCCGGAGATAGTCGCTCCAACCGAGGTTGGCCGCGTCTGTTGCTGTTCGGCTTGCTGGCCATCGCTCTGTGTTTTTTGGTGCTGACAAAATCTCGCACTTCGGTGGCGGCGGTGGGCGGCGTGTTGGCGATTGTGTGGTTCATGAAAGCCACGGTTTCTCAGCGCATGTACGGAGCGTTCGCCGCTGCATGGCTGGGCGCTGTAGCCGCGTTCGCGCTGCTGCTTTCGATCAATACCGCCGGCAAAGACCTTTCTCGCATGGCTTTGTTAGGACGCCAGGAACAGTCGTCGTCGTTGAGCGGACGCGTGCCCATCTGGACCGAAGTCTCGGGATACATTTTGGAGCGGCCGATCATGGGGCACGGCTATGAATCGTTTTGGACGCCCGAAACCATCGACGCAATTTCCTCCCGGCTTTACTGGGGCATTCGCGAAGCGCACAACTCCTACCTCGAAACCGTGCTCGGAGTGGGGCTGGTCGGATTGCTCATCGCACTGATGTGCGTGGCGGCGGGGGCGGCGACCGCCTGGAGGGAGTTGCGGCGTGCAAAGGATCCCGCCTTTGGTTCGCCTTTGGCTTGGTCAATGGCTTGATGGAATCGGGCATGGCGAGTCCGCTCTTTTTTCCGTTCCTCGCCACCAGCGGACTAGCGCACCTGGCGTATCGGACTTCGCACGCCGTGGCGGGCGGGCGGCACATGGGCAGCGCGAGCAGCGCGAATTGGAATATGTTGCCTCCCAGCATAAGCGGAGAGTGCAGCAATTAGGTCCAACATTGGCGTTTGAGCAGCCCGGATTTTTGAAAAATCCGGGCTGCTGAACCGGAATATAGTTTTCCCGCGTTTCGTACGGTGGATTTTGAAGGGCGGGTGCGAAAGACAAAACACATGATTGAAACACCTGATATCACGATCGTTGTTTGCACGTTTAATCGAGCTGAAATGCTGGAGCAGGCGTTGGCGAGCTTGGCGCGTTTGGAAACAAACGACGCATTCCGTTACCAGATTCTGGTGGTCGACAACGCCTCCACCGACCAAACGCCCAATGTGATCACGCGCGCCGCCAAAAAATGGC
>QIKY01000077.1 GCA_003233175.1 Planctomycetaceae bacterium | reverse complement strand
GCTTGCGCTTCGTGCTTGTATTAAGTAAATTTTCATCTGCCGCTCGCCTAAAGGGAACCACGAAAGTCACGAACAACACGAAAACGTTGACGGCGGAAAAAAGGCGTGCTCCTTTCTCTCGTCTTTCTATCCATTCTTCACAACCGTTCACTGCGTTGCAGGAAATTTGCGATGACATCCAGCCAGCGGTTCAAAATCCGTGAACGGTTGCGAATAACTTTACGTGCCGCTCGCCGTTAGACAAACCGGTTGACCAGATGTTCGAGCATTTCCTGGCGCCCGCTCGCGTTCGGCGAGATTTCGCCTTTTTGCAGCATGTAGGCTTCCAGCGATTTGAAGTCGGCCGCGCCCGATTCAATTTCGGCGCCGATGGCTGAATTCCAACTGCTGTAGCGGTTCGCGACGAAGTCGGCCAATTCGCCATCGGCGCGAATGGCGGCGGCAATTTTCAAGCCTCTGGCGAAGGCGTCCATGCCGCCGACGTGCGCATGGAATAGATCGATCGGTTCAAAGCTTTCGCGGCGCACCTTGGCGTCGAAATTGACGCCGCCCGGCGCCACGCCGCCATACTTCAGCAGCGAGAGCATGCACTGGGTGGTGAGGTAAATATCGGTGGGGAATTGATCGGTGTCCCAGCCCAGCAGGAGGTCGCCGGTGTTGGCGTCGATTGAACCGAGCGCGCCTTGCATGCCGGCGTACTCCAACTCATGCATCATGGTGTGCCCGGCGAGCGTGGCGTGATTCGTTTCGATATTCAGTTTGAAGTCGTCGAGCAGATCGTAGGCGCGCAAAAAGTTGAGACAGGCGGCGGCGTCGGAATCGTACTGGTGCTTGGTCGGCTCTTTCGGTTTGGGTTCGATCAAAAACTGGCCAGTGAAACCGATCTCCTTGGCGTAATCAACGGCCAAATGCAGGAAACGCCCGAGATGATCAAGTTCGCGTTTCATGTCGGTGTTATACAAATTCTGGTAGCCCTCGCGGCCTCCCCAGAAAACATAATTCACGCCGCCCAACTCCAGCGTGACTTCCAACGCCTTTTTCACTTGGGCCGCCGCGAAGGCAAACGCATCGGCGTTGCAGGAAGTTGCAGCGCCGTGCATGAAACGCGGATTGCTGAACATATTGGCCGTGCCCCACAACAGCCGAATGCCCGTGCGTTCTTGCTCCTCTTTCAGAACCTTGACGACGGCGTCTAAATTCCGATTGGTTTCCGCCAATGAGGCGCCTTCCGGCGCGACATCGCGATCGTGGAAAGCGTAGAACGGAACGCCCAATTTCGACATGAACTCGAACGCCACGCGCGCTCGGTGTTGCGCATTCTCGACCGAATCGGTTCCGTCTTCCCAGGGACGCAGCATCGTTCCAGGTCCGAAAGGATCGCTCCCCGCGCCGCGAAAAGTATGCCAATACACCACGCTAAAGCGCAGGTGCTCCTTCATCGAGACGCCTTCCACCAACTCGTTTTCGTCGTACCAACGATACACCAGCGGGTTCTTCGATTCAGGACCCTCGTACGAGATTTTTTCGACTTCCGGAAAGGCGGGCATGGCAAGGTTCTCTAACAAGTTTGTGGGGAAGTAGACACGGCAACCGGCGACGCGAGCGACCATCCTACCATTGCCGCGCCAAGGTTGGCTACTTGCTGGAGGCGAGCGTTTTGATGCGTATGTTGCGGAAGGCCACGCGGGCGCCATGGCCGCAAAAGCAGATGTAACCCTGCGCGCGTTTCAAGCCAGGATGCTTGCGATGGTCGACCGTTTGCGGCGTGCTCGCTTCGCGAATGTTGGCGTCTACAATCGTGACGCCGTTGAGCGTGATCGTTACTTGGTCGCCCTGGCAACGGATTTCCTCCGTATTCCACTCTCCGACCGGTTTCAGATGGCCGCGTTTCGCCGCCACGACGCCATAAATCGATCCATGGTATTGATACGGTTTCAGCTTGGCGTAGCGGGGCGACGTATTATCAAGCACTTGAATTTCCATGCCCACATACGCCGGGTCGCCGCCGATCGGGGTGCGAATGCCGATGCCGTTGTTGGCGCCGGGCGTCAACTGAAATTCAAAGCGAAAAGCGAAATCGGCGTATTGGTCGTTGGTGTAGAGGAAGCCGCCCTGCTTGGGAACGCAAACAATGGCGCCGTCTTCCACGGCGTAGCCTTCGGTCGAACCTTGCCAGCCCGACAGCGACTTGCCATCAAACAAACTCTTGAACCCCGTTTCTCCTTCTTCAGCGAACGCCGGCGCGAGGATCGTTACCACCAAACTCAAGGCAAACACCATTCGGACGAACATCGCGTGTTACTCCTATATCGGTTTTCATGATCACGGCGCCGCAATAGGGATTGACGCCAACCCATGCGCGCCGAGCTTTCAGATCTTGCTCGCTCAAAACGCTCATCATAGTTGGCCGCCGCCGGGAACGCCAACCGGCTTCGTTAGCGACAAAAAAATTAACCACGGAGCACACGGAGCACACGGAGACCACGGAGACCACGGAGACCACGGAGCGACGAGACCACGGAGTTTGATCGTCGGCTGTTGCTTTCAAGTCATGAAGTTTTGGCTCACTTTTCTCCGCGGCCCTTTGCGCCTTTGCGAACTCTGCGTTTCCCTTTCCTCGTTGATTCCAGAGAGCCGCGCCAGCCGAGAGATTTCCGTTCAACGCAGAGGCCGCAAAGACCCGCAAAGGGCCGCGGAGTCGAGCCGCGCCATAGCCTGTTCACAACGTGTACTCTTAACTTTCCAGCATTTTCTCGGTGGTCTCCGTGTGCTCTGTGGCAAAAACGTTTTTTGGCTGCGGCCGTCGGCCGCGCTATGGTCGCGGTGTGCTCCGTGGTTAAACTGTTTCCTGTTGCATTGCAAACAGGCGCGTGCGGTGTTTGCGGTGGCGTCCGACACTTATTTTTCCGACTGATGCTTGTCGCTCCACTCTGGCTTCAGAAAGGCCATTTGGCGCCGAGCGCCTTTTTTTGGATCGTGCAGATTTAGTTTCAACAGCGAGGCGAGTTGTTCGTCGGAAAAAGTGGCTTCCTCGCCCGCGCCTTGAATTTCAATAAACCGGCCGTTGCCGGTCATCACGATGTTCATATCGACATCGGCGGCGGAATCAAGTTCGTAGTCCAGGTCGAGATGGGCCCGGCCGTTCACGATTCCAACGCTGATCGCGGCCACGCTCTGCTGGAGCGGGAACACGCGAGGATCGGGCAAATCGCGGCGAATGCTCTGCAAGGCGTCGACCAACGCGATGAAGGCCCCGTTGATGCTGGCGGTGCGGGTGCCGCCATCGGCTTCCAGAACATCGCAATCGAGCGTGATACATCGCTCGCCCAACGCTTCAAGGTTCGCCACCGCACGCAGGCTACGGCCGATGAGTCGCTGGATTTCGTTCGAGCGGCCGTCGATTTTCCCGCCCCGCTCGCGCCGCTTTCGGGGCTGGGTGCTGCCGGGCAACATGCTGTATTCGGCGGTGATCCAACCTTTGCCGGAGCCAGCCAACCAAGCCGGCGGGCGGAGGTCGATGCTGGCGGTGCATAACACCGTGGTGCGACCGGTTTGAACCAACACGCTGCCGGCCGCAGCCTTGGTGTATTTGCGTTTGATTTTGATCGGGCGCAACTGATTCGCCCCCCGTCGACTGGAACTCATGTTATTTCGTGATCCAACAAGGCAAAAGAAAAAGCCGGTTCACGAAGAACCGGCTTGGAAAAAAATCCGCCAAAAACGCACCGCTGAGGAACTGTCCTGAAATAAGTTACCGGTTGGTAGTTCAGAAAAGCCCGGCATTTGGAAAATGCCGGGCTTTTAATTCGACCTGTACATTCAGGAGTGTGTTCCTTACCGTGCTCCCGGCCCGCCAACACGTCCAATGCGTCCGCCGCCGCCAATGTGTCCGCCACCCAGCATGGCGGCCGCGCTGCCGCCTAATAGCAAGATACCCTCTTCCACTTCGACGCGGTAGCGGAGGCCGCGTTCAATTTTCTGTGCCTGGACCAAGATATGATCTTTTCCGTTGCTACTTTTCAATGCGGCGGCCGCCAAGGCGAGGACCGGCTCATTTTGGACGGAAGCGACGAAATTCAGCACTTGCTCCAATGCCAAGCTCAATCGCAGCGGCGCCACGGTTTGGCTGGCCACGGCCGCCGATTTATCGATGGCCGCTTTCAACTGATCGACGCCACCAGGACCGACCGCCAAATAAAGGCTCTCCTTACCGGCGCCAAACACGACTTCCAGTTTCTCGCCAAACATCTGGCGGGCTTCTTTTTCGCCGGCGGGAACCGGCGTGCTCAGGCGATGCATATGCACGTCGCCATGTTTGGCGACATTTCTCTCAATGCTGGGGAAATTCGGCTCGTTTTCCGCCGCTTCGATGATTCTATCGAGAATGCCCTCGACGGCGTAGCCGTCCGCCACGGCGACGCCCAGCAAGATGTTCGTCGCGCCGGGTTTGAGAACGACCGACCCCGCCACGTCGGCCTTGCCCGATTTGATGGTGCTTTCGGCAACGTCCAGCAGATCGTTGAGAAGCGCCGTGGCGAATTCTCTCGCTGTGTCGTCGGGCAAGTTGCTGTCTTTCGAGATTTCCGTTATCGCCTTTTTCCGCATATCCCCCAAAAACGACAGGGCTTGTTCGATGGAGGCCGCATCGGAGCGGGTGGTGATCTGAAAACTGAGTGCGGCATTATCTTGAACCAGACCGCCGAAATTTGAGGAATTGCCGTAAGCCAAACTCATTGCCTTGGCGAGTTCCGTGTCGGGCAGCGCCGTGATATCGCATTCTAAATAGGTCTTGCCGGCTTCGGGGTCGACATTCCAGCCGACGGTTAGTTGGTCGATGTCGTTGAGCGCGGTTTGGATCGATTTCATCATGCCGCGGCCGATGCTTTCGGCCAGTTGACGCTCTTGTTCGTCGTCTTCAGTTTCCAGGTTCTGCTTGAGTTGTTGTTCGAATCCTGCGTTCAACTGTCGAATGACAAACTGCTTGATTTCCGGCGGCAGATTACTGAGATACATCCGCACGCCGATTCCGTACGAAGCCGGCAGGTCGCCGAGGATTTCCAGCGGCTTGACATCCGACACATCCGACACATCGCGGGCGGTGCGGCCGATAAAGGCCCAGCCGTTGCTTTCCTTCAGATAAAAGGTCATGCCGTTGGGCGCCGTGAGTTCGAGCACGCCGTCGCCGGCGTCTTCCGGTTCGCCAAGTTGTTCTTCCAAAACGCCCAGCAGGCCTTTCAGATCGTTGACGGGAATGAACCCCAGAACTTTCGGCTCCATGTCTTCAAACGTGGCCACTAATCCGATGGGCCGTGTGCGGTCGAGCCCTTCGGTGTACGGCACGATAAGCAAAGAGAACACTTCCCCAAAGTCGCCCTTGCCGGCGGCTTTGGTCAAATACTTGATGTCGCCCACCAAGTCGTCGAGCGGCGCCACTGAGATAACGACGACCGGCTCGGCGGATTTGCCTTCAGATTTGTCTTCGGCGCGAGCCGCCGATGGCATGAAGCACGAAAACGCCAGGAGGCCGGTGGCGGCCCATTTCAAAATACGTTGCACGTGTGACTCCTCCAACACGAAATTAAATACAGCGAACGACAACTCGACACGACTGCCGAATGATTTGGAAAAAACGACGAGAGTCGGGCGGCCGCTTGGTCACACAACCGCGAACCAACTCACACTCACTCATACCCGCCAAAAAAGAGTCTGGTTTTATTCCGCCAAAACATAAGCGGAATTTTCCGAAAAACACCCGCAAGATCGTGCAACGTAACGGATTCGACAAACGCCGTCCACGTCAGGCGGAGCAGGGCAACGGTTTTTCACCCCAGCGCGCACGAAAACACCCCGACGCAGGGCGCCGAGGCGTTTCGTATCGCACACATGTAACAGAAGGCGCGGACGGCGCAAGCAGCGCGAACAGCGCCGCTCAGGCGGTTTCCGTTTCGACGGGAGGCAGCTCCATGCCGTCGACGAAGCTGACCAAATTGCGACTGCGGTAGGGTTGTTGCAGTTTGCGAACCGCCTTGGATTCGATCTGTCGGACGCGTTCGCGAGTCACGGAGAAGATTTTCCCGACTTCCTCCAGTGTGTAGGTGTAGCCGTCGGCGAGGCCGTATCGGAGCCGCAAGATTTCTCGCTCCCGATGGTTCAGCCCTTCCATCGCCTGCTCGATACGCAATTTGAGTGCGACCTGGTGGGTGGCGTACAGCGGGTCGTGGTCGCGGTGGTCTTCGAGAAATTCGCCGAAGTAGCTGTCGTCGTGGTCGCCAACGGGCTGATCGAGCGAAAGCGGCTGCCGAGTCATTTTCAGAATGCACTTGGTGTCTTCGATCGAGAGCCCGGCGCGTTCGGCGGCTTCTTCGGCCGTTGGCTCTCGCCCCAATTCTTGAACGAGAAGTCGCGACACATTGCGAACCTTGCTCATGGTGTCGATCATATGCACCGGCACGCGAATAGTACGGCTCTGGTCGGCGATGGCGCGAGTGATGGCTTGGCGAATCCACCAGGTGGCGTAGGTGGAGAATTTGAAGCCGCGAGCGTGTTCAAATTTGTCGACCGCCCGCATCAGACCGGTGTTTCCCTCTTGGATCAGATCAAGAAAGCTGAGTCCTCGGTTGCGGTATCGCTTCGCGATCGAAACCACCAGCCGCAAGTTACCGGCGGAAAGCAGGCGTTTGGCGGCGTCATATTGCTCTTGGTAGGCGTTGGTTTTTCGCACGCGTCGTTGCAACGTGGTGGGGCTTTCCAACGTGATTCGCATCAGATAACGAAGGTCGGCTCGCATTTCATCAATGGTGCGGCCCACAAACTGCTCGTGATCTTCCGCCAAAATGATATTGGCGTGCAACTCTTCCATTTTCTGGCTGATCTCGATGAGTTTCTCGAAAATCGGTTGCAATTTGTTCGTGCGAAGATTCAACTCTTCCACCAATCGAACCGCGCGGTTGCGGCGTCGGGTGAGTTTCTTCCAGGCTTCGCTACGTTGTTCGTGGGACGCCGACAGGCTGATCGCGATGCGGAAATCCCGATTGTTTCGCACCAGCAAGGCCCGCAGCGTGATCAGATTGGGGCCGATCAGTTTCATGATTTTTCGTTTTTCGGCCGTGTTCGTAACGCTGACCTCAATCGTGCGGTCGAGCCGCAGTTGGCCATCACGAACTTTTTCCAACAAAGAAACGGCGCCTTCGAGCACGTAGTCGGTGGCCAGCAGGCTATGTCGGTAGAGCAGTCGTGCGCCTTCGATTTGCTTGGCGGCATCAATTTCTTCGTCTCGCGACAGCAACGGAATCTGCCCCATTTGCATCAGGTACATGCGCACCGGGTCGTCAATCGGGGAAGCCGAACCCGTCCTTTCGGCGCGTTCATGTTCGTTCAGTTCATCGGTTGCAACGTGTTCCCCATCTTCCGTTGCGTGGAATGCGTCGTCACGCAATTCTAGAATATCATCCGCCGGTTTCCTCGACTTTTTGCTCTTCGCGGGGGCCGATTTGCTCTTGGTGCGTGTTGTATGGGCCAAGGTGCTTCTCCTACTGCTGTGAGTGGCGTTGTGCGATGACAGCATGGAATGCACTTCTAGGGCCAATTGCTGGCGTGATACGTTATGCATTTCGTAATCCTTTTGACACACGCTACTTACGTCGCCACGAGCAAGCGGCCTCAACGATTGGCTGGGTGGCGGTTTTGCATCATTCGTGGCGATTCGGCAACGTCATGTTGTTTATTGGCAAGTTGAACAAAGAGAGACGGTCCTCCGAGGGTTGGAAGAAATTGCCTCTGGCATCGGTGGATGTGAAGTTCGGCGCTTTCAAGCGGCCAAGAAATCCAAAACCTCCCTTGGGGGCTCCGAGAGTTTAGATGCCGTTCAGCGCCCATTGGGTTCCCTGTCCAGAGGAAAATTGGGAGCGATTCGATTCCCAGGAAATCATTCCGACCACTCGCCTTCTCTGTCGCACGCGATACATTTGCTCGGCCCGCCATGGTATACTTCACGCGGCTAACAATGGCTCGTTGAACGGCAAGCCGCAGGCGACGTATTTTGAGCCCCGGCGTTCGGGCAAGACAAAAAAATACGTCGCCTGCGGCTTGCCGTTCAACGAAAAAGGCGCCATTTTCAACCGTGAGCGGTATAGAATGCCAAGCCGCCCGATCGTTCCAGCGGGCTGCAACCACGACCTCATTCCCCAACAAATTTAGATCAGCCAAGGAGTTGCCGCGTGTTTCGATCCGCCGCGTATTTCGTCATTCTTTCGCTACTGTTGCTCGCGCCCGGTGCGTTTGTGCAGGCAGCGCCCAAGGCAGCCAAGAAAAAGGCGCCGCGCCCCGAAGCCGCCAAACCGAATTGGATTTGGCGCGATGAAGCCGGCAAGCCGGCGCAGCAGGTTTATTTCCGCAAGGAAATTAAAATTCGCGGCCCTGTGGCGGCGGCGCGCGTATATGCCGCCTGCGACAACGTCATGGCGCTTTACATAGACGGCCAAAAAGTGCTCACCAACAGTGCGTGGAACGCGCCCACGTTTAAGGATCTGACCCCGCTGTTCGCCAAAAAGACGCCCGGCGGAAAACACGTGATCGCGATCGAGGCCAGAAACACCGGCGAGAACAACCCCGCCGGCTTGTTGTTCAAACTCGATTTTGAATCGGGCTGGCGCGACGCTTGGTCGATCGTCAGCGATGGCGCCTGGCAGGTCTCGCTCAAACCGGAAAAAGGTTGGAAATCGCCCGGCTTTCATGGACACGATTGGAAACCGGCCGATGTGCTGGCCCCGATCGGCGGCGGACCCTGGACTTCCATCACGACGGCCCGCTTGGCCGCTGCAGCGCCGCTCAAGGACCCGACCGCCACGCCCATCGATATGCTCAAGGTCGCGAAGGGGTTTGAGGTCGAACTGCTTTACTCGGTTCCCAAGGGGCGAGAAGGTTCTTGGGTGAATATGTGTTTCGACCCCAAGGGGCGTTTGATCGTGTCGGATCAATACGGCGGTTTGTTCCGTGTCACGCTGCCTAAAATCGGCTCGGACGCCGCCGTTAAAATCGAAAAAGTCAATGTCGATATCGGCGAAGCCCAAGGCTTGCTCTGGGCCTTCGACAGCTTGTATGTGGTGGTCAACAAAGGCGGGAAGTACGACAGCGGGCTGTACCGCGTGCGAGACACCAACGGCGACGACCAACTCGATTCCCTCGAAACCCTGCGGAAATTGAACGGCGGCGGCGAGCATGGACCTCACGCCGTGTTGCTGGCGCCCGATGGGAAATCGCTGTATGTGGTGTGTGGCGATGGCACAAAGCTGCCTAAAATCGACGCCTCTCGCGTGCCCCGGGTGTGGGATGAAGACCTGCTCCTGCCCCGTGCTTATGGCCGAGGGTTCATGAAAGGCATTCCGGCGCCGGGCGGGTACATTTGCCGTATTGATCCTGACGGCAAAAACTGGGAGTTGGTGGCCACCGGCTTCCGCAATGAGTTCGACGCCGCGCTCTCGCAAAGCGGCGAGCTGTTCACCTTCGACGCCGACATGGAGTGGGATGTCAACACGCCTTGGTATCGTCCGACGCGGGTTTGCCACGTGGTCAGCGGGGCCGAATTCGGCTGGCGCAACGGCGGCGGCAAGTGGCCAGTTTATTACCCCGATGGCTTGCCGCCGACGGTCGATATCGGCCCCGGTTCACCCACCGGAATCTGCTTCGGCTACGGCGCTAGGTTCCCCGCCAAATATCAAGACGCACTCTTTATCAGCGACTGGAGCTACGGCAAACTCTACGCCGTGCATCTGGAGCCCCAAGGCGCCTCGTACACAGCCAAGTTCGAGGAATTCATTACCGGAACGCCCTTGCCGCTGACCGACGTCGTGATCAATCCACTCGACGGCGCCATGTACTTCGCCATTGGCGGACGCCGCGTGCAATCGGGCTTGTATCGTGTCACGTACAAGGGCGACGAGCCAACCACGCGTATCGCGGCGCCGCCCGCCGCGACCGGCAACCGGGCGCTGCGCCACAAACTGGAAACTTTGCACTTGGGCGATCACCCTCAAGCGTTAATTGTCGCTTGGCCGCAGCTCAACAGCCCCGACCGCTTCGTGCGTTTCGCCGCCCGTATTGCCTTGGAGCATCGACCGGTGAACGAATGGCAGGCTCGCGCCTTGGCGGAGAAAGATCCTCAAGCGGCGCTTACGGCGCTGTTGGCGCTGGTGCGGCAATTCCCCCGCACGATCAAGGGTTCCGGCGCCGATTTGGACGCGCCGCCGCCGGTTTATCCCGTCGCCGACGACCAACGCAACGTGCTGCAATCACAGGTGCTGGCGGCGCTCGACCGTTTGCAATGGAAAAGCCTTTCAGTCGAACAACGCATTGAACTGTTGCGTGTGTATTCGCTGACCTTTGTACGGCTAGGACCACCCAATGAGCAGACGCGGCAAAAACTAACCGCGCGGTTCGACGCGGTGTATCCGGCCCTGGCGCGCGAAGTGAATTCGGAACTGGCCGCCTTGCTGGTCTACTTCCAGGCCCCCAGCGCCGCGGCCAAAACCATCGCGCTGTTGCAAGAGGCGCCCACGCAGGAAGAACAGATCGATTACGCCGCCTCGCTTCGCCATTTGCGCACGGGTTGGACGCCCCAACTGCGCAAAACGTACTTCGAGTGGTTCGTCAAGGCGGCCGGCTACCGGGGCGGCGCCAGCTTCGGCCTGTTTGTCGAGAACATCAAAAAAGACGCCCTGCTGCATCTCAACGAAAAAGAAAAACTGGCCCTCAAGCCGATTCTCGAAGCCAAGCCCGCCGGGCAGTCGACGCCGTTCGCCGCCAAACCGCGGCCCTTTGTGAAAAAATGGCGGTTCGACGAACTGGCTTCGTTGGTGGGCGCCGGCCTCAAGGGCCGAAATTTCGACGCCGGCCGAAAAATGTTTGCCGCAGCCAACTGCTTCGCCTGCCATCGGTTCGATAATCAGGGCGGCGCCATCGGCCCCGTGCTCACCGGCCTCTCCGGCCGCTTCAGTTCGCGAGATATTTTGGAATCGGTGGTCAGTCCTAATAAGGTGATCAGCGACCAGTTCGCGGCCGTGCAAATTCTAACCACCGATGGCAAGGTGATCGTGGGCCGCATTGTGAATCTGGCCGGCGACTCCTTCCGCATCAACACCAACATGCTCGATCCTAATGAGCAAGTGGGCGTCGACCGCAAGCAAATCGAGGAGATGCGGCCGTCGAAAGTTTCCATGATGCCCGAAGGCTTGCTCGACACGCTGAACGAACAAGAAATACTCGACCTCATGGCCTACCTGCTCTCGCGAGGAGACCGCAACAACACAATGTTCGCACCCGCTGGCGGCCAATAGGGAGCGAACCGTTGGAGTTCACGCTTGAGCGTGCTTTCTTCCTTCATTGCACAGGCAAGCGTCTGCGAGTATCACGTTGTTTTTGGCGCGGGATGAGTTGCCAGATGATTGCCGCAGCGAGCATACTTAGAACGGCGCCGAGGGCTGCTAACGCCATGTCCATGTGGGCGTCCCAGGGATCGCCTTGTTGTCCGAGATAGCTGTCGGCGAACGCGGGCGCCAGTCGCACCGCCGCGACCCACTCGACAAACTCAAACACCACGCTGCTGGCCAGAATGAATTGAACCGCAGCCAGATAGCACCAAGGCGAGCCGACTCGCACCACTCGCACCACTGCCTCTCGCGCCACAGGTGCGATCAACAGACCGTAAGAGAAGTGTACAACGCGATCATAATGGTTGCGGCTGAGTTGAAGCGTCTCTGAAAGTGTTGCGCCAAAAAACTGTAACGACCACTGATCGTAGGGAACAAATGAGTAAATGTAGCGCGTGCCCAACACATGCAGGCCAAAAAATACGATAATGAATGCGAAACTCATGTTTGTCAGTGTGAAAAACCGAATCGACGCCAACAGTATTCCGACCGCGACCCAGGTCGGAACGACATGAATCATGGCGTGGAGTTCGTAAGGCGGATCGTGCAGCCAGAAGACGAAAAAAACAACGAATAGCGCCAGCAGCGCGAGTTGAAATGTTTTCGACCATCGCGACATAAACAGTCCGGCATGGAGAGAGAAGCGGGCGTCTAGCTCCAATGATCCCGGAGGCCTCCGTTTTATTCCAGACCGGCCTACACTGGCAAGATTGGGGGAGCCAGCCGCACTCCAAGCCGGCCAGGGGGCAAGCATGCCAATGTTCCATCGCGACATTTTGCGTTTAACGATAAAAACGACATTTTCAACCGTGAGCGGTATATCAGGCGTGCTGGGAAACAGTTCCGAATTTCCATACTGAATTAAAAGCCCGGCATTTTGAAAATGCCGGGCTTTTTTAACTCGGTGATTTTTTATCTGCGCTCGCCTAAAGCCGTGTCGAAAAACCGTGTTTACAAAAAACACGCATTCCAGGTGTGCATAAATGCTGACAGGGCCTCCTGAAACAGGTTTCTCGAACTCGAACGCCTGGAGCGTTTTCCTCTGGCCGTTCCATTGCAAGGTCTATATGATAAAGGGGTTACGAATTCCCGCGGCGCCGCAAAGGTCTGATACCCGGCTATGTCTTACCGCTCCATCAAACGCGTTCTGCGTAAACCCAGTTTAGAGCGAAAGTGCCTCTTACTATTCGCGGTCTGCCTGCTGATTCTCATCGGCGGCAGTTTTTGGTGGTATGGCACGGCCACCGAGCGAATCATCAACGACAACAACCGCGACGCCGGCCACCATTTGGCGAATGCCGCCATGCAGCAATATCATTTTCGTGAATGGGAGCAAACAAATGCGGAGGGCGCAGATCCAAAATTCGCAGCGGCGGTGAGTTCCATGTATGTCGACCAGGAGTTCGAATGGGAGTTTTTGTCGCTCAAAGAAAGCACACATGATGATGTTCATCTAACAGCCGACGATGCTGAACAGCAAATACTGCTTCGCCTGGAAGAAGAATTCCAGCAGGATCAAGCCGCGCACAAAGCCGCGCAGGCGGAATACGACAAACAATACGAAGTGCAGAAGCGGTTGCTTGCCGAGTACGAAGCGATGGGCGACAACGCGGAAAGCCCGATCAGTCTGGACGAAACGCCGCTACTGGAGCCGCCGCCCAAATTTCGGCCCACTTCGTTAGCTCGAACGATTGACAACGAATACCAGTATTATCAGGTTGTGCATTGGCAACAGAACTGTGGCGTCTGCCACATATCGCTTGAATCTCCGAATGTTCTTTCCGCCGCAGACCCAGCCGCTCCACAGCAAGACGTCTTTCCGTTTATTGCGATGAAGGTCGTGATTCCGAGCAAGGATGTCCAGGACGCCGTCAATTACAATCGGTCTATGTTGCTGGCCATTGCGTTAGGCACGGTCGTGCTTTCCGTGGCGGCGTTATGGGTGATTGTGCGTTACGTGATCGCCAAGCCGCTGAACCATTTGCGTTATGTCAGCGATGAAATCAGCCGCGGCAATACGTCGCTTCGCGCCGAGGTCAACACCAACGACGAATTCGAGGACTTGGCTGTTTCCTTCAATCGCATGATTCGCCACCTGACCGAAGCCCAAGACGAACTGCGCGATGCGAACACGAGTCTTGACGGCAAGGTCGACGAACTCGCGCAGATGAACATGCAACTTTATGAAATGAATCAGATCAAGAGCGACTTCCTGGCCAACATGAGCCACGAACTTCGCACGCCGCTCAACAGCATCATTGGTTTCTCCGACGTATTGAAAGGCATCGACGCCCTGAACCCCAAACAGAAGCGTTACGCCGAGAATATTCAGAAATCGGGCCGCGTGTTGCTGGAAATGATCAACGACATTCTCGATTTGGCCAAGATGGAAGCCGGAAAAATGGGCGTTCGGCCTTCCGAATTTCGCATCGAGGCGATCGTCAGCGCACATTGCGATATGATCCGCTCGCTGAGCGAGGAGAAAAACATCGACCTCGATGTCGACACCGCCGACGGCCTGCCTCCGCTCTTCCAAGATCAAAGCAAAGTGCAGCAAATCCTCACCAACCTGCTTTCCAACGCGATCAAATTCACGCCGGAGGGCGGTAGGATTGTTGTCTCGGTGCGGAAAAACAAGGCCGGTCAATTGGAGTTGGCTGTCGCCGATACGGGGGTCGGGATTGCAGAAGAAGATCGGGAGACGATTTTCGAAAAGTTCCGCCAGGGCCTCTCGCTGCAACAAGGCGACAACCTCACCCGGGAATATTCCGGCACGGGCCTCGGGCTTTCGATCATCAAGGAGCTTTGCAAGCTGCTGGGCGGCGAAGTCTCGCTGAGCAGTGTCTTGGGGCAGGGCAGCCGATTTCTCGTGACGCTCCCCTGGAGAGTGGAGGAAATTTCGCATTCCGATTCGAATTTGGCCCACAAACTCGACGACCTGACCAAGCTGCGCCGGCTCGACCCCGCGCGGCTGTCGAACACTTCCGCGGCGACTTCTTCAAAATCGAATGAAAACGGCGAAACAGAGGTTGTCGAGATTCGGCGGTCGGGCGTATCTTAGGAAATTCCTTACTCGCAACGGAATTCCCTATGAATCTTGCTTCCGATTTTGAGCCCGAAGTTCACCTCTTCACCGACGGCGCCTGTAGCGGCAACCCAGGACCTGGCGGTTGGGCGTTTGTGATGCGGCACCTGGCCTCCGGAAAGGAAATGGAAAGTTCCGGCTTCGAGCCCGACACCACCAACAACCGCATGGAATTGTCGGCCGTTATCGAAGGGCTCTGTGCGCTCAAACGCCCCTGCAAGGTGGAAGTGTTCACCGACAGCGTGTATGTGGGGAAAGGGCTTACCGAGTGGATGCCCAAATGGAAAATGAACCAGTGGCGTCGGCGAGAGCGGGGCGCCTGGAAGCCCGTCAAGAATGAAGAACTCTGGCGGCGGCTCGATGAAGTCGTATCGCGTCATCAAGTGAAATACACCCGCGTGGCGGGGCACAGCGGCCACCCTGAAAATGAGCGCTGCGACGAACTAGCCGTGGCGGCCTACCAGGATCGACGCTAACCCGGATTATTCACGAGATCGACTCTGATCACTGCAAGTGGTGACATGAAACAACTTTGCGGCTATCTTACCCAAAACGCCGCGCAAATCAGCCGCCACGCGCTAGCGTCCGGTTCTGCGGGGAATTGCAACAACCGGACGCTAGCGCGTGGCGGCTGATGAATAATCCGGGCTAACGGCCCAGAAGCCGCGGAAAAAGAAGTTCCGCTTGCGGCGCGGAAAATCCGGGTATTTCCAAAATGACCGGCTTTTAATTCAGCACCTTAGATTCCGCGCCGCGGCGATGGGCGAGGCACTATGAAAAACACTCTGTACTTACCAGAAATTCGCGAAATGCTCGCGCAAAACTCCGCCGATGAATTGGCGGAGTTTTGCCAGGCGCTGCATCCGGCGCGGACCGCCCATTTCATGGAATGCCTCTCTCCCGATGAAGCCTGGGCCGTGTTGCAATACGCCGACGCCCCCACCCGCGTCGAGATTTTCACCTATCTCGATGACGATCTGCAGGTCGCGATCGCGGAAACACAAGACCGGAAGCAAATCGCGGAGTTGATCGCCGAATTGGCCCACGACGACCGCGTCGACTTGCTCAATGAATCCGATCCCAAGGTGGCCGCTGAATTGTTGCAACTCGTACCGGCGGTCGAACGCCGCGATATCCTCCGATTGCAGATGTATCCGGAGGGAACGGCCGGCGCCATGATGACCACCGACTTCGCCAAACTGGGCGAAAGTTTGTCGGTCCAGGAGGCGCTGGCGGAGTTGGGTCGGCAGGCCGAGGAGTTGGAAACGATTTACTATCTATATATTGTCGACGAACACGACCATTTGCGCGGCTTGGTTTCGGCCCGGGCCTTGGTTTCGGCAATGGGAAAACCAGCCACCACATTAGGCGATTTGATGGAATCCGACCTGGTGGCCGTCGGCCCCTACGACGACCAGGAAGCGGTCGCCCAGAAAGTCGCGAGGTTCGATCTGCTGGCCATACCCGTGGTCGACGAACAACGCCGCATGTTGGGAATCATCACCCACGACGACGTGCTCGACGTGATGCTCGAAGAAGCCACCGAAGACGCCCACCTCATTAGCGCCGTGGCGCCCTTGGAAGACAGCTACCTGAAAACGAATTTGTTCACCTTGATTTGGAAACGCAGCATCTGGCTCGTGATTCTGTTCGGCGCCGCGCTGCTCACCACAACCGCGCTGGAGCACTATCAAGATCGGATCAAAAGCTGGCAATGGTTGGTCGCGTTTATCCCCCTGATTATTTCCTGTGGCGGGAATTGCGGCAGCCAGTCCGCGACGCTGATCATCACCGCGCTGAGCGGCGGAGATATCTCCCTCAGCGACTGGAAACAAATTATGCGCCGCGAGGGAATCATGGGCTTGGTGCTCGGCGGCGTGTTGGGGATTTGCGGCATTTTCGCGGCGATGGCGTTCATCCGCGAACCCCAAACCGTGAGGATCGTGCTCGTGTTGCCCCTGACGCTGCTCTTGATTGTCGTTTGTGCAACGCTCACCGGCTCGGTGCTGCCCTTGATTTTCAAACGACTCGGCCTCGACCCGGCGATGATGAGCAATCCGTTCGTGGCCGGAATCATGGACATCCTCGGCATCGTGATCTATCTCAACGTGGCGATTCTGTTATTGACCTAACACACGGAGCATCGCTCTTACGTGGCCCGCGATTGAGCGCCGCCAGCCGGCGGGCGCAACGTTTCTTGGAGCCAGGTTTTCCATTGACGCGACTGGCGAACACAGGCGCGAGCGGTTTTGTAACCTTGAAGAAGGGCTTTCCCTCGCAACCCCGGACGCGCCGCAATCAGACGCGACACCGAAGCAGAGTCTGGCCGCCATTTGGCCACCGCGCCGCTGATGGGGCCTAGACAATCAATCGTATGGACCGATCGATCGGCGCTGAAATGTTCGATCAATTTGCCCATCAGCAGTTGGCCGGGGCTGTGCTTGGCGAAGGCGGCGTCGTAGCCGATCTTGAACGAGTGGTTCACGCCCTTGGCGGTCCAACCGTATTCAAACGCGATGGCGAGTCCGTCGAGTTCCAAGTACGCAAGCGTCAACTGCCCCCATTGGTTGGCTTGCCGGGCCTGCTGCACGAAGAAATCGAACATGCCGGGCGTGGCGAGCGCGGAAGAGCCGGCAGCGCCTTTCCAACTGCGATGCTCCACGTCGAATCCTGTTCGCATTTGAGGTTCGACGTCGGCATCGTTCAGACTGGAAAGAAAACGCAGCTCCAGGCGGCCTTGCTCGGCCAGTTGGCGTTCGCTCCGCCGCATGTTCTGCCGATGATTCCGCGAGAGCGTTTGCAAATACTGTTCCCAGTCGTGCGGGATTTCCAACATGCCCACATCACACCGATGTTGCTCTTCCAGCGAAAAGCCGCGTTGCTCGAGCGCTGTTATCAGCTGGCGAAGCGAATGGGTTTCCGTTCTCACGCCATCGAACCACAGCAGGGAGAAATCGGCTTCAGCCAGATAGTTCGCTAACCGACGCAAGGCGGCTGCGGCATCGGTTGTTTGATCGACCAGCAACTCCCCGCCCGGCGACCAGTCGTTTCCGGGAAGGGCGGCGCGCGAGATGCCGCCCAGCGTGGAATTGCAGAGTGGCAAAGCGGCCAGGAATTGCCCCTGCTCTTTTACGACAACTGCGCGAAAGCCGGCTTCTGGGGCGAACTGACGCATCCAGAGCGCTAAGAGTTCCGCCCGGGCGGTTGGATGGCTGACGTCGGAGCGCCTCCACAAGGCGTCCCACTGTTCGGAGTTCTCGCGCAGTTCGGCGATCGATTGAATCTCAAGGACGTCCAACGTTTCGACTCTCCGAATAGGAACACAATATACCGCACCGCTTGGCGGCATCGGCCGTTGCACAAGTCTAGTGTGTGTTTGCGGTGAGTGGTTTGCCTTTTTCGCTCTTATTCCGACATGGCTGATCTGAAGGCGGGTTCCCTGCTCCTGCGAATCGCGCCGGTATTTCCGATTGTTGGGGCCGTTTATTCGGGCTATTCGCGTGGTGAGCGGCAGATGAGCATTTACCCTGGATAGCACGGCGCCCCTGGCGCGTCTGGCTATGCTTCACGCGGCTGGCAATGGCTCGTTTAACGGCAAGCCGAAGGCGGCTGCGTTTTCTGTTCCGCCCGAACGCGTGGGCTCAAAACACAGCCGCCTTCGGCTTGCCGTTAAACGAAAAAAGCGACGTTTCCAACCGCGTGCGGTATATTTTCGACGCCTCAGGGGCGCCGTCACACCGGCCGAGACATTTCGAGAAATAAGAGATCATTGTGTCATTTGCCACCGCTTGCGGTATCGCGGACTTTCTCCGCTCCAATTGGCTGTTTTCCGTGGAGGTGTATACTAAGTGGAAGCGACAATTGTCTGTCTCTCGAATGAACTGCGGCGTTAATTCCGGCGTATTGAACCCATGGCCGATACCCCCCCTCCAGAAAGCCCCAATTCCGTCACGCTTGACGCCCCCCCCACTCTGCTGGACGAAGGGGGTGAGGCGGCGCCGGCGGTCCACCTTATGGAGGGAAGCGACTGCGGTATTTCGCGGGAAACGCAATGTCTGTTGCGAACGCGGTTGAAGAAATCGGCCATCATTCTTTTCGCCGGGTTCGCGGTGTTCCTGCTTTGGAATGCCTGGAACACCGAGATCGAAAACAACCCGCATGCATGGAGAATTCTATCGGCGCATGCGGCGGTTACGGTCGCTCTGGGCGCCGTTGCGGCAGGACTCTGCCGGGGCTGCGAAATCGGCCTGACTAGGCTGCGGATTTACGAGACTATCGTGTTCGGCGCGCCGGCGGCGTTTTTTACCTTCCTGCAATTCTCCACCATGGACTTGGCCTGTAGCGTGGTCATGGAAGTCGTCCCGCAACTGGCAACGGAGGCGGGTCGCACGAGTGTTCATCGTTTGGCGCTGCAAAGCCCAGCCCTAAACTGGGTGTTTCTCATATTTACCTACGCGTTGTTTATTCCCAACACGTTTCGTCGGGCCGCGGTGGTGCTGGGGGCGATGGGGCTGGCGCCGCTCGCGACCGCTGTTTTCGCCTGGACGAGTTGCCCCAACGTGGGCGCCGTGATGAGCATGCACCCGGAGTTTTTCACGTATCTGGTTTTGATGATGACTTTCGCCGTCGGCGTCGGGCTGACCGGCGTGCGGACCATCGGCGCGTTGCGAACGGAAGCCTTCAACGCGCGTCAACTGGGTCAATACCGCCTGCTGGAAAAGCTAGGCTCTGGCGGAATGGGCGAGGTGTATTTGGCCGAACATCAATTCATGAAGCGGCCCTGTGCTATTAAAGTTATCCGCCCTGAGAAGGCGGGCGACCCGCGCGTGTTGGCTCGGTTTGAGCGGGAGGTCGACGCCACGGCCAAACTCTCACATTGGAACAGCATTGAAATTTTCGATTACGGCCGCACCGACGAAGGCACGTTTTACTATGTGATGGAATACCTTCCCGGCATGAGTCTGCAACAGATTGTCGACAAAACCGGCGCCATGCCGCCGAGTCGGGTGGTGCATTTTCTTCGACAAACCTGCGCCGCGCTGCAAGAGGCGCACGATATGGGCCTGTTGCATCGCGACATCAAACCGGCCAATATTTTCGCCGCGCATCGAGGCGGCGTGCATGATGTCGCGAAGTTGCTCGATTTCGGTTTGGTCAAACCGGCGGCCGAAGTGGAGTCGTCGCGGATCACGATGGAAGGCGCCATTACCGGTTCGCCGCAATACATGGCGCCCGAGCAAGCGATTTCCGACGAAAACGCCGACGGCCGCGCTGATATCTACGCGTTGGGCGTGGTGGCCTATCATTTGCTCGCCGGCGCGCCGCCTTTCGACTACGACCAACCGCTCAAGGTGCTCATGGCCCATGCGTCTGAAACGCCGCGGCCGCTCTCCGAAATTCAAGATGGCATTCCGCCGGAACTCGAACAGATTGTCATGCGCTGCTTGGCAAAGAAACCCGCCGACCGTTTTCAATCGGCCGACGAACTAGCCGCCGCCCTAGCCGACACCCATCTCGCCGACGCCTGGACCGACGCCGACGCCGCCCTCTGGTGGCGAACGCTGAACGTGGCTTCGGAGCAGATCGTTGTAGAAACGTCGTAGGGAGAGACGCTGATCGTGTGCGGGCATCGCGTTTGAAATATAATTGCCATGGCTTCACAATCTCCAATACCCGCGAAAGAAAAACCCGCCGTGTGTTGGAAGCTGCGCACGCGAACGCTGGCGTTTTCGAGCCGCCCCTTGATCATGGGCATTGTGAATGTCACACCCGATAGTTTTTCCGATGGCGGCCGTTTCTTCTCGCCGTCGGCGGCTATTGAACACGGTTTGCGTCTGGAAGCCGAAGGCGCCGATCTTCTCGATATCGGCGGGGAAAGCACGCGGCCCTACGCCCAGCCCGTTTCAGCCGACGACGAACGCAAACGCGTGGAGCAAACGCTGCGAAGTTTGGTCCAACAATGCCGCATTCCGATCTCGATCGACACCTCGAAGGCCAGCGTGGCGAAAGCGGCGCTTGAGGCGGGCGTTGAAATCATCAACGACGTCACCGGCTTGGAGGGCGATCCGGCCATGCTGCGGGTCGGACTTGAGTTTGGCGCCGCGGTGTGCGCCATGCACATGCAGGGCGGTCCTCAAACCATGCAGGATAATCCTCAATACCACGACTCCCGCCATGGCGGCGTGACGGAGGAAATATTCGCCTATTTGCAACAACGCCGCGACGCCCTGTTGCATTACGGTATTGAGAAGGAAAAAATCTGTCTCGATCCCGGCGTCGGTTTCGGCAAAACACACCAACACAATCTCACCTTGTTGGCGAATTGCGGTCGCTTTCTCGACCTGGGCCAACCTTTGCTGGTCGGGCATTCGCACAAGGGCTTCATCGGAAAAGTGCTGGGCGATAAAGAAGCCAGCCGCATCGCCGGCAGCGTGGGCGTGGCGTTGTCGCTGGCGCGGCAAAGCGTGCAAATATTGCGCGTACACGATGTCGCCGCGACACGACAGGCCCTCGAACTGTTCCTCGCCACCGGCGGCCTTGATCGCGACGCGGGGCGTATTTCGTAAAAAGGGCGTCCACTTCCTATAGGCTTGTGGCAGAAAATAGCTTACCCGCGTGCCGCGGGAGTCCGTGAGTTTTTTTGGGTTCCCGCCTACGCGGGAATGACCGTTTGCTGATTCACTCGCTTGCGCTTCGTGCTTGTATTCAGCAAATTCTCATCCGCTTCCCGCCTTGATCACGTCAGCGCGGCGGCGTATCCCTCGAATGCTTCTATGGAATGCCGCAGCAGGTCATCATACTGACAGATCTCGATTTCCTGCCCCACAAGCTCAATTTCGAAATGGCCACGATATCCCGAGCGGTGCAGAATGTCGACCATTTCTCGAATGGGAAGCTGGCCTTCGCCCAATCGGCAACGGTCTTGCTCTTCGCCGGGAGGCTTTCTGGCGTCGCCGAGTTGAACGATGCCGATGCGGTCGGCGATTTCCGCAAGTCGGTCGAGCATGCCGAGTTCGTGGCCCAGGTGGTAACAATCGAAGGCCAGTTTGACGAATTGATCGTCGACGCCGTCGATCAAATCGAGCGTCTGTTGCAATTCGTTGAGCAGCGTCCAGCCGGAGGCGCAGGCGACATGCATCGGCTCCACCGCCAGCACGACATTGTGTTCTCTGGCGCAAGGCGCTAGTTCAACGAGGGCGTCGTGAATCAGTTCTTGCGCATGGCTGACGATGTGTCCGCCCTGGGCGCCGCCATAAACGAGCAGGCAATCTGCTTCCAGTTCAGCGGCCAAGCGAATGGCGTCGATGGCGTCGGTCACGTTTTCCCGGTAGCTGGAGCCATCGCTGCCGGTGAAACCGCCGGCCCAAAAAAGATTCGATACCCGCATGCCATGATCACGCAGGAGTTCAATTCCTCGGGCTTCTCCGAAATCGGATAGTTTCTCCCGCCATACTCCCATGTGGTTCACGCCCGCGGCCAGATAGTTGCGAACGTCTTCCTCGAACGTCCAGCGATATGTCGTAAGCTCACTAATCGAGAGACATGACATGGGCGGCAATTCTCCTTTTCAATTCTCGCAAGATGTCAAACGGGCTCGACAGTATGAAGTAATCGGCGGTTCGTGTAAAGATTGTGGGAATCTCGCAAAGCCATGAAGCCATGCCGATGCTAGCAGAGTTCGACGTCTCCCCAGTTGGACGTTGAGCTTTAAGCGTGTTCTAGAGTTTAGCACCCACGCAATGGGCGAAGCTCAAGGTGCTCTTTTTGAACCAGAATTCAATCGGCCGATCAAAGTTCAAACGTTCGATCAAAAGATCACTTCGCGTGCCGGCGCAGCTCTTCTGCGAGAAGCTGATCATCGGTTGGGGTTGATCGAATTGTTTTCGGAACAAATGCCGATCCGCGTCATCCGAACAAAATTCACTCCCACAACCCAAGGCTGTGAAAAAAACGATTTCGTGAAAAATCCGGGACTAGAAGAAAAAAAGAGCCGCTTTCGTTCTACGAATTGGCGGCGGCATGGCGGTGTGTCTACAATGGCGAATCGCACGGGGACGCCCCCGCCCCGATTCCAGAGAACTCTGCTTCCCGCAGGCGCCCTGATTCCTAAAGCACTCGGATTCCGAAAGCACCCTGATTTCGAAAGCACTGCCATGCACGGTCTTGATTACGCGGTTCTTGTCGTTTACTTCGCCGTTATGGCGGGAATTGGCTTTTTATGCATGCGGCTGGTGAAGAAGCAGGAAGATTACTTCATGGGCGGCCGTTCGTTCGGAAAACTGCTGCAAACCTTTGCCGCCTTTGGCGCCGGCACCGGCGCTAACGACCCCATTCAAGTCGGACGCACCACCTGGACCAGCGGCCTGAGCGGCATTTGGAGCGTTTTACTATGGCTGTTTCTGACGCCCTTCTATTGGATTTTCGCCGTGTGGTATCGGCGGATGCGGCATCTCACGCTGGGTGATTGGTTTGTCGAACGATACGACAGCAAAGGCCTGGGCGCCGCCTACACCGTGTTCGCCTTTGCGTTTTGCATGATGTATCTTTCCACGATGTTCGCCGCCATTAGCAAGGTGGCCGCTTCGATCGTCAATTACGATGTGGTCACGCTGCCGACCGGCCATGCAATCGCGTTGGAATACGTGTTGGTCCCCTTGATTGCTACGCTGGTGATCGTCTATGGCGTGTTGGGCGGTTTGCGCGCCGCCTACTGGACCGACTTGATCCAGGGCATTTGCATTCTTTTTCTCTCCGTCGTGCTGGTGCCTTTTGGTCTGTTGCAACTCACCGAAAAGTATGGCGACGAGGAAACGGCCGCTCTGGTCGCTGAAAACGGCCAAAATTCGTTTGTCGTGATGTACGACGGCTTCCGCATTCTGCACGACCGCGTAACCGACGACTACTTCCAAATTATCGGCGGCTCGCGCGCCAGTGAGTTCCCGCTGCACTACATTATTTCCCTGGCGCTCTTGGCGCTGTTGGGAATCGTGGTGCAGCCGCACTTTATCGCCACTGGGGGCGGATCTGCGAAAAGCGAAAACTCAGCCCGCATGGGTTTGGTGGTCGGCAATTTCCTCAAACGTTTTTGTACGATTGGCTGGGCGCTGACTGGTCTGATATTGATCGCGTTGATGGCCGGAAACACCGACGTCGCTGACGATCCTGATAAAGTCTGGGGGTTGGCAACGCGCACGATTCTGGAGCCGGTGGGCTATGGATTGGTGGGGTTAATGTTGGCCTGTTTGCTGGCGGCTTTGATGTCGTCGGCCGATTGTTACATGATTGTAATGTCGGCCCTGGTGGTGCGGAATTTGTACGCCGCGTACATCACCAGTGACGCCGACGAAGCCAAGTACATTCGCGCCGGACGCATCGCCAGCGTGGTGGTGGTGGCCGGCGGAGCGACGGTCTCGCTGTTTTTCATGGACGTGTTCGGGCAGTTCAAGCTGGCCTTGGAAGTGGCCGCCATTTTCGCGGCGCCTTTTTGGGTGGGGCTGTTTTGGCGGCGGGCCAACCGCACGTCCACTTGGTTGACGTTGGCCTTTTCCACGCTGTTTTTCTTCGTGATTCCCTTCATGGCGCCGGTGGTGGCGCCCTCGTTGCGAACGAATTCTGACTTTGCCATCACCAACGATATTGTGGAAACGACCGTCAAACGAACAGCCACCGCCGCCGATGTTGAGCGGCGCGGCGCGCAGATCATCGTGTGGGAGAAAAAGCACGCCGTTGCCGAAGATGAATACGCAGCGGCGGTTTCCCGATATCAAGAGGCGCGCGCCGCAGTGGCCGCCGACGACGACTTATCATCTTCGGAAAATGCTCCAGCAGCAGACCTGCTCGCCGACGATGCCGATGCAACTTCGGCCTTGGCCGCCGCGAAGCGAACATTGGAAAAGTTGGGCGAGCGTCCTGCGCCGGTTGCCATCGGCGGCGAGGTGGAAGATAAATTCAGCACCGGCGGCAAATCAATTTTCTGGTCTCAGGACGTGGCGCCGATTCGCCGCGAGAAACTGGTCGTCGTGGGCGAGGAACAGGAGGGCGCCGTAGATGTCGTGATAAAACAACACGCCGCGCCAATGCAAGGCAGCGGTCGTTTCCAACTCGACTTCCTGCTCTATCAGGCCTTCGGCCTGGATCTCAAAAAGTGCGACAACGCCATGCTCGAAACGTTGCGATTGCCGCCGCGTTTGGTCTTGCCGTTTCTGGTCATGATCGGCTTCGGCTTTATCACCAAACGCACCCGCGAAGACGTGCTTGATCGGTATTACGTCAAAATGAAAACGCCGGTCGCGATCGACCCCGAAGATGACAAAAACGAACTCAAACTCTCCTATGAAAACCCCGACCGCTTCAACCACAAACGGATGTTCCCCGGCGGGAACCTGGAATTCCAGAAGCCGACCAGGGCCGACGTCGTGGGCTTCGTGACTTCGGTCGCCATTTGCTTCCTATTTGTTTGGCTGGCCATCTGGCTGACGCAGTTGGGAAGCTAAGAACCTGCCCAAGAACTATTCCGTGTTTTTCGGATGCGGGCAAGGCTGAGAGGTCAGGCGTTTTTGATTTCATATCCTGGGAGGATAGTAGCCATTAGCCGGCGGCTTTTTGAACAACGCCCATTCCTATAAGCAAGCCCGTCACCACCAGACCGGCGCCGAGAGCCATATAGATTATTCGCGCGGCGGTTCGTCCGAAGAGGCTGACCAAGAACCTCGCCTTGCGATGGTTCATGAAAAAACCCCATTCGAAGGTCGCCCCGCAGATCGCGAATACTCCAACCGCGGCCAGCACCCAACCCATTTGCCTGGCCTCCCTTTTTTGTTTGCGAAGCGTTTCGATGTTCGCCGGCCACGGAAAGTGCGATCCAGGCGCCGCGTTTTGAAATGACGCCGTTACGTGCTTACGGCCATTTTGTTTGCCAGGGTTTCCACCATGCGACGTTGTAATTCGGCGACTTTTTCACGCGTCTGGGCCGCCTTGCGTTTCGCGGCTTGAGGGTTTTTTGCCATCGCCACGACGGCCGGAACATACCGCGACACTTGGTCGGGTTGGTCGAAGTCGAACAACCACTCACCGAGCCCGATATCTCGCCACATGAAACCCTTGCTGGTCTGTTCGGCGAACCTGCCGACAATGGCCGGAACTCCGTTGCCGATACACATGATCGGCGAGTGCATTTCCAGCCCAAACAAGCCCGCCGACCGGACATACGTACTAACCGCTTCGTCGGTCAGCCAGAAGCGGTCTCTCCAGACAACGCTCCGGCGAACCCTTTTGGGCAGCTTGTCGAGAATCATTTCCTTGCCAATCGCGATTTGCGTTTTATCTTCAGGGCAGAGCAAAATCTTCATCCCGGTGTTCCGGGTAACCTGAATGATCGCTTCGCGAAGCGGAGCATGATCGTGCTCCTTCATGGCGTTTATTCGTTCCAGCTTCTCGGGGTCGCTGGGCCGGTTTTTGATCGTCCAATAGGGCGTATGTCGATAACGGGGGATGCAGCAGAGAAACTTGCCTGCTTGCAGATCATGCTCAGCGAGGAAACGTTCGGCTGCTTCATCGTTTCGCACATCAACAGCGAAGGCGCCATCGGGCCCAAACTCCATGATCGGGCAATCGACGCCCTGCTTGCGAGCGAAGGCGAGCGAGACGGAATCTCGAAAAAAGACGAACTCCGCGTTGGTCAGATGCTCGCGCACTTCCGGGGAGCAACTGGGAAGCGTAATGCCAAATACGCCGTACGGCTTGCCCGTTTCGGCCCGCCAGCGTTTTACGTCTCGCTGGGCGACAAGATACGGCCCCGAACCATGCAGAAGGAAGTCGCACTCCCGCAGCGAGGTGCGAATGTCGGCCTCGTTCTGAACGATTTGAAGTTGCGGGAACCTTTTCAGCAACATCTGGCGGACGCCGTCTCGTACGTCGGAAGCCCACAGGCGAACCTCGACATTGGGAAGGTGTTTTTCGAGCAGATGCAGCACGCCGGGGCTGTGTCCGACGTCGCCAATGTTCACCGTTTGCCAAGACGAGCGAAGAAGAACGCGCCGCCGCCCGCCGGTTTGCGCCGAAAGGCGCGAACCCAACGCCGCGAACAGAGCGGACTGAAGAAATATGCGTCTATTCAAGGTTCACGTTTCCTTCGGCATGTCAACAACTGGCATAGCAAGAACTGTTTACGCGGTTCGGGTGAGCAATGTTTCGGGGGAGCAATGCCGGGCTGCTGTTCGGCGTCAACGTATTTTACGATAAACCTCGGGAAAGACGAAATCCTTCGGGAAGTCTGGAAAAAATACGCTTACGCTGTCTTTATTGATGCGCGAGCCTTCCACGTATTTCCACGTTGCGCCGCCTTTTTTCTGGATTCCAAACTGATAATTCAAGCTCTCGACGCGTTTCCCGTTCATGGAAATAAGGCTTTTGGTCGGCACGATGACGAAGCGGTTCACCTCGCCCTCCAGAAAGATGGGAGGGCCTGGAAATTCAAAGGATTCTAACTTCATGTTCACCGATTTGAGTTTTTCAAACGCAGCTCCCAGAACCGCTTTCGTCTTCGGCAGTCCGCCCATCAGGGCGATTATTTTGGGGTGCGTGTATCCCAGAATGGTGTCAATATCGGCTTGATAAACAGCCTTGAGCATGTTGCGCGTGTCTTCCTGCACAATGGCGGTTTCGGAGCGTTGCGAGCCCGCTCCGGCGGATCGCGATTGCGCCGCGGGCAGCGCCTCTGGCGAGAACGCGGCGCCGCCAGAGGCCGATTCATCGGCGGCTGGTTCATGGGCTGTTGCGAGCGGTGGCGACGCCTCGCCCGTTTCCGAAACCGGCGTGTAGTCGGCGCATCCGATCAATA
>QIKY01000387.1 GCA_003233175.1 Planctomycetaceae bacterium | reverse complement strand
GGCGAGCAGAATTGGGCGGCCCCATTCTGCTGAGCCCGAGCCAAGGCTTGTGGAATTCCCGACATTCACCCACTCATTCCGTGGGAGAGCCCTTAATTTTAGCATGTCGGAAGTGTGGTCGCCAAGAATCGCACCACGCCGAGGCAATGCTCGAACACCTGCGCGGCGCTGGCATGCTGAAACGCGTCAAGGAAGTGGAGCCCGAAATGCTTCTGGAACTGTTCCGTGCATTCTCCTCCTCTTTACACTGTCGCGACTGCAACGCATCGGGCTTGGTGGTTGTGCAAGATGAAGAGGAACAGAACGAACGGGAGTGGGGCGCCGCGCCGGTATGCAAGAAATGCGCCGCCCCAATTCCTCCGGAGCGTTTGGAAATATTTCCCGACACGGATTTTTGCATGCAATGTCAAAGCTCGCAGGAACGCGGCGAGAACGACGAACAACGTGAATTTTGCCCCTACTGCGGCGGACTAATGTCTTGCCGGCAAACCACTCGCGGCGGACTCTCAAAATACGCCATGCGCTGCCAAGATTGCCGACGTTAGGCGTTCACCGCCGCAAAAAAAATCAGCTTCCGGTTTGCAACAGGAAAAAGCCCGGCATTTTGAAAATGCCGGGCTTTCGATGAGACGCTTGCATTTCCAGCCGACTAATCTCGTTGGATCAAGGTGCAAAGCGAATAAGGCAGCCCATCCAACTCGAATTGCAGTTCCGCGTAGTGCGCGACATGCCCTTCGGCCGGCAAGGCAATGGAGCCGGCGAAAGCTTTATCGGCTTTTTGCATCGCCTGCGGACTCCACTTCGATTCGCGAAAATCCTTGGTGTTTGAATGAGCGCTCCAGAGGCGGGCGTTCACCGGCTCGGCCGAACAGAAAACCTGCAAGGTCACCTTGCCGCCGCCGTTGCTGCGTTCCCATTTGAGCTGCGGCAGGGACGTTTCCGTGGCGGCATGTTGGAAAAACACGGCCAGTGTTTCCAGGGCATGCATGCGTCCGCCGTCGAGTCCATGGCCGGCGTTGGGCACTTGCAAAACATACTTCGGCCCGACCAAATCGTCCCAGTAGAGCTTCATCGCATCGCAGACCCAATAGGGATCGTTGGTGCCATTGACCAGCAGTTTGGGTTGGCTGATGCGTTGCAGGTAGGTGTAGGGATCCATCATTCTGCGCAGATGCTTCTCGCGAACCGATTCCTCGCCTTCGACGATGAGCCCTTTGCTGGTGTAGTCGCGAATTTGCACGCTGTACTTGCCCCAGGTTTCCAGCTGATGCCGCATTTGAGGACGGAAATTGAGCACGTCGATCACGATCGGCGCCGTGGCCACAATACGTTTATCGGCGGCGGCGGAAAGCCAGCTTGTCCAACCTCGCTTGGAGGCGCCGGAAATCACGACGCCCTTGACCGGTTGCTTCCATTCCTGTTCAGCGATTTCTTGAATGGCGTCGATCGCCTTGACCGCGCTTTTCACCATGGGAAAAAGCAAGGGCCAGGTTTCATCTCCGGTTTCCAGATAGCGCAGCCAAGAATCCGAGATCAGATCATCTTCCACGCGGCCGCCGAACAGTGGTTGGTTGGGAACTTGGAACAACATCGCGACGCGAGCTTTCGACATTGCCGCTAATTTGCCGCCCATGACCATATCGGAGAGTCCGGGCTGGCGGCCGTTTCGACCACCCGTGACATACAGTAAAACGTGCTCCCGATGCTCCAGATTTTTGGGTTCATGAATCTGCAACACATGTTTCCAGGTGATGCCCTGCCAAACCTGAGAGGTGAGTTCGACGTTATAAATTTTTCCGCCCTGATGCGATTGCGTGGAAACGATTTTCCAAGCGTAGGCGGAATCAGGACGCCCCACGTAGTCGAATAAAGCTGAGGGAATCTCGGCCTTTTCGGCCCGCGCGCTGGCCGCGCACAACACGACAATACTCAACGCCACGAACGCTCGCTGCAAAAAACGCATGGCCGGAAGCCTCCCAAGACACATGGAAAAAACAACTCTTCATGAGATGAAAACTTTTGCCGAATTAAAAGCCCGGCATTTACAAAATGCCGGGCTTTTTCACACCACAATCGGTAACAGACGCTTCCACGGCGCCGAACGAGATTATTTCGAGGTAAGCTCGATTTTTCCCATGTCGGTCGGTTCGCCCTCAACAACCGTGACTTTAATCTTCGACTTTTTAGGGTCGGCATACCGGCCCTTGAGCCGGTCTCCCTCGTAGCTCATGCTGATCATGTTCAGCTTACCCCAGGTGAACGTGGCTACATAGTCGCCGGCGGGAACGCCATCGCCTTCTTCAAACGTCGAGATGGCAAACGCCCCGTCTTCGCCCGACACCGAACTGGAAACCGTGGGGTTTTCGGCGTCCATTCCATTGACGTTGTGCAAGGTAATAGTAACCTCCGCAGCCGCTTTGCCATCGACAAAGATAGTTCCAGTGACTGGGAAAGTTTTCTTTCCATAGTCTGTTTTTCCGGAACAGGAGCAGCACGAAAGAGCCGCGACAAGACAAAACCACCACCGGATCTTTCGACAACTCATTCTTTTCAAGACTCCACGGAACGGAGGATGGGAATAACTAAAAAACGCCCTGCGGGAAAAACCAGTCTGGTACCATGGAAGGCCCTAATTACTCGGCACCACCTCGCCCCCTTGGCGAGTGATTTGAGAGGCAATCGCCAAGGCGGAGGCTGTCGCGTTGACGAACTGAACAGATCCATCGGCCATGACAAACTGGGCGCCGCCAGGATGGAAACTGTGAAAACCTCGGCCACGCTGGCTGGTGCAATTGATAGCACAGGGGCCTTCAGGACCGGCCGGACTCGTAACGCCAGTGTACAAACTGCCCGACACCCAATTTTCGCCATTGAGCACATCGCCCCAGCCGCCGCCGTTCAGAACGGCTCCCGCCTGCACGGCTGTGGGCGCCGCCAGACGCTTGTTGTAAATAATGCCGCCGCCGGTTCGTTCGCCAACAATAAAAGTGTTGGCCGTGCCATCGGTAACGCCGGCAAATCGGCTGGTGCGATTATTCCCGAACGGGCCATGCACTTGCAGCACGCCGTTGCGGGGACCTACCGGAGTTGAAGTGTAGGCAAGGTTGGAAAAGACGCCCCGAACACCCGTTGTGGCGGTGTAATCGGAAGCTGCGGCTGTCCAGGTCAGCGGCAACCCAGCGCCGTTTGCATCGCCCTGATATTGGCGTTCCACGCCGCCAGGCGCCGAAGGGCAGACGAAAGCCGATAGCGGCGTCGAAATCAGCAGCACGTTGGCCGGGCTAGTTTCATTCGCGGCAATGATGTTGTGGTCGTACTGATCATACAAAGGCTGTTGTTCGATGAACGGCAAAATCGAAGTGCCCCACGACTCAGCGTTGATCCTCGCACCGATCGAAATATACCAAGCCATTGGAAACGCCCTGAACGTGTCGTGGTAGTTATGAATCGCCAAGCCAATTTGCTTGCAGTTGTTCCCACATTGCATGCGTCGGGCGGCTTCGCGCGCCGCTTGCACCGCAGGTAAGAGCATCGCCACGAGAATGCCAATGATGGCGATCACAACGAGCAATTCCACCAAAGTGAAACCAACTCGGGTTCCAGAACGCGTCGGTCGAGTATTCATCGTGCCTCTCCAGAGAATGAGATGGAAGAGAGAGTAGAAAAGGGGTTCCTCGTGTAATAATACACGCGCTAACCTAAATATCTACAATAATCACGGAAAAATGCAACCTACCGGTCGGTCGGTTCCCGGGAAAAACCTCCCTGGCAAAAACAGATTGACGCAAGCCGTTTTATTCAGACGACTTAAGGAGTCCGCCCAGAAGTAGGCGAGAAGTTTGTTCGGCAACTTTTTCCGGGCCCAATTTGCCATCGGGCCGGTACCACCGGGCAATTCCCAGCACCATACCGAAGATATTCAGCGCTGCGATGGTGGGGTCGAGGTCTCGAAGTTTCCCTTGCTCATTCAGTTCGACGAGCGTCGCCCGCACAAATTCGAAGTAATTTCGCTTGCGTTCGAGAATGAAATCCCGATGTTCGTCGGAAAGCGCGGCCACTTCCTCCGCGAGAATCGTGATTTCTTTGACGTACTTCGTCATTCCGGCATGCCGCGCGAGCGTAAACCGCAATCGCTCCTCGGGGTCTTGAATCTTGCGGGCGGGCGTTAGCACTTTCTCGTCGACGATATCCATCGCGAATTGCATGATGGAAAAAAGCAGGTCTTCTTTACCGCGGATATAATGATACAAACCGGCCTTGGTAAGATCGAGGGCCGAGGCGATTTCGTTCATCGAGGTGGCGTCGAATCCCTTTTGGACAATAATCGCCGCCGCAGTTCGATAGATTTGCGCCAGTCGATCAAAAGATTCGATCGAACTTGCCTTGTGGTGGGAGTTGGTTGCGGGAGAATCGCCGAACGCCATGAAGAAAAACCGTCTGCGTGAAGAACGAGTTTGCAAACTGATTGCCAGGAAGGAGCACCGACTTTAGACTAGACCAAATGGGGCGTATAGACTAGACCAAAAATGGGGCGGTTGGCTGAGACAAAAACAACGGCTTGAGATAGGCAACGTATTATTTCCCCGGCGGGCCGCGATCATCGTCTACCATGGCGATCTTGGCAAGTGGAAGCAGCGGGCCCAAAAATGAAGCGGGCCCAAAAATGAAGCGGGCCCAAAAATGAAGCGGGCCCAAAAATGAAGCGGGCGTAGCTCAATGGTAGAGCATCGGCTTCCCAAGCCGACTACGAGGGTTCGATTCCCTTCGCCCGCTCTGAGCCGACAACTTCGATGTGAGGTTGTACCTCAAGCGGCTGAAATTACTCAAATTGCAATATCGCAATAAGATGATATGCAATTATGTCAGTCCTTACCGTGCGGAGCATAGCTCGGAAAATCCCGGAATATTGAAAATGTCGGGCTTTTAATTCGGTAGGTAAATTTCGGAACTGCTCCTAAACAACGCCGGCTGCTCGCCAGCAACCAGCCGCCCAAAACCCCCTCGCATTAGGGGTGTGACATATAACGGAAGGCGCCAGCATATTGACCTTTTTAGGGGACAGGAATAGACTGAATTGTCTTGGAATAGCCCTTCGGTTGCGAGGAGTTGCTCCTCTGTGAGAGGAATCGCTTTTGAGGAAGAATGCTGTGCCCAAACCAATGTTAAAGACAGAATCGAAAGTCTACAAGGAGCGCTTGCTGCAAATGCGCGCTCGCTTGCGAGGCGATGTCAACGCAATGGCGGACGCCGCGCTCAACAAAACGCGCAGCGAGGCCAGTGGCGACCTTTCCAGTATGCCAATTCACATGGCCGACCTGGGAACCGACAATTTCGAGCAGGAATTCACGCTCTCACTCATGGCCAGCGAGGGCGATCTTCTGGAACAAATTGAAGGCGCGCTGGTCCGCATTGAGAATCGCGAGTATGGCCTCTGTGCCGAGTGTGAAGGAAAAGTGCCCAAGGCCCGCCTGAATGCCATTCCGCACACTCCCTATTGCGTCAAATGCGCCGACGTGGTGCAGTCGAACTGACGCCCGCCGAATGATTGAATGCGCATCGCAGCCAATTCTCTCTAGGTGGTCTGACGCTGCTTCTGTATGCTTGAATCAGCTTCTGGGAAAGTGTGGAACAACCAGATTCCGACATGGCGGCGCGAGAAGCCCGGCTTTTGAAAAAGTCAGGCTTCTGAATTGGGAAGTGTTTTTTCCACACGTTCTTCGTCAGGCTGGTCAAAACGCTGGGCAAAACACTGAGCCGATTGGGGCATGAAACGGAAATGGATTCCGACGCACTCACGTCTTCACAGCCATCTTACCCCAAGAGCCGGATCTTGCTGTTTTTGTTGATTGCCGTTAGCGGTTTTGCGGCAGACCTCTGGACCAAGCACTGGGTTTTCGATTGGCTGGGAATGCCTCCCGGCCAGACATACTGGATCTGGGAAGGTTATGTCGGCATTCAAACGGCGCTCAATCCCGGCGCTCTGTTCGGCATGGGCGCGGAAATTCGTTGGATCTTTCCGATACTGTCCATCTTGGCGGCGGTGGGAATTATTTTTTGGCTGTTCGCCGCCGGCGCCGCGAAAGATCTTTATTTAACCGGGGCGCTCTCCTCGGTGACGGGCGGCATTTTTGGCAACCTCTACGACCGTTTGGGTTTGTGGCATGCCCCGAATCAGCCCGACCAGTGGCACAACGAAGTTCGCGATTGGATTCTCTTTTCGTACGGCGAACATGTCTGGCCGAATTTCAATATTGCCGACTGCCTCCTTGTTTGCGGCGCCTGCTTGCTGGTGTGGCGCTCGTTCTACGACACGGCAAGCGATTCCGCTTCGGCGAAACCAGTTTCCGGAGGCTCCTAGCCGGATTTGCCGATGTTCATCAGAGCGAGCCTAAGTTGCCGCCTGCGGCAGCCAAAAGCCGGGCATTTTGAAAAAGCCGGTTTTTTTTAATTGAGCCAACAAATTTCACGCTGCTTCGCCGCGTATGAAAGCATGTTACTCCGCCGCGATGGCCGAGATTGCAATCGCGACCATTTCCGCCTTGCTGCTCACATTCAGCTTTTCCATGATTCGCGCCCGCCGATACTCAATGGTGCGCAGGCTGACGTCCATTTCCGCTGCAATATCGCGACTCGTTTTGCCTGCCACTATTCCCTTGAGCACAACCAATTCATCGGGCGCTAGGCGGGCCAGCCGTTGGCCTTTCTCATGGCGCCCTCTCTGTTCCCGACGGGTTTTTGCATCGTACTCCAGAGCGCTGCGCACAATATCGAGCAACTGGAAGGGGCGATAAGGTTTCTCCAAGAAATGAAACGCGCCTTCTTTCATTGCCTGCACGCAAATCGGAATATCGCTGTGGCCGCTGATCAGAATCACCGGCGGATGCAGCGACGACTTCGACAATTCCCGCATCAGTTCGATGCCGCTCATGTTCGGAAGTCGGACATCGGCTATCAGGCAGCCGCACCGCGACGATTCAAAATCTTTTAGAAAATCTTCAGCCGACGGAAAGGATTGGGCATTGTGGCCTTCGCCGCTTAACAACGCCACCAATGATTGACAAACTACCGGTTCGTCGTCGACGACAAAAACAATGGGGCTGGAATCCTGGGACATAATTCCTCGATCGTGGCTAGGCGACACATCGGGCAAAGTCGAAACACACGAGAAACGACTGGCGGCCATCAAAAAGCTCACTCGCTCAAATGGCTTCCCAAGCCCCCTCTCACGTGAAGGGGCTTGCCAGAGCACTGCCCCCCTTGAGAAGGGGCGTCTTTAGCAAGAGAAACTATTTTTGCACCTCACTGGTTCTGCCCAACCCTATTTTCTGCCCCAATCAGATGATCGCCAGTTGCAACAACTGGGCGTCCTTGCCCGGCAAGAGAATTTTAACGAAAAAATATCTGACAACAACAAATTTCGATCTGATTTTACACCTCGAATTATCCTATCACATGTTTGGGGCTCGTTGTCGAGCTGCCTAAAGCAGCAATCGCCCATCGGCATGCGGTAGCCCGCACGTTAAAGACATCCTACCATGCCTAAGCTAACGCCGCAGGCGAGCGGCATAAAAAATTGTCTTTCACGGAATGGGAAAAACCGCAATAATTGGTCGAATCGAACTGGCGGTTTCCCGGCCAACACCCGATAGCGTCTACTTGACAATGAGGTCGCTTCGGGAGTAGGAACCGAATACCGATTTTCGCCTCAGGGTGAGGTGTGGAAAAACGACATCCCGGCTGAGAAGCCCGGCTTTTTCAAAAAGCCGGGCTTGTCAGCCGTCCATTCGGGATTTAGCAGCTCCACGTTTTTTCAAAAAGTGGGTGAGCGTTCGATAACTATTTCTCGAGTGCTCCTAAGTCGGGACGAAACAAGGCGACAAACCAGCTGTTCGAGATGTAAAGGGAGAACCATGAGCCAGACGCAAGTTCCTCCAGTGGCAAGCAACGACAATGTGGAAGCCGTGGGTGAATTGCCGGCGCAAACGCTCTACGACAAATGTGTGGCGGTGGCCCATAACTTGTGGTGGTCGTGGCATCCTGAGGTGGTCAACCTATTTCGCGACCTCGACCCCATTCGCTGGCGCCAGTTAGACCACAACCCGATCGCGCTGCTCAAGGAATTCACGCCCGAAGGTCTTGAAGCCCGGGCGGGGGAAATGGTGCTCTATAGTCGCATCAACCACGCCTACCGTCGGTTGAAGGAATACACCTCCAGCAAACAGACCTGGAGCGCCGCCAACGCCGGCGTGTTGGGCGCCAAACCGGTGGCCTATTTTTCCGCGGAGTTCGGCATTCATGAGTCGATGCCGATCTATTCCGGCGGCTTGGGCGTTCTCTCGGGCGATCATGTCAAAAGCGCCAGTGGTTTGGGCGTGCCGTTGGTTGGCATCGGCCTATTCTACGACCAAGGTTATTTCCGCCAGCGTCTCGACGATGACGGCTACCAAATCGAAGAGTACCAATACACGAAAGTGGAAGACCTGCCGATGCAGCCGGCCGTTTCGACCGACGGCGAGCCGATCATGGTGGAGGTGGAAACTCGCGACGGCGTGCTCAAGGCGAAGGTCTGGCTGATGCAAGTGGGCCGCGTGAAGCTCTATCTGTTGGATTGCGATGTCGAAGGCAATAAACCCGAAGACCGCGAACTCACCAGCCGTTTGTATGGCGGCGACCAGCGTACGCGCATCCGCCAAGAGATGGTGCTGGGCGTCGGCGGAGTTCGGGCGTTGCGAGCGCTGGGCATCACGCCCGGCGTTTATCATCTCAACGAAGGACACAGCGCTTTCGCGCCGCTGGAAGTGATTCGGCATCGCATCCACCACGATGGCATGTCGTTCGACGACGCCCTCCGCGAAGTGGCCCAACACACCGTATTCACCACACACACGCCTGTTCCCGCCGGGCACGATCGGTTCGACGCCAGCATGGTGGAGGAGCATTTGGGCCCCTTGCGAGATCAATTGGGAATCTCCCACGACCAACTCATGGGGTTGGGTCGGGTGGAGCCCCAGAACGAACACGAATCTTTCTGCATGACGGTCGTGGGTTTGAAATTATCGCGCCGCGCCAATGCGGTGAGTTCGTTGCACGGGCATGTCAGCCGGCGCATGTGGGCGCATCTGTGGCCCTGGCGCGTGGAGGAGGAAATTCCGATCGGGCACATCACCAACGGCGTTCATACGCAGAGTTGGCTCGCCTGGCAGATGCTGCATCTTTACGACCGCCACTTCCCGGCCGGCTGGAGAACCCAAGTGGGTGAAGCCGCCGCTTGGCAGAGCATTCACAAAGTTGATCCCGGCGAACTCTGGGAAACCCACAACGCGTTGAAGAATCTGTTGCTGGCGTTCGTCCGCCGGCGCGTGAGTCGGCAATGTCGTCGGCGGGGCGAAAGCGAGGAATCGATTGAGGCGGCGCGCAACGTGCTCGATCCCAACATTCTCACGATCGGCTTCGGACGCCGTTTCGCCACCTACAAACGCGCCGATTTGTTCCTCTCCGATATGGACCGCATCTGCGGCCTGCTGAACGACGCCGAACGCCCGATCCAGATTATTTTCGCCGGCAAGGCGCATCCCAAGGACGAACCGGGCAAGCAACTGATCCAGCGTATTTCCAATGCGCGGCACGACGACCGGCTCAAGCACAGAATCGTGTTCGTCGAGGATTACGATATCAACGTTTGCCGGCACTTAATTCAGGGCGTTGATGTTTGGTTGAACAACCCGCGTCGTCCGTTGGAGGCTTCCGGCACGAGCGGTCAAAAAGTGGTGCTCAATGGCGGGCTGAACCTTTCGGTTCTCGATGGCTGGTGGGCCGAAGCGTACGACGGCTCCAACGGCTTCGCCATTGGCGTGGGAACCAGCCATGTTTCCGATGAAGAAACCGATCGTCGCGATGCGGAACATCTTTTTCGCGTGCTCGAAGAGCAGGTCATTCCGACGTTCTACCAGCGCGACGTCGACGGCCTGCCCCTGCAATGGATCAAAATGATGATGAATTCCATTGGCACGCTGGCTTGGCGATTCAGTTCGCACCGCATGATGATGGACTACACCCGCTCCTGCTACGTGCCCGCCGCCGGCGGCGTGAGTTGCGATATGCCATAACCCGCCGTTGAAGTTTGCCACCGCTGGATTGCGCCGTTGGAGTGTACGCTTTAGCGTGTTTTCTTTTACGAACCACGCTAAAGCGTACACTCCAACGGTGCTTACCCAACCGCCCTCGCCGGCCGTTTTGTCTGGCAGTGCGGACAAAAAAACGTGGAGCGTTGCGACTGCACGATCCGCTGTATCTTGCCGGTTTGGCACGTCAGGCAGGCCTCGCCTTCGCGATCGTAAACGCGATGGCAATTTTGGTAACCGCCGTCTTGGTTCAAGGCGTTGCGGTAGGCGCCGTCCGAGAGCGTGGATCCTTCATAGCGAATGGCTTCCTCCAAAATGGCGTTCATCGCCTGGTGGATCAAACTCCATTGCCGGCGCGTGAGGCGGTCGCAACGCCGGGCGGGATGCACTCTCGCCAGATGCAGTAATTCCGAGGCGTACAAATTGCCGACGCCCGCCAAAACGCGTTGGTCGAGCAGCGCCGCTTTTATCGCGCGGCGGCTGGCGCCTAACCGCTCTTGCATTTGCTCGGCGGTAATCAGCAGGGCGTCGGGCCCAAGTTTCGCCGGCCCAAGTTCCTGCTGTTGCTGGCTGGCCGTTAGCAACCGCACTGAGCCCAGCCCGCGGCGGTCCCAGAAAAAGATATTGCCTTTCGGTTTTTCGAGCTTCAATTGAAATCGCAAGTGTATTTGATTGGGCGGGTCGGCAATCAGCACGATGCCCGTCATGCGGGGCTCGAATACGAGCGCGGCTTGATTGTCGAGCCGCAACAAAACCCGCTTGCCAATCCGGTCAACGTCGACAATCTTGCGACCGCGAACCCGCTGCCGCAACCGCCCGATCGAGGGCGTGATTCGTATCGGCTTGTAGCCAAAATCGAACGCCAGGGCGTCTTGAATGATGGCTCCGGTCACGCGGGCAACGCCGCGACGCATGGTTTCTACTTCTGGAAGCTCCGGCATCGAACACCCTTGGCTATCGCGAACTGAAACACCGCAAATCGGTAACTATTCACGGGTTTTGAATTGTCGGACAGATTGCTATCGCAATTCCACACACTTTGGGCGGAAATCCAGACATTGCTCGGCGGTTTTCGGGTCAACATTTCAACGCAGAGAACGCAAAGGCGCGGAGGGCCGCAGAGGACAGAATCCGATCACCTCGCCCCCGAAAGACAACGCGATTCAATGGCGCCGTGAATGATCATCGCCGAGATTTGAGTTTAGTCATTTCGACATTATCTTCTCTTGTCTTTTTCTTCTCTGCGGCCCCCTGCGCCTTTGCGACCTCTGCGTTTCCCTTTTTTTTGGTAACCGTATATTGGCGAATCGCTGTAGGATAGATCACTATCACATTTCCCGCGTCGCCGTAAACGGCGGCGTCTGGGCGTCTGCGACTCACGTGACTTTCGCCATGGCGCAGGCGAAATCGAACCGCACGGCCACTTTCCCCTCGCACAGAACCTTGGCCGTGAGGAAGAATGCATTGGCCACGCGTTCATTTAATGTGACGTGCATTTCGATCGTCTCGCCCGGCCGCACCATGCGTTTCAAGCGAACGTCGTTCAGACGCGTGGCCACCGGAACGCCGCCGTCGGATTCTTTTTCGACATGCCTCGCCAGCAAAATCGCGCCGGCCTGCATGCCGCATTCACAAAGAATGACGCCGGGAACCAACGGAAAATCGGGATAGTGGCCCTGAAAAAAATATTCCTCGGCCGAAAACGTTTTACGGCAGACGATGCTGTTTTCGTCGCGATCCACGATTTCATCGACCAACAACATCGGGCCGCGGTGGGGAATGGCGGCGTGAATTTCTTCGATCGTCATGAGCGGGGAATCGCCTTGGTTTGTGCTTCACGACTTACCGGCGGCGCCTTGAGCAGTTGGGCGTCGACATCGTTGGCCACGATCACGCCGTAGTTCATCGCGCCCAGCCAGCCCGACATAATAATGCCCACGCTGCCAGCATGATAAAGCCCTGAGATCTGTTCGGGCAAGGCGCGGCTGACGGCCAGCCCTTCAAATTTCGTGCCGAAACTGGCGCCATGCACGTGTTGTGTATAGTGTTTGAACGTGCGCGGCGTGGCTGCTTCGGCATGCGCGATTCGCGCCCGCACATTCGGCACGTACTTCTCCAACGCAGCGAGCGTGGTTTCGATCAGGTCGGCCTTGCTGGCTTGGTAATCGTGTTCGGAAAGGTCCGCCCAATCGTGGTAGTGTGCGTTGGTGCTGGAAACGATCAGACAGCGAGGATCGCTTTGCGGCCGCGTTCGAGGGTAATAGAACGAAAACGTGCGGCTGGTGATATCGCGGCTGAGCAGCAGATCGGTCTGAAAGCGGGGCGCCGTGGAGCTGAAGAGCAAGTCGCCGGTGCTTTCGTCGATCTGTTCGCCCGGTTTCAAGCCGATATAAACTTGCGTACTGGAGCTATTGAGCCGCACTTCACGTGCTTCGTCGACGAACGTTTGGTCGAACTTCTCTTCGCCAATCAAACGGAAAATCGTCGAACGTAAATTCGCATTCGAAATTACCGCCCTAGTGCGAATCGTGCGGCCGTTCACTTCCACCGCCCGCACGGCGCCGTTATGTACGACGATTTTTGAAACATCGGCGCGAATGCGCACATCGACTCCGTTGCGTTTCAGTTCGTCGTGCATCATCTGAATGAGAACGTCCGTCCCGCCAACAAACGTGAAGACGCCTTTCGACATAAAATTCGAGAATACAATTCCATACGAAAGCGCGGGGTCTTCGAGCGTGGATCCGTTGGCGTAGGTGATCGGCTCCATCAGCAGTCGGACGACATCTTCGCGGCCCGGAAAAAACTTCTCGAACAGTTCTCCGGCTGTTTGCTTTTGATCGTCATAAAAATTCATGCCCCGCGCCGCATCGAAGAAGGCTTGAATGTTTTCGCGGTCCACATGAAACTGCTTGGCCAGCAGTTCGGTGAAGTCGGCCCGATTGAACGTAGTGGTGAGCGAAAACATCGGGTTATCGAAACGAATATTTTCGAGTTGCACGATCGAATCGGCGATTTCGCGAGTCCAATACCGGCGGCAGCTTTTGATCATGCCGACCGGAAAACCGTGCAGCGACACATCGAAGATATGGCCGCCGGGCCGTTTGAACCAGGTGGCCATGCCGCCCAATTTGTAATGCTGCTCCAGCAAGAGCACCGAATGGCCTGCTCTGCCGAGAACGTTGGCGGTGGTCAGGCCGGCCAAACCGCTGCCGATCACGACAACGTCGTACGATTCTTGTACGCCTTTTAAGAAATCCTTGGCCATTAGAGGCTCGCCACTTTCACGTCAACGAAATAGTTCAAATTTTGGGCGCCGATGGTTGCCGCGGGGCCAACCAATCGACACGGAGTTCGACGGTCCCATGGTTCCATCGGGTTGCTCGCCAGCAGGGCCCGCCCATCTGCAATGATGCCTTCGTCTGCGATTATGCCTGTTTTCACCTGATGATCAAGAGTTTGCACTGACCAACGGGGCGCCCAATCGAAAACGCTCGATGCGCCGCCGCCAAAATCATCGTCCATTTACAAAATGTCGGATTTTTTGCTTGACTTTGAATTTGATATTTTATTTAATGTTGAATTACAGGGTTTTTTACCAGTGTGAGCAGCAGTATCCCCCAAGCATGAGCATAATGAAGTCATGGCGACATCCACCCTGTTTGAAACCGTGCCGCGAGGCAGCATTCGAGATGTGTTGGCCGGTCAAATCCTGACTGCTGCGGTTCGCGGAGATTTTCCCGCCGGTTCGCGATTGGTGGTGCAGCGTTTGGCCGAACAATTTGGAGTGAGCGCAACTCCCGTTCGCGAAGCGTTGGCCGAACTGGCCTCCCGCGGTATCGTGGAAAACACGCCGAATCGCGGCGCCGTCATGCGGGATTTCGGCCCCGTGCAGATTCGCGAAATCTACCAACTGCGGCGCGTGTTGGAAGTGGAGGCCGTGCGCAACGCCTGCGGAAAGATCGACCGCGAATCGTTGGAGCGATTAAAAACAGACTTCGAAAAACTCGCCGCCGCGCCGCGCGACGACGCCTGGTCGGGCCGCGCCATGGACATCGACGTCCGGCTGCACGCCTTGATTGCCGCCCATTGCGGCAGCGACCGCCTGCGAGAAGAGCTGGCCCGATACAACACCTTGGTTCAGGTGGTTCGAGAGGTTGTCGACAACGAACATCGGGCGCAGGAAATCGCGCTCGCCGAACACCTCAAAATCATCGCCCACCTGCTGGCCGCCGACGCCCACCGCGCCGCCGAAACGATGGCCGACCACATTCGCCGCACGGCGGTGCTGGTGGAAGCGGCTCTGTTTTCCAATTTAGTAGACGCCGCCGTGCGTTCTCAAACGAAGTAAATGTTCACGTTGGAGGGAACTGCCGCAACCATCCGTTTGAACAAAACATGCAATGCATTTGCCACAGAGATCACCGAGCACTCAGAGTGTGATGCACTCGGCGTTGCCCGTCTTGCTTGGCTCTTTTCTCCGTGTCCTCTGTGTCCTCTGTGGCAAAAATATTTTTGCGGTAACAAAATGCTCTTCAATACGACAGACCACCCTCCTCATTCAGCCCTCCTAACATAGTCGCCAACATGCAAAAACATTCCCACCTATTGGCTGCATGGCTTTTCGCGGGACTCGCCGCCGGCGCCCTTTCGGCCGCTGAACCCAAGGCCGCTGAACCCAACGCCAGCAAGCCAAACGCCGCCCAAGTCGAGTTCTTCGAGAAAAAAGTGCGGCCTATTTTGGTCGACCGCTGCCAAGATTGTCATTCCGAAGACGCCGCCGAAAGCGAACTGCAAGTCGATTCTCTAGCCGCCATGTTGGAAGGCGGCATTCGAGGACCGGCCATCGTGATCGGCGAGCCGAGCAAAAGTCTGTTGATCAGTGCGATCAACCACAGCGACAAGCTGCTCATGCCGCCCAAGGAAAAACTTTCCCGGGCCGATATCGCGGCGATCACCGAGTGGATACGCATGGGCGCGCCGTGGCCGAACTCCGAGAAGGTGAAGGCCTCGCCGCATAAAAAAAAGAGCCATCCAACCGGCCCTCTGTTTACGGAGGAGGAAAAGAATTTCTGGTCATTCCAGCCGCCCGTCAAACAGGCGCCGCCGGCGGTGAAAAACGCGGCTTGGGCGGCCTCTCCGCTGGATGCCTTCGTGCTGGCGAAATTGGAAGCGGCCGGCTTGCACCCCGCGCCCGCCGCCGACAAACGAACCTTGTTGCGCCGTGTGACGTACGATCTCACCGGCCTCCCGCCCACGCCGGAGGAGGTGCAAGCCTTTTTACACGACGACTCGCCTCAAGCGTTGGCCGCGGTGATTGACCGCCTGCTCGATTCTCCCCGCTACGGAGAACGCTGGGGCCGCTATTGGTTGGACATCGCGCGCTACGCCGACTCCAACGGACTGGACGAAAACTTGGCCTACGCCAACGCCTTTCGGTATCGCGATTACGTGATCGCGGCCTTCAACAAAGACAAGCCCTACGACCGCTTCGTCAAGGAGCAAATCGCCGGCGACTTACTAACCCAGAACGCCGACCCCGAAACACGTTTTGAAGGACTCACCGCCACCGGCTTCCTTTCGGTGGGCGCCAAAATGTTGGCCGAAGACGACCCCGTCAAAATGCAAATGGATATCGTCGACGAACAAATCGACACCATCGGCCGCGCGTTCATGGGGCTCACGCTCGGCTGCGCCCGCTGCCATGGACACAAGTTCGACCCGATCCCCACCGAAGACTATTACTCGTTGGCGGGCATCTTGAAGAGCACAAAAACGATGGAGAATTTCAGCGTCGTGGCCCGCTGGCAAGAGAGGCCGTTGGCCACGCCGGAACAGTTGGCGCAGCGAGACGCCATCCTGCAAAAAGCCGCCGCGAAACAGGCCCAAATCGACCAACTCGTCCAACAGTCCAACAACAAACTGCTCGCTTCGTCGCGCGCCCATGTAGGCGACTATTTACTGGCCGCCGAACAGCTGCGCCGCCACGATCTATTCGTCGCGCAACTCAAATCGGTCGGCGCTGAAAAAGACGCGGCCCTTCCCGAAGGCGCCGTGCTGATCGAAGCCGAGAACTACGTCCGGGGCAACCTGCTCAAGGATTCCTCGAATTACGGCAAGGGCATCGGCGTGATTCTCAACGGCGGCGCGTACCCGAACTTCGCCGAATATGATCTCACGTTTCCCTCGGCCGGCCAGCGCCAACTTGAAATTCGTTACGCCGCCGCCGCAGCGCGGCCTGTGCAATTGCTCGTCAACGGCGAACGTGTTCGCGCCGACGCAGCCGGCAAGGCAACCGGCAGTTGGACTCCCGAAACCCAAACCTGGGAAGTGCAGGGCGTTTTCGATTTCACCGCAGGGAAGAACACGATTCGCCTAGAGCTTTCAGGCCAGGCGCCCTTCCCGCACATCGATAAGCTGCTGCTGACATCGCTGGCCAACGCCCCAAAACAACTCGCCCGTATTCATTCGCCGAACGAAGAAGTCAGTAAGGAAGGCGGCTTTACACCCAAGCCGGAATTCGTCCGGCAGTGGGTGGACTATCTAGCCCAGGCCGCCGAAGACGAAACCTCGCCGTTGGCCGCTTGGATCCTACTTGCCGCCAACGGTCCTGATGACCTGCTGCTGGTTCGCTTGGCGAGTTTGTACGACGCTCTGTTTGGTGAAATCGACCGCGACTGGGCCGCTTTCAGCAATACGGAAGCTGGTAAGAAAGCCAAAAGTTTTGCCGAACCCAACCGCGAAGCCTTGCGGCAGGTGCTGTATGCGGCGGCAGGCCCATTTCGTTTGCCCCAGGATGTGGAGTCGTCGTATGCGGCCGATGTGCGAGAGCAGTTGGCGGCGCGGCGGGCGGAAAAGAAAACGCTGGACGATTCGCTGCCGGAGTTCCCTCAAGTGATGGCGGTTTCGGAGGGAGAGCCGCAAGATGTCGAGATTCATATTCGCGGCAGCCATCGCAGCCTGGGTGAAAAAGTTCCCCGCCAGTTTCTGCGGCTGTTCGCCGGCGAACACCAACCCCCGATCGACAACCAACGCAGCGGGCGTTTGGAGTTGGCCAACTGGCTGGCCAGCGCGAAGCATCCCTTAACCGCGCGGGTGATGGTGAACCGTATTTGGCAGGGCCATTTTGGCGAGGGCCTAGTGCGTTCGCCCGATAACTTTGGACGCCTGGGAGAACGGCCCACCCACCCCGCGTTGCTCGATTGGTTGACGGTCCGATTTCTGGAAGAGGGCTGGTCGATAAAAACGCTGCATCGCATCATCATGCTTTCCTCCACCTATCAAATGAGCACCGCGTTCGACGCCCAAGCCATGCAACAAGACCCAGAGAATCGGCTGCTGTGGCGGATGAATCGTCGCCGTCTGGAAGCCGAGGCGATTCGCGATTCGGTTCTGGCGGTGAGCGGCGCCTTGGAATTGGAAATGGGCGGCTCCATGCTGCCCACGGCCAATCGCAAGTACGTGACCAGCACCGCGAATGTCGATCCCGTGGCGTATGAAACGAACCGGCGGTCGGTTTATATGCCGATTGTGCGGAGTGCGCTGTACGATGTTTTTCGCGCCTTCGATTTTGCCGACCCCAGCGTGCTCAGCGGCAAACGCATCAACACCACCGTGGCGCCGCAAGCGCTCTTCATGATGAACGGCAAGGTGGTGAACGACCAAATGCGCGCATGGTCGACCCAATTACTGGCCGAAGCGAAACTCACCGACCCGCAGCGGATCGAAAAAGCGTACCAGCGCGCTTTGAGCCGTGCGGCGTCGGAACAAGAAATCAAACAATCGTTGGCGTATATCCGTCAATACGCTTCCGCCGTGGAGGCCAAGGGCAAGCCAGCGGAGGAAGGCCGGCAGCGCGGGTGGGAAAGTTTTTGCCGCGTGCTGATCGCCTCCAACGAATTCATGTATGTGGAATAAAGGTGTTGTTATGAACGCAAACCGCAACCGATTCACGCCCGTTTTTTCCCGGCGGGAAATGCTCAAAACCAGCGCCGCCGGATTCGGCGGCTTGGCCTTGGCCGCGTTGTTGGGAGAGGAGAACCGGGTGCAAGCAAGCCCCACCTCCCCCAAGCCGCCGCATTTCCCCGCCAAGGCCAAACGCGTGATCTTTCTGTTCATGCACGGCGGCCCTTCGCACGTCGACACCTTCGACTACAAACCGCAGTTGACCAAGGACGACGACAAACCGCTGCCCTTCGACAAACCCCGCGTGTTCTCCGCCGCCACCGGAAAACTGCTGGCTTCGCCCTGGAAATTCAAACAGCACGGTCAAAGCGGCGCCTGGATCAGCGAAGTGTTTCCGCAGGTCGCCAAACAGGCCGACGACCTCTGCCTGATTCGCTCCATGCACGGCTCCAACTCCCGGCACGGCGGCGCGCTGTTGGAACTCCATACCGGCAGCGATACGTTCGTCCGGCCGAGCATGGGCTCCTGGATCAACTACGGACTAGGCACCGAAAGCCAGAACCTGCCGGGATTCATTACGATCTGCCCAACGCTGACCCACGGCGGCGTGAACGCCTATAGTTCGTCGTTCCTGCCGGCCGATTTTCAAGGCACGCCGATCGGCAACGCCGGCACGCCGGCCGAAAAAGCGCTGATTCCCTTCATTCACAACTCCGAAAACACCCCGCGAGATTTGCAACGCCTGGAACTCGACCTGCTGGCAAAAATCAATCGCGAGCGATTAGGGCAAACCGGGCCCGACGCCGCCTTGGAAGGCCGCATCAATTCGTTTGAATTGGCCTTTCGCATGCAAACCACCGCGCCCGAATTGCAAGATATCAGCCAGGAAACGGCCGCCACCCAAAAGCGATACGGCCTCGATCAGCCGGCCACCAAAAACTTCGGCCGCCAGTGCCTCATGGCCCGCCGGTTCTCCGAAGCCGGCGTGCGGTTCGTGCAGATCAGCCACAGTTACAAGTGGGACCAACACTCCGACCTGCGCAACCGCCTGGCGCAAAACGCCTTGGAAGTCGACCAGCCGATTGCCGCACTGCTCGAAGACCTTAAATCTCGCGGCATGCTCGATGAAACGCTGGTGCTCTGGGGTGGTGAGTTCGGTCGGACGCCAGTCAGCCAAACCGGAAGAAACGGCCGAGACCACAACCCCGAGGGCTACACCATGTGGATGGCCGGCGGCGGCGTGAAGGGCGGCTTGCAATACGGCGCCACCGACGACTACGGATATTACGCCGTCGAGAACAAGGTGCATGTGCATGACCTGCACGCCACCATTCTGCATTTGCTCGGCCTGGACCATGAACGTTTGACGTACCGCTTCGCCGGCCGCGACTTTCGTCTGACCGACCTCTACGGCGACGTCGTGCATGATATCATCGCCTGAATGCGTTATCTCCTAAATGCATTATCGTGGTTCAAGGGAAGTGTGAGCTGACAATTATTTCTCGAACCGTCCCTTAGCGGTCCTGAATTTACATACCGAATTAAAAGCCCGGCATTTTGAAAATGCCGGGCTTTTTTTCGATCGACAGTCGGGAACTAATTGCCGGAAACTTCCTGAGCTGATTCACTCGCTTGCGCTTCGTGCTTGTATGTAGGTGAATTTTTATCTGCCGCTCGCCTTGAAAAACCGACCGGCGCTCCGCCGTCGCCGTTCATCCCGACAGCCTTGACCGCCGGCCGGCCCGGCGATACTCTTACGTTCTCTTATTTGTAAGAGTGTCGCACTGTTTAGCAGATTCCAAAAAAAACGAGTTGCAAATGTATGTAGCTTAACAGTCGCACGCCCGCTATCTGTCTTACTATCTTAAAAGTGTGTGACAGTAGTAACTGCTGGAAATATTGTGAACGGGAGGCGACCAATGTTGAAGATGGCGGAACCAAGGAAGATCGTGGGGGCGAGAGGCCGGCAAGCCAACGGCGCATACCGGTTTTTGCAGCGAGGCGGTTTCACGCTGGTCGAACTGCTGGTCGTGATCGCGATTATTGGGATTTTGGTGGCGATGCTCTTGCCCGCTGTTCAGGCGGCGCGAGAGGCGGCCAGGAGAACGCAATGCGTGAATAATTTGAAGCAGCTTGGGCTCGCGACGCACAATTTCGAGGGCAGCTTCCGCAGGCTGCCGATTGGTTCGGAGTCGAAGCAATTCCCATCGAACCCGTCGCATCCTTACAATTTTTATCGTTGGTCGGTGCTGGCGCACCTGACGCCTTATCTTGAACAAAGCAACGCCCACGATTCGCTGAATCTGAAGGTCCCGCTGTTTGCGCCGCCGGCGTTCAATGTTTCTCCGCAGAACCGGTTGGCCAGCGGTTTGATGGTTCCCGCGTTTCTCTGCCCCAGCGATCGGAGTGAGTCGATTTCCAAGGGCTACGGCGTCGGCGATTTGGGGCCGACCAATTACGCGGGCTGCACGGGCACGGGAATTGGTGGCGGCACGCCGTTTCAAGATGAAGGTGTTGACGGAACTTTTTACATCAACTCGAAAACCCGCTTTGCTGATTTTCTCGATGGCGCGAGCAATACCGTGATCATGTCGGAAAGCACGTTGGGTACGGGCGATGAAAGCACGACCGACCCCAGCTTCGTGCAGAGGTCGCCGGGTACGGTTTATCGGACCATGTTTGGCGCGCCGCTCACGGTTGGCGGTTGCAACGGCGCCACGCACTGGAATTTGAGTAACCGCCGGGGGTTCATGTGGGTCAACGGCGAGTATCGCTGCACGCTGTACAACCATTTTTACGGACCCAACAGCGCCACGCCCGACTGCCTGGGCTTCAGCTTTAGTTCCGATCCCGCCAAGCGGTTCACCGGTTACGGCTGGCGTGCGGCGCGGAGCCGGCATCCTGGCGGCGTGAATGTTCTGATGGGCGACGCCTCCGTTCGATTTGTCAGCGAGACGATCAAAATGACCGTCTGGCGAGGATTGGCGACGCCCAAGGGCGGGGAGGTGATCAGTGAATTCTAACCGCTGCTCACAGATTGATAAGGAACCAATAATGACGAAACTGCAACCGCCCGCACGGCAACGCGGGCTGTCTGTCGGGCAGCGCCGCGAATTCGACCAGCGGGGTTTTATTGTGCTCCGGCGCTTGTTCTCCGCAGCGGAAGCGGCCGAACTGGAATTCGAATCGCGAAGACTGCTGCACCGCACCGAACTGATTTCAGAACGAAATCTGCGTTGCCGCTTTCAGCCCCATATGGAATCGGGCGAACAGCTCTTCGAGGTGTTCGATCCGGTCAACGATATTTCGCCGGTTTGCGCCCGTATCTCGGCGGACCAACGGATATTGGCGGTGTTGCGGTCGATTTACAACGACGAACCGTGCTTGTTCAAAGACAAGCTGATCTTCAAACCGCCGGGAGCGCGCGGCTACGACCTGCATCAGGATTTTCCCGCCGGTTGGAACGGTTTTCCCACGACGTTCGTAACCGTTTTGATCGCGATTGACCCCATGCACGCCGAGAACGGCTGCACGGAAGTTTTCGCCGGCCATCACCAAAAAGGGCTGCTGCCCTCGAAACCCGGCTGCAAATTCCAACTCTCCGACGACGCCATGCATGCGTCGGAAGCCATTCCGCTGGTGTTGGAGCCGGGCGATGTGGCGGTGTTCGGCTGCTACGTTCCGCATCGGTCGGCGCCGAACCGCTCCCAGCATACGCGGCGAGCGTTCTATGTCAGTTACAACGCAAGGTCTGAGGGAGGAGAGCAGCGCCAGCGGCACTACGCCGAATTCCACGAATATCTGTTGAAACACAAGGCAACCGAGGGAGCGCCCGTTGATGACTTTTATTTCGAGTGATGGAGCGCGGGAATCGGCGGCTTCCGAGCAATCTCCCCGCGGCGCTCCGGCCCATACCGCACCCTCGCCCCGTAAGCGGTTCTACTACGGCTGGACGATCGTGGCGCTCGCCGCCGCCGCGATGGTCGCCACCCTACCGGGCCGCACCCACGGACTGGGAATGATTACCGAGCGTTTGCTGAACGACCCGGCGTTTCATATCGACCGTGTTTCGTATGCCGACCTCAACCTGTGGGCCACGTTGCTGGGCGCCGCGTTCTGCCTGCCGTGCGGACGTCTGATCGACCGTTACGGCTTACGAACCGTATTGACGGGAACGGTTTTATGTTTGGGCGTCGTGGTCTTGGCAATGACCCGCCTGACGGGCGTGGTGATGCTCTTCGTGGCGATCGCGCTCACGCGAGGTTTTGGCCAGAGTGCGTTGTCGGTGGTGAGTATCACGATGGTGGGCAAATGGTTTTCTTCGCGGAAACTCAGTCTGGCGATGGCGGCGTACGCCGTGCTGATGTCGTTGGGATTCATCGGCGCCGCATTGTGGGGGAAGGAGTATGCCGCCGCCGACTGGCGCGTGGTTTGGTCGGCGATGGGGCTGCTGTTGTTGTTTGGCATGGCGCCGTTGGGCTGGCTGCTGACGCGAAACTCGCCGGAGCAGTGTGGACTTTTTCTCGATGGCGAGGAATCCAACAATACATCAACTTCGAGCGACGCCGTGGGGCACACGCTCGTTCAGGCGTTGCGAACTCCCGCGTTTTGGGTGTTTGGACTGGCGGTCTCGATGTACGGCTTGATTGCATCGGGCGTCTCGCTGTTTAACGAGTCGATTCTAGTCGAGCGGGGTTTCACCGTGGAGGTTTATTACAATATGTTGGCGCTCACGACGGCGGTCGCGTTGCTGGCGAAATTCCCGATCGGCTGGTTGGTTCAACGTATGCCGATTGGCCGCACGTTGAGCGTCGCGATGTTTGTGCTGGCGGCGTCGTTGTGTTGGCTGCCGCGAGTGGAAACGCAGCCGCAGGTCGTGCTGTATGCGGTGGGGATGGGGCTTTCGGGGGCGGCGATCACGGTCATTTTCTTCACGTTTTGGGGCCGGGCGTATGGCCGCGCCCATTTGGGCCGCATTCAAGGGGCCGCGCAGATGCTGACCGTTTTCGCTTCGGCCCTGGGCCCCAAGATGCTGGCCGAATGTCAGGCCCGCACCGGCTCGTACTCTCTCATATTTTACACGATGGCTGTTGTCGTTTCGGCGTTGGCGACGTGGGCTTTTTTCGTGCCCATACCGCGGCCCGAAGAGGCCGGTCAACCCGCCCTCGTTTTGAACGCATTGTCCGTAACCCAGGAAACATAAAATCATGCCGACCCATTCTCCGAACAGCCATTCCTCGCATTCCCCGACCAAATTTCACCTTTCGTTAAACGTGGCCGACCTGAATCGGTCGGTCGATTTTTATAGCATCGTGTTCGGTTGCGAACCGGCAAAACAGCGAGCCGATTACGCGAAGTTCGAGTTGGACGAACCGCCGGTCGTGCTGGCGTTGGAGCCGCGCGCGCCAAGCAGCCGGGGAACGCTCAACCATCTGGGCTTGAGACTCTCCGACGGCGCCGCGTTGGCGGAACTGCAACAGCGACTCGCCATGGCCGGTTTGTCGAGCCAGCGTGAGCAAGGCGTCGAATGCTGTTACGCCCGACAAACCAAATTCTGGCTCCACGACCCCGACCGAAACCTGTGGGAGTTTTATATCCTGGAAGGCGACATCGAGCATCGCGGGGCGGGGCAACTTCCGGAAAAAATCGCGCCCGCTGGCGTGCTCCATCCTCCGGCGGCGGAGGCCGATGCGTGGGCGCATCGGATGGGGGAGCCGTTTCCCGAACGCTTGCCCTTCGACAACGACACGCTCCGAGAAATCCGCTTGCAAGGAACCTTCAACTCGCCAAACATCGCGCCGGAAGCCGCCTTGGCGGAAGCCCTTCGTATTCTCAAACCCGGCGGACAACTGCTGATTCACTGCCTCACCGCCGACGCCGCCGTGCAGGGAGAATTATCGCTGCCGGGGCCCGCTGCAATTGTGAAAAACGTTCCGGTGGACCACGAATTGATCGGCGCGCTGCAGGCGGCGGGGTTCGCAGACATCGAACTGACCAAATTCGGCGCCTCTCCCTGCTTCCGGTCCGGCGGAGCCGAGATGCGCGAAACGATGCTGCGGGCGGTCAAGCAGGCAACCGCCACGAAGGAACCCGATTCTCACGTTGTTGTTTATCGGGGGCCGTTCCGGCAGGTAGTCGACGACGCCGGTCGAACGTGGCGACGCGGCGAACGGCATCTCGTGTCTGAAAGCGTCTGGACGATGCTCCAGCAACAGCCGTTCGCGGAGTGTTTTACCTGCCTTGCGTTGCCATCTCCGCAGTTGGTTGCCTGTTCCGCGGGCAAGCCGACTATAGACAAGTGAAAAGAGCGCACCTCGCGGTTTGTGTGTTCAGTTGTACACGGTGTTGCCGGCGGCGCGGTAGGCGCGGGCGCCGCTGGCGTGGCGAGATCGGCTG
>QIKY01000090.1 GCA_003233175.1 Planctomycetaceae bacterium | reverse complement strand
GGCTCATGGCTTGCATCCCGTCGGGATAAAGGATTGGAGTGCTCATCCACCGCAACAACGCCAAATTGCAGGACGGCGTCAAACGTTTTGTCCTCCGACTCCCGACGCTTCCCCTTCGTGCTCTTCGCGTCCTTCGTGGTGAACCTGTCTGGCCAAACGATTCTCCCTGCCGCCGAACGACGCCGCCGAACGAACAAGTTCACCACGAAGGACGCGAAGAGCACGAAGGATGGAATTCGAATGAACACACAAACCGCGAGGTGCGGTTCCTCTGTCGGAACGCACCACCTGTCCCGGGCGGGCGGGCGGGCGGGCGGGCGGGAAAGACGGGAACGAAACGCTCCAGCGGTCGCCATCATCAACGGTTCCGCCAGAATTCGGCGTCGGCGATGTTCAGTTTTTGCCGCATGACGCGGGTTTGCTCGGCGAATCGGCGGGCGTCGTGTGGATATCCCGCCGTCGGTTTGAGCGTGGGAAGGTGTTCGCACCAAAATGAGTTGAAAGCCCGCATCGAAAGTTCACGCAGATACTTGGCCGCCATCGACGCCAAAGCCGTCGGCAGGAACCGCTCTCCCTTGGTGAAAAAGCCAATCTCGATGCGGCGTTCGCCATCGCGCCAGCGGTAACTGCTTTCCGACCTGCCCTCAACACGTGTTTCCACCAACTGGCCAGCGGTGAGCGGCATTAGGAGCGGGGCGTAATGGTTGCGTCCGCCGTGTTTGTCGCAGGTGATCATGACGTCTGCGGGAACTGCGTTTTCTGGCGTGCAGTCGGCCAGCATTTGGGCGATCAGGTCGATCGTGGTGTGCGAAAGAACGGCGCCTTTGCTCTGCTCGGCCTCGACTCGACGATTGAATTCTCCCGGGAACAACACCGCGGCGCGCACGCCTTGAAGCGACACGCCCGTTGCCGCCAGACAACCCGCCAACATTCGCCGCCCGCTTTCAACTTCTTCATGAGCAGCCTCGCTGGGCAAAGGCTGCGCTAGAACCTGATTCCATGGGGGCGAGGAAATTTCGCCTTCCACGCCGCCAAGCAGTCTTTCCCAGAGCCCTCGACCTGTCCAAAGACTGGGCCCGCCGCCGGGCAGTTCACCCGCGGTCGCCAGTGAAGCGAGAACGCCCCGCTCCAGGCGAGCCTTGCGATGCGCGCCTTGATACACGGTTTTGGAATCGGCGATCACCAGATGCTCGGTCCGCTTTCGCTCGCCGCGCTTCGCCAAACGCGATACGACGGCGTCTTGCAGAATCGCGTAGAGGTCGTTTCCTAATTCGTCGGGCGCACTCCAGCAACTGGCGGCAATCACCAGCGGCCCAAGGTTGGGGCCGTAACCTGCTTCGTCGACGCCAATGAAATACCTCATCCTGAGGGCTCTCCGGCGGATGTGGGAATATAAAAACTTCGCGCGGTTAGGAATCTCCAACGGCTGCCGCCCACCGTTGGAGTTCATGCTTTAACATGTTTTCGTAATTATTATATCAGCCAACAAAAACAGCCTAAAGGCTGAGCTCCAACGGTGGGTAAAGGAAAAGCCCGACATTTTCAAAATGCCGGGCTTTTAAATCCGAAACGTCATTGTGCTATTTTTTCAGACGAAGACTTGCAACCGCCAATCAAGCTGCTTCCGAATCGGTTTCCGTAGATTCGGGAGCGCCGGTCGGTTTGACTTTGAGCATCTTGGCGATCATGAACGCCAGCGGCGCGGCGCCGAAACTCAACAGCGCGCCCATTTTGACGGAGTCTTGGACGGCGCCGGGTTCCTTGAATGCGGCGGTGGAAACAAACAACGCCACCGTGAAGCCGATTCCGGCGATCATGCCCAACGTGATCACATGCCGATAGCTCATGCCGGCGGGCACTTCCAGACGCAGCACTTTTTCGGCGAACAAGGTGCAAAGCGTGATGCCCACCGGTTTACCGATCAAAAGCCCGGCCACCACCATCCAGGTTCCCACGCCGACGCTATTCATCACCACGCCCGCATTCGCCAATCCGAATATGCCGAGGATGATCTCGACCGGATATTTCCACCAATGTTCAAATTCGTTGAGCGTGTCGTGGCGATTCAACTCCATTTGGGCGAACAAGCCCAGATCGCTCTTGGCGTGAGGCATGCAGCAGATCACCGGCACCAAGCCCAAGGCCGCGTGAATGCCCGCCATTTGGAATGAGTACCAGCTCATCACGCCGGGAATCAGCAAGTACCACCAAAAGCTATGCAACCGCAGCGTTTTCTGGAAAATATAACATAACGCCAGGGCGCCGCCGGTGAGCAGAAACCACATCGGTTCGATCGGCTTGCTGGGATAGGCCACGGCCAAAATCACTAGGCCGGCGGCGTCATCGGCGATTGCCAACAACAACAGGAATGCAATCGCGGGATGGCCATTGCCGAAAATCAATCTCGCTACGAGGTAGCTGAAGGCGATATCGGTGGCGCAGGGAATCGCCCAGCCGCGGCCAAGGGAGTCCATTTGGCCGAACACCGCCGCACCCGCCAAATAAATGCTGGCCGGACCAAGAATGCCGCCCAAGGTGGCGATCAGCGGCGTGGCCGCTTTTTTAGGATTCGAGAGCGAGCCGCCCGGCAACAGCGACTCAAACACTTCCTTGGCGGCGATCGCGAAGAACAACGCCATGAGAATGTCGTTGACCAAAAAATGCAGGGTCAGGCCATGTTCGGCATGCTTCATTGAAGCGGCTGGAGTGGCGGCGGCTTCGTCGTGCTCTGGCTGCTGTTCGCCATGCGGCCCGTCCGCCGACTGCCCGTCCGCCGACTGCCCGTCCGCCGACTGCCCGTCCGCCGGCTGCTCTTGATGACCGGTTTCGCCGTGGTCGGCGTCGGCCATTCCCACCGCTGCGGCGATGTCGAAATTCACAAACTTTTGGTAGCTCTGCTCATCGAAGTTCGCCCAAATGAGCGCGGCAAGCGCGCCGGCTATCAGAAAAACCGAATTTTCAAAGAGAAAACGAATCGAGGCCGGTGTGTTAGACGGATGCGACATCTTCCTGGACGACTCCAATAATAACAGGCGGCTTGGGGGAACGCCGTGGGAGGCGCATCGGTATAGTAACGTAGGATGCAAACTTGTTCCATGGCGGCGATTTGCGCCAAATCACACTTTCTCCGAGATCAACCAAAACGACTTTGCCGGTTACGGAGATTGCGACGTTCGTTCGAGCAAAAAGAAAAAAGGCAACCGTTCACAGGCTTGAACTCTTGGACAGATTACGATCACTACTCCACGCGCTCTGGGCGAGAATCCAGACATTGCCCAAATGTTTTCTGGCGAACATTTTAACGCAGAGGCCGCAAAGGCGCGGAGGGCCGCAGAGAAGAAATGACGCAATGAAAGCAAACGAAATCTCGGCGATGGCTATCGGCGGCGCCATGGAATCGCGTTATCAACTCGGTTCGAGATGACTGGACTCCGCCCTCTGCGGCCCTTCGCGACCTGCGTTGCCCTTCTTCTTCATAACCGCATCTCGGTTATTTGCTGTCGGACAGATTGCTATCGCAATTTCCCGCGTCATTCTGAACGGTTACGAAAAAAGCCGCACGCCTCCCAGGGGAAACGTGCGGCCCGGTGAGGGTTCCGCTATGCCCGGCTATCTAACATGAACACCAAGCAAGGCGCGATTGCCCGCACCAACGTTCACTTCGATTTCACTTCGATTTCACTTCGATGCGACGCGGCTGGTCTTCCGGCCTTTTTGCCAGAGTGACGTGCAGAACGCCATGCTCGACTTTGGCTTCAATCGAATCGGGGTCAATTTCCTCGGGCAGCGCGACCGAACGCTCGATTTTTCCGAAGCCGCGCTCTTGGTGTTTGTATTCGTGCTGCTCGGCGGGTGTTTTTTTATCGGCGCTGACCGACAACACGCCATGATTCACCGTGACGTCGATATCTTCGGGCGCTACGCCGGGAACCTCCATCTCGAACAGATAACGACCTTCTTCCTCCCAAAGACTGGCCGCAGCCCGCCAGCTGGGCGGCAACGCCTCGCCTTGCTCGGCGCTTGCCTGATCGACCAGCGCCGGATCTCGCTCCGTGCGTTGAAGAACCTGATCAAACAGGCGGTCGAAATCCCGCCAAGCAGGAGGAAAAGAAAAACCGGGCGCCGAATTTCGTACAAATAGGGTCTTCATAATGCTCTCCTTTTTATGTCTCATGGTCGTACTATTAGGTATGCAATGTATGAATCGGACCGATTCACCACCGCCTCCGACGACAACACCGTTGGTAATATGCAAAACGCGCGCCCATTCAGTGGCCGGCCCAAAATATTCGCCGCAACTCATTATCGAATATGGAGTTGCGGCCTTGCATGAAAATCATCGCGGACCGCAGCATATTGGCGACCACGAAAAGCAGGGCCGCCGCGCCTTGCTAGGCTGTCGTTTTGGCAGGATGGCCAAAGGGCCGCCGAGACAGGATGAAAGAAAATCGTGACCGTTCACGGCGCCGCGGGAATTTGCGACAGCAATCCAGTCCACAGCGAATAACCGATATACGGTCACGAAGACGGGAAACGCAGAGCACGCGAAGTGTGCTCAGGCGGGAGCATGCTCAGGCGGAGCGTCTGGCTGTCGGGTCCATTGACCAAGCACCGCCTCCACGCGCTGGTTCAATTCATCGAGCTGACGAATGACATCGTTCTGGCGGGCTTCAAGATCGTCAAGAAGTGTGGTCGGCGGGTTCATAAACGGGGCGTCAACCGTTAAAAAGCAGGCGGGCGTTAAAAAGCAGGCGGGGCTTGCCTAGTGGCGGACGTTTGTCGGCTGCGGGCCGCCACGACTTGGGAGGTCGTGCGGCGCAATGCGGTCGGTCAGCCTCTAGGCGCTGGGGATATTGTTGTCCATCGGCCAAACGGGGCCCGCGGGTTGACAACCAAAAAATGACTAACGTAAACATGGACCGATTAGAGAAAGCTTGCGGATTCTCCGCCCCCATTATTCGCGGTGCTGCTGCTTGCGCCCTCTCTTGATCGGAACGTATGATGCGTTGGCGGAAAGTTCACACATGAGCGGCAGCTACGATGGCGTAATTTTGGGCGCCGGGCACAACAGCCTCGTCTTGCAAGCCTATTTGGGCCGCGCGGGCTTCAAAACCATTTGCCTCGAACGTCGCGAAAAACCGGGCGGCGGATTGGAAACGATTGAGCATCCCGCCGGGTCGGGTCGGCTGCACAATACGCACTCCTTTTTCCACCGCGCCCTGAATCAACTGCCTTGGTATCAAGACTTGGAATTACAGCGTTTGGGCGCCGAATACCTGGAGCCCGAATATAACGTGGCGTTGATCGACCAACACCACGAAGTATTAGGCTGGTGGACCGATTTCGAAAAAACATGCGCCTCCTTCGCCCGCTTCAGTGAGCACGACGCCCAGGTGCTCCGCCGTTATCGGGATGAGTTTCGGCCCATCGTGCGAGACATTCTCACGCCGGAATCACGTCGTCCTCCCTTGCCGCCCGAACAGCGCCGGCAAGAGTTGGCGGCCACGCCGGCGGGCCGCCGGTTGTTGGAAGTCAGCCGCCTCTCGCCGTTGGAATTTGTCCTGCAAGAGTTTGAACATCCCACCATTCAAGCCGGCTTGCTGTTTTTCAATGGACTGCGCGAAGTTGACCTCCGCTTGCCGGGGTTTGGGCACCACATTCCCGCGTTGTTGGCGTCTGACGGCATGGCCCAAATGTGTGTCGGCGGCGCGGAGCGGCTCTCCGACGCATTGGTCCGCGCGGTGGAGGCATCGGGCGGCGAAGTGCGTTGCGGCGCGCGGCCCCGGCGGATTCTTGTTCAGGCGGGACGCGCCGTCGGCGTGGAAACGCACGACGGCGATGTCGTCCACGCCAAGCGGTTCGTGGTTTCTGGTTTGAATCCACAACAGACGTTTCTGGAGTTGATCGACCAGCAGCACCTGCCCAGCGAATGGCGCGACAAAGCGACCGCTTTTCAATACAACCTCTTGGCGCCATTGTTCGCGTTGAATCTTAGTTTGCGCGAGCCGCCCCGCTACACGGCGGCGGAATCCGACCCCACGCTCCAACAGGCTTTCATGGTCATTCTAGGATTGAACCATGTCGACCAGTTCCAGGAAATCATCCGTTGCCACGAAGCGGGAGCAATTCCCCCGCCCGTGATGTGGGGCGCCTGCCCAACCCAATTCGATCCGACTCACGCCCCCCAAGGCGGGCACACCGCTTTCATGTGGGAAAAACTTCCCTACCGCCTCCAAGGCGATCCCCAACATTGGAACACCGCCGCTCGTCAACACGGCCGCGATATGCTGGAGCTTTGGCAGCGCTTCGCGCCGAATTTGAACGACGCCGTGGAAGATTGGTTCGTGCGAAGTCCGCTGGAAACAGAGCAGACGTTCTGGAACATGCGAGAAGGCGATTTGCTGGTCGGCGCCTTCGCTGGAGGCCAGGTCGGTTACAACCGGCCGTTCGCCGGCGCCGGCCATTATCGAGGCCATATCGAAAGCTTGTACCTTTGTGGATCGTGCTGCCATCCGGGTGGAAACATCACCGGGCTTCCCGGTTATAATGCAGCCCAAGTGATGCTGGCCGATGCCGGCGTCTCGCATCCTTTCATTCCATGAAATCTGGAAACGTCCATGCCGCCGTTTGTTTTGAGCCGGGAGCAGGTCCGCGAGATTGATCGCCGGGCCGTGGAGGAATTTGGCCTGACCGGTTTGGTGTTGATGGAAAACGCTGGGCGGGGCTGCGTCGATACGCTCCAGCATTTGGGCGTCGGCGGACCGGTCGTGATCTGTTGTGGACGCGGCAACAACGCGGGCGATGGTTTTGTGATCGCCCGTCATCTCGACCTGCGCGGTTTCGCCGTAAAAGTGTTGCTGTTCGACGACCCGCAGCGCCTCACTGGCGACGCCGCCGCCAACCACGCCATCCTTTCCAAGGCCGACATTCCCCTTTCGCTGCTTGGCGCCGATTTCTCGCTGGAGCAACTGCCGCTCGAATTCGAGCACGCCGATTGGATCGTCGACGCGCTGTTGGGAACCGGTTTGAAAGGCGCCCCGCGTGCGCCGTACGATTGCGTGATTGAGCAAATAAACGCCGCCGGAGCGAAACGCTTGGCCATCGATTTACCCAGCGGATTCGATTGCAGCGCCGGGCGGCCATCGCCGATAACCGTTCGCGCCGATCACACCTGTACGTTCGTGGCGGCAAAACCGGGCATGACACAGCCGCCGGCGCGACCGTATGTCGGCCAACTCCACGTACACGATATCGGCGCGCCGCGAAAACTTATCGAGAGTTATTGTTCATAGAGTTGAACCCATGCCCCCACCAGCAACTATCCGAAAACTCACACCCGCCGACCTTCCCGCCGCGCTCCGGCTCAGCCGAGCGGCGGGCTGGAACCAAACGCCCGACGATTGGCGCCGCGCCATGGAACTCGCGCCCGAAGGCTGCTTCGCCCGCGTGCAGTCAGACCGATTCGCGGGGACCGTCACCACCTGCACGTTCGGCGACGTCGGCTGGGTGGGCATGATGCTGGTCGATGAAACTTGCCGCCGCCAGGGCCACGGCAAAGCCCTCATGCAGCACGCATTGCAACACCTGGACGCCAACAACGTCACTTCCATTTGGCTCGACGCGACCGAACTTGGCCGCCCTCTGTATGAACTATTGGGGTTTTCAGCCGTGGGGGCTATTACTCGTTTCGCAGGACGTTTCTCCACAAAACGAGAGCCTGCCGCCGACGCGTCCGGCCGCCAAGTCAGCCCTTTGCATCAAGCGGCGACTTCCCAACTCTTGTCGTTCGATGCGCGCATGGTCGGCGTCGACCGCGCGCGTCTGTTGCAAACGCATTGCAATCGCGCCGACAAGCCCGTGGTGGTTCTGCAATCAGCCGATGCGTCGATCACTGGATATTGTTCTCATCGCCCAGGGCGTTTGGCGGCGCAAATCGGCCCGGCGGCGGCGCGCACGGAAGCCGAATTGCTCGCCTTGTTGCACTGCGTATTGTCGGAGCAGGCGGGTGACGTTTTTGTCGACGTGGCCGATAAAATGCCAGAGGTCTCGGCTTGGCTGGAATCACACGGCATCACGCCGGCGCGGCGTTTCACGCGCATGTGTCGCGGCGACATCGCGCGAGGCCTGCCGCCAGCAACATCGGCCTGGCTTTCGAGTGGCCCCGAAAAAGGGTGAACGTTGCGGCTGCGTAAACGGTCGCTTACCCTGAGGTTCGGAAACGCAATTTTTAGGCTGCGGCGTCTGACACATCCCAGGCGGGACGCCAATCGCCGTTGGCGTTCTCTCTTCGGTGTGCGCCCGAAACGAAAACATGCTAAAGCATGAACTCCAACGGTGGGCGGCAAAGCGTGTTCCCGCGCCAAGCGGCCGGTCTTTACGAAAGTAGCGGAAAAACCGTATTCTGTGTCTGGCGGCTTGAGCGGCTATCACTCCGTAGCCCAAGCAGTATTGCCATCCAACCAACCTATTTCCCACGCGGCATTCATGATTCGCACACGTTTCGCGCCCAGCCCGACCGGGTATTTGCATATTGGCGGCGTTCGCACGGCTCTTTTTAACTGGCTGTTTGCTCGCCAGCATGGCGGCCAGTTCATTCTCCGCATCGACGATACCGACGCCCAACGCAACGTGGAGGCGTCGCTTGCGCCGATTTTGGACGGCTTCCGCTGGCTGGGCGTCGATTGGGATGAAGGGCCGGACGCCGAAGGCGAATTCGGACCTTACTATCAATCGCAGCGGGGCGACATGTACCGCGATGCGGCCAAAGAACTACTGCAAAAAGGTCTGGCTTATCGCGATTATGCACGGCCCGAGGAAGTTCAGGCGGAACGGGAAGCCGCGCAAACCGAAAAACGCTCGTTCACCTATAGCCGGCGTTGGCTGGCGGAAACCGCTGCCGACCGCGAGCGTTTTGAAGCCGAAGGGCGGAAGGCCGTGGTGCGGCTGAAAATGCCCCGCCAGGGCGTCTGCCAATTCAACGATTTGGTGCGCGGCGAGGTCGAGGTGGCTTGGGCGGGCGAGCAAGATCATGTGATCCAACGCGCCGACGGCTCCTGCCTGTATCATTTGGCCAGCGTGGTCGACGACCAAGCCATGCGCATTTCCCACGTGATTCGAGCAGAGGAGCATCTGTCGAACACGCCCCGGCAAATTTTCATCGCCCAAGGCCTGGGTTACGAGCCGCCCCGGTTCGCCCATGTGCCGTTCGTGGCGGAGCCCTCCAGCAAAAACAAACTGAGCAAACGCAAGCTGGCCAAATATCTGAAAGACCGGGAGTTCGCTAAGATCAACCAGCACGGCCAAGCGATTGCGGAAAAACTCGGCCTGGAAACAGAAGCCGATTCGTTCAACCCCGTGATTGTCGATTTTTACGAACAGGTCGGCTACTTGCCGCACGCCCTGATCAATTATTTGCTGCTCTTGGGTTGGTCGTTGGACGACAAAACCGAATTTTTCTCGCCGGAGGAAATGCTCCAACACTTCAGCTTGGAGCGCATTAATCGGTCGCCTTCGAGTTTCGATCCTCAAAAGTTGAACGCCTTTCAAGAGCACTACATGCAGCAGGTTCCGCTGAAACAAAAAGTGGCCATGGTGCTGCCGTACTTGCAACGGGCGGGCTTTGTTTCCCAGCCGCCGCCGTGCGATGTCGGCCCTCGGCTGGCGGCAATTTTGGAAGCGGCGGGCGATCGAATCAAAGTCGCGGGCGATATTCTCGACCACGGCGATTTCTTCACCGATACCGAACAGTTGCCGTACGACCCCAAGGCGGTGCAAAAGCGTTTGGTCAAACCGGAACAAGCGATAACACTGTTAAAGCGTTTTCGCCAGGATCTTTCCGCAACGACCGATTTCACGCCGCCGGCGCTAGATACGCTGCTGCATGCGTTTGTCGAACGCGAGGGAATCAAGATCGGCGAGATCATTCATGCGTTGCGCGTGGCGGTAACGGGCAAGGCCGTTGGCTTTGGCATGTTTGAAACATTGGCGATACTCGGCCAAGAGAGTTGTTTGCAACGCATCGACCGAGCGATAGCTGAATCGTTGCGAAACGCGAGTTAAGAAAAAATTATTGATAAATGAGAGGTTTAATCCATCTGTTGGCCGAAGGCACATTTTTTTACCGTAGCCTACTGGGTTCCCGCCCTGTTGTTTATACATAAGTTTTTTTGGCCCCGGGGCCGAAGGTTATCCAAGCGGCGCTGTTAAGCAGTAAATGGTCAATAGTTATTTGACAATAGTCATTTGTCATCGGCAGGAGTGAACAAAAAATGATCCCGGCGGGATCCAAGCTATTAGCCGGTGGTCGAGCGCAGCGAACACCACCGGAGGATAGAATCGCTGAAACACCGCCTCCCGGCGACGATGCCAGCCGCACGCCGGCAAGTGTGGCGTAACCAATGGTCGCCGTTCAGGCCGCCGCATCTGGCATCGTCGGCGGGATGCGGCGTTTGTCGTGCCGGCGAACCGGTGGTGTTCGCTACGCTCGACCACCGGCTAATGGCTGCCAAGCCTTCGGCTTGCCGTGAAACGAAAAAACGACATTTTCAACCGAGAACGGCGCAATGCCGCCGCGAATTTCATACAAGGTTCAAAACATGACGGACGAAACCGCAACGCCGGCGCTCAATTTTGTGCAAACGATCATCGAGCACGACAACCAAACCGGAAAATTCGAGGGCCGCGTGCAGACCCGTTTTCCGCCGGAGCCGAACGGCTACTTGCACATCGGCCACGCGAAATCGATCTGCCTGAATTTTGGTTTGGCCGAGCGATATAACGGGCAATGCAACTTACGTTTCGACGACACCAACCCGGAAAAGGAAGATGTCGAATACGTTGATTCCATTAAAGATGACGTGCGTTGGCTGGGCTTCGACTGGCAAGAGCGTCTGTTTTTCGCCTCCGACTACTACGAACAACTGCACGATTTCGCCGTCCAACTTATCGAAAAGGGGAAGGCGTATGTTTGCAGCCTCTCGGCGGAAGAGGTGCGCGAACACCGCGGCGGTTGGAATAAAGAAGGCCGCAACAGCCCGTATCGCGAACGCACGGCGGAGGAAAATCTCGACCTCTTTCGCCGCATGCGCGAGGGTGAATTTGATGAGGGCGCCCATACGCTGCGGGCCAAAATCGATATGGCGTCGCCGAACATGAACCTGCGAGATCCCACGATCTATCGCATTCGGCGGGTGACCCATCACCGCACCGGCGATACGTGGTGCATCTACCCGATGTACGACTTCGCCCACGGACTCTGCGATTCGCTGGAAAAAGTCACGCATTCGATTTGCACGCTGGAGTTCGAGCACCATCGTCCGCTCTACGATTGGTTTCTCGACCAGCTCGAAGTCTACCATCCCCAACAAATTGAATTCGCCCGGCTCAATCTGACCTACACCGTGCTCAGCAAACGCAAGCTGATCAGCCTAGTGCAAGCGGGCCATGTCAGCGGTTGGGACGACCCCCGCATGCCGACGCTGGTCGGCCTCCGCCGCCGTGGTTATACGCCGGAAGCGATTCGCGATTTTTGCGAACGCATCGGCGTGGCGAAATTCAACAGCACGATCGAAACCACCTGGCTGGAAGACGCCCTGAGGCAAGATTTGAACCGCCGCGCCTGCCGCGTGTTGGCGGTGCTGCGGCCGTTGAAAGTGGTGATCGAAAACTATCCTGAAGATCAGGTGGAACAGTTGGAGGCGATCAACAATCCGGAAGACGCCGCCGCCGGTTCGCGGCAGTTGCCGTTTAGTCGTGAACTTTACATTGAACGGTCCGACTTCATGGAAGACCCGCCGAAAAAATATTTCCGCCTGGCGCCGGGCCGCGAAGTGCGTCTCCGATACGCCTACTACCTCAAATGCGAGTCGGTGGTGCGCGATGAGCAAAGCGGCGAAGTGATTGAATTGCGTTGCACCTACGACCCCGCCACGCGCGGCGGCTCTTCGCCCGATGGTCGTAAAGTCAAGGGCACGATTCACTGGGTTTCGGCCGCGCACTGCGTGCCGGCGGAAGTCCGGCTGTACGACCACCTGTTCCAAACGCCCGACCCCAACAAAGTTGAAGAAGGGCAAGATTTCACGGCCAACTTGAATCCCCACTCCTTGGAAGTATTGACCGATTGCCGTGTGGAGCCCAGCCTATCGGACGTCGACCCGGAACAGCGGGTGCAGTTTGAACGCACCGGTTATTTTCGGGCCGATCCGATCGATTCTCGCCCTGGCAAGCTGGTGTTCAACCGCATCGTCACGCTGCGCGATACTTGGGCCAAGCTCTCCCGAAACAAGGCCCCCAAAGCCGGCAATAAATCGAAGGGCGGCCAGAAAAAGCAGGCAAAATAGAGGTATTACCGGCATCCCGCCAGCAGCTTGGGAATCAATGAAGCCTCTCATTTATCAATAGTTAATTGTCAATTGTCATTTGTCATCGGTTACATCCGAAAAACAGAAGCCGCTGTTCCGACTGGCGGCCCAAATGAGCATGCACTTCTTTCGGGTTGCAATGTTCGCGCACCCTGCGGCATGGTAGGCTTAATGGGCGGCGGCTAGGCTCGCCAAAACGGAGGCGCCGCCATGCGATAGAAGTCGAAACGAGGAGATCGTCGAGCATGAAACCACTCGGAGCCAGCTTGCTCGCAATTCGGACTAGCATCAAATGCAACGGCGCGGCGTGTGTTTTTGCCACCGCGATTGCCTGGACCCTGCTCGTTGCGCCGGCGTCGCACGGCCAAGAGCCGGTTTCCGAGGCCCAAGTAGCCGACCTGATGGCGCGGTTGCGGTCTGATCGTTTTCTCGATCGAGAAACCGCCATGGCCGGGTTGATTTCCGCCGGAAGGCCGGCTGTCGCTGGCGTCGCAGCGGCGGTCAAACTGGGAGACCGGGAAGTCGTGGCGCGCGGCGTGCATGTGTTGCGGGAGCTGTCGTTGTCTGAGGAGCAAGAAACCTCAACAGCCGCCGAAGCGGCGCTCAAGTTGTTGGCGTCCGACGCAACCGCCGGCGCTCGCCGACAAGCGAGGCGAGCACTTTCGGTGCTGGAAAGCGTACGTCGTAAACGCGCGTTAGCGCATTTATTGGCGTTGGGTGCGAAAGATCTCACCGCCCCCGACCGATTCGGCTGGCCACTCGCCGAAGACATTTTCGCCTTGCAAATCGACCAAGACTGGCGAGGCGGAATCAACGACCTACGGCAACTCGCCCACCTTCCAGATCTGCAAAAGCTCACGCTCATCGGCCCTCAAGTGAACGACGCCTGGTTGGCGGCGATGGGGCCGATGCCGAACTTGCGTTCGCTGAATCTGAAACGCACCAGCATCACGAACGCCGGTTTCGCGCATTTGGCGGGTATGCGGCGTCTCGACCGCTTGGGCGTGTTCTACGCTTCGATCACCGACGGTTGCTTGGAACACTTGGAAAAACTGGCCAATGTGGCCTTGATCCAACTTTACGGAACGAAGGTGTCGCGCGAGGGCGCCGAACAATTGGAGCGCAAGCTTGCGGTGACGAAGGTCGATTTCAAGCAAGGCGCCTTTCTCGGCGTGGGCGGCATAATGAATGTTTTGCGGTGTGAAATATCGGAGGTGCGGTCCGGCAGCGCGGCTGAAAAAGCGGGAATTCTAGTGGGCGATGTGATCGTCGCGTACGAAAAACAACCCGTTGCCGACTTCGAAGCGCTCACCGCTATTATCGCCAAGAATGTCGTGGGGGATAAAGTCGAGATCGAAATTCTGCGCGGCGGTAAAACCATCAAACTCAAAGTACTGCTGGGTGAAGGGAATTGGGAGCAGCGTTAGCACGGTTTCATTCCATGACAAACACCCTTCCCTCTCCCGCCGAGCCGTTGCGAATAGCGATGTGGTCGGGGCCGCGTAATATTTCCACCGCCATGATGCGGGCCTGGGAAAACCGGGCCGACGCCTACGTCTGCGATGAACCGCTCTACGCACATTACCTGCAAACAACCGGACTGCCGCATCCCGGCGCCGAGGAGGTTGTCGCCGAACATGAAACCGACTGGCGAACCGTGGCCGATTGGCTCACCGGGCCCGTTCCTCAAGGCCGATCGATTTTCTATCAAAAGCACATGGCGCACCACTTGTTGGCGGGCCTGGAGGGCGAGTGGCTGAACCAACTGACGCACTGCTTCCTGATCCGTGAACCACGTGAGATGATCACATCGTTGGTCCACTTTATTCCTCGCCCAACCCTGCAAGACACGGGCCTGCCGCAGCAGTGGCGTATTTTTCAAGTGGCGCGAGAACGCCAAGGCCGCGCGCCGCTAGTGCTCGACGCCCGCGATGTTCTGACCAACCCCGCCGCCATGCTCCGCGCGATGTGCGAACGTTTGGGCGTTCCGTTCGACCAAGCCATGCTTTCCTGGCCAAACGGCCGCCGCGAAACTGACGGCGTGTGGGCCAAACATTGGTATTCGGCGGTGGAAAAAACCACCAGCTTCGGCCCCTACCGGCCGAAAGCCGACACGCCGCCCGACCACACGCTGGCCGTGCTCCAGCAATGCGAAGAGATTTACCACGAGCTGCACCAACAGCGACTTACGGTGTAGTCGTTACCGAAAAATATCCAGCAGCACCGTAGGTTGCAGGGCCGTGAGTTTTGTCATCGGCGACGACGCCGGCAGCAGCAGGGAGTCGCCGGTGCGCAGCGGTTGCGGCGCTGGGTCGTTCTCCACAATCACTTCTCCGGAAAGCACGGCCAGCAAATGGAAGCGGGCGTCTCCGCCGAGCGGCGCCGCGCCGGTGAATGTCCAACGGTCGAGGGTGAATTTATGGCAATCCACGAGTCTTGCCACATGCGGCCGCGGCGTGGGCGCCGGTGTTTGCGGCGCGATCGGTCCTCTGGAAAAATCGATTGCGTCCAAGCCCTGTTCGATATGCAATTCGCGCGGCTGGCCGTCGGGCCCCAGGCGGTTCCAATCGAAGAGCCGGTAGGTGGTATCGCTCGACTGTTGGATTTCGGCCATCAGCAGCCCCGCGCCAATCGCATGGCAGGCGCCCGCCGGAATGAAAAAACAGTCGCCCACTTGGACTTCAACCCGATGCAGAAATTGTTCGCCCCGGCCCGCTTGGAGCGCGGCAGCGAATGCGGATTGCGTGGTTCCCACCGCCAGCCCAGCATACACGCAGGCGCCCGCTTCCGCCGCCAACACGACCCAGGCTTCGGTCTTGCCAAAATCGGGAGGGACGAGCTTGGCGGCTTGGACGTCGTTAGGATGGACCTGCACCGAAAGTTTGCGGCGGGCATCGAGAAACTTAAACAACAACGGAAAGCGGTCTGCATTTTCCTCGCCGAGCAATTCTCGACAGCGCGTGCGGCGCAGTTCGCCCAGCGACGCGCCGGCCAGCTTTCCAAAGGCCACGATGCTCTGGTCGGCGCCATGATCGACAATCTCCCAACTTTCGGCGTAGTCGTCGCCGGCGCCAATCGGCTTCCCCAGCACCGACTGCAACCGCCGGCCTCCCCAAAGGTAGCGGCGAAAAATCGGCGTGAAACGCAAGGGGTAAAGCGAGGGCATGGTGCTCGTTTTCTTAAGCGTGAAAGGATTCGTTGTTGGGGAGCAGGCGTTGTCAGACGGCGGCGGAGTTTCTATAGTGCCTCGTTGCCCCGCCTGTCAAACGACAAACAACACATAGCGCGGCCGTTGGCCACAACCAAGCCCGTGATTTCCGATAGGCGGAGTTATCCACGAACCGCGAGCGGGTGACAAAAGGATATTTTTACCACAGAGCACACAGAGAAGCAGGGGAGGAGATTCCGGCGCCTCATGAACTGAAGAAAACGCCCGCCGCACCGTCATTCCCACGCAGGCGGGAACCCCGATCGCTTGCGTACATCACTAGATTCCCGCTTGCGCGGGAACGACGAATAGCCAAGTTGGTGGTGAAAATTTATCCTGTTAGGCCTTATGCCGCTCACGGTTGAAAATGTCGCATTTTTCGTTTAACGGCAAGCCGAAGGCGGCTGCGTTTTTTTGTCTTGCCGGTACGTGTTGGCGCCAAACGCAGCCGCCTTCGGCTTGCCGTTAAACGAGCCATTGCCCGCCGTGTGAAATATATCTACAAAAAGACGCCCGCCGCCGCGTTAATGATTCATGTCCGATAAACTCAACCCCGCCCAGCGCGATGCCGTGAACACGCTTTCGGGCCCGCTGCTGGTTTTGGCCGGCGCGGGCACCGGAAAGACGCGCGTCGTGACGTTGCGTATTGTGAAGCTGATTCGCAGCGGCATCAAGGCCGACCGCATTCTCGCGGTGACGTTCACCAACAAAGCCGCCGCCGAAATGCGCGAGCGTGTGCGGTCGTTGATAGGGCGAAAAAACAAAACGCGGCCGCAAATTTCCACCTTCCATTCGTACTGCGTGAAGCTGTTGCGGCGGCACATCACACGTTTGGGTTATCCTCAAAAATTTGCGATTTGTGATCGCGGCGACCAGGAATCGATTGCGCGTGGCGTGCTGCGTGAAATTCGCGTCGCCGACAGCACGCTCCGCCCCGGCGATTTACTCGCCGCGATTGGCGGTTGGAAATCTCGCGGGGTGGGGCCCGCGGAGGCCGGCTCCCTGGCCGCGACCGACAAGGAGCACTTAGCCGCGATGGCCTTCCGCCGCTACCAACGCACCTTGAAAACACGCGGCGCCGTCGATTTCGACGACCTCCTCCTGCTTTCCGTCGAACTGCTCTCCAAACACCCCGAAGTGCGTCAAACCGAAGCCGGGCTGTTCGATCACTTGCTGGTCGACGAATACCAAGACACCAACGGCAGCCAGTACCAAGTGGTGCGTGCGTTGGCGGGCGGGCATCGGAATCTTTGTGTCGTGGGCGACGACGACCAATCGATTTACGGCTGGCGGGGCGCCGAAGTGAAACATATTTTGCGATTCCACAAAGACTGGCCCGAAGCCAAGGTCGTGCGGCTGGAGGAAAATTATCGATCCACGGCCGCCATTCTCGAACAGGCCAATACGCTGATCTCGTACAACAAACATCGCCACGAAAAAACGCTCCGCGCCGCCCGCCACGGCGGTGAGAAGCCGCAGATCTTGCAATACCCCAACGAAACGGTTGAGGCGAAGTCGGTGGTGCAAAACATTCAAAGTCAAATGCGAACCGGCCACTTTGAATATCGTGACTTCGCCATTCTGTTTCGCACCAATGAGCAGCCGCGTGTCTTTGAAGCGGAACTCCGCGCGGCCAAGGTTCCCTATGTGCTGATTGGCGGGAAGTCGTTTTATGATCGCAAGGAAGTGCGAGACGTACTCTCCTATTTGAAGGTGCTGGCTTCGCCGCAAGATGAAGTCGCGTTATTAAGGATCATCAACAACCCGCCTCGCGGGATCGGCCAAACTTCGGTCAAACGCCTACAAGACGCCGCCGTCCAGCGCGGAGAGCCGATCTGGAATGTGCTGTCTAATCCATCGTCCTGGCCCAAACTTTCCGGCGCGGCACAGGGCGCCGTGGAGCGATTCGTGCAACTCATTCGTCGTTATGAAGCCCGTCTGAAAAAAGGCGCGTTGGCCGAGGTCGCGCGGGAGTTGGTGGCCGGCATCGGCTATGAAGGTGAAATCCGGCGTTTGTATCCCGAACCTACGGAACAACAATCTCGCTGGAGCGCGGTGGAGGAAGTGATCAATTCGCTGGCCCTCTATGAGCGGGAAGACGACCAGCCCACGCTGCTCGACTTTCTCGATAACGCCGCCACCGGCGAGCGCGATTTCGGCGATAACAAAGACAGCCAGATGCGCGGCGACGCCGTAGTGTTGCTCACCATGCACAGCGCCAAGGGGCTCGAATTCCCGCAGGTGTATATGGTCGGCATGGAGGAGGGACTGCTGCCGCATCGCCGCAGCGTGGAGGAAGAAGGCGCCGCCATCGATGAAGAACGCCGATTGGCCTATGTGGGCATCACCCGGGCGCAAGAACGGCTCACGCTCTCGATGGCCCTCACTCGCATGAAATGGGGCAAGCCGCGCGAATCGATCCCCAGTCGGTTCCTGTTTGAAATCATCGGCAAGGCCGATAACCCCGCCACCATTCACGCCCGCCAAAAAGCCAAACGCCGAAAATGATGGCGCCGTTGGAACCGTTGGGGTGTACGCTTTAGCGTGTTTGGCGAGAGAAGTTAATTGCGGTGCTAATGGCGGATCAATACATCCGGGTAATGCAAAGCGTTTAACAAAGCATGGCGCCGACGCCGCGGGAATTTTAGGCGCCGAGGATGTTGGACAATTCTTCCGAGATCCCGACCAGTTGGGTGTTGCATAGACATTGGAGGTGGCCGCATGTCTCGTCGTCGAGAAAAGAAGCGAAACGCGGAACCCCGAGTGATCGGCGTTCACGCTTTAGCCTGTTTTGAAGACGGCATAAGAAGAAAACATGCTAAAGCATGAACTCCAACGGTGTGTGAAACGCGCCACCGCGTGAAACCCACGGGCGCTGTTGGGTTATGTGCTGATCGGGTACGATGGCGAGGTGTTTTTATTCGCCACTCGCCCGGAGCACCGAACGTGAAATCGACCGATATTCGTATTCTAGAGGCCACTTGCTCCACGCAACAAATCGATTACCGCACGCCAATTAAATTCGGCGGCCGGATTGTGAATGATGTGGTGCTATTCGATGTTCGGGTGCGGGTCGAAGCACGTGACGGGCGCGTAGCTGAAGGATCGGGCTCGATGCCGGTGGGCAATGTTTGGGCTTGGCCGACTGACGCCGTTTCTGGCGAAGACACGCAACAGGCGATGATTTCTCTAGGCGAACGTCTCACCCAACAAGCCAGTGACTACCAAGGCGCCGGCCATCCTTTGGAAATCACGCATGAGCTGGCAACCGAGCAAGCGGCAACAGAGGCGGCGGTGCGGACATCGATGCAACTTGCCGAAGCGATGCCTCGTTTGGCGCAGCTCGTTGCGGCCAGTCCTCTGGAAGCGGCCATTCATGATGCGTATGGGCGGGCGTTGGGCCGGAATTCGTACGACGTGCTGGGCGAGGAGTTCGCCAATACCGATCTTGCCCATTATTTAACCGACGAATTCGCCGGCGAATATCTCGACCGCTACACGCTGCGGACACCTAAGCCCACAATGCCGCTTTACCATTTGGTCGGCGCGCTCGATCCTCTAACCAGTTCCGATATCGCCACTCGCATAAACGATGGCCTGCCCGAAACGCTGGGCGAATGGATTCTCGCCGATGGCCTCACGCATCTGAAAATCAAACTCAACGGCGATGACCTTGCCTGGGATGTGGACCGCGTCGCCTCGATTGAGCGGGTGGCTGTCGAAGCCCAACAGCAGCGCGGCTGCAACGACTGGTGGTACTCGCTCGACTTCAACGAAAAATGTGCGAATGTGCAGTACGTGCTCGATTTTCTGGCCCGTGTGAAGGAGGTCTCGCCGGGCGCTTTGCAGCGCGTGCAGTATATCGAACAGCCCACGCATCGCGATTTGAAAGCGAATCCTGAGAATCGGATGCACGCCGCCGCCAAGATCAAGCCGGTCGTGATTGATGAATCGTTGCTCGACTTGGAAAGTTTGTTGCTGGCGCGAGAGCAGGGTTATACCGGCGTGGCGTTGAAAGCCTGCAAGGGACACAGCGAAGCTCTGCTGATGGGCGCCGCCGCGCAAAAGTACGGCCTGTTTCTTTGCGTGCAAGATTTGACCTGCGTCGGCTATTCCTTCCTGCACTCCGCCAGCATTGCGGCGCGCCTGCCCACGATTGCCGCCATCGAAGGCAACGGCCGCCAATACTGCCCCGCCGGCAACCAGGACTGGGTCGAACGTTTTCCCAGCATGTTCGATATTCAAAACGGCGAAGTCGGCACGGCCGTTCTCACCGGCCCCGGCCTGGGTTTTTGACGCTGTACCGTTGGAGTTCATGCTTTAGCATGTTTTTTTACCGGCGCTAAAAACGAAACATGCTAAAGCATGAACTCCAACGGCGCGGTCCCCGGGGATGAGCTACCTTCGCCGTTCGGCTTGGCGGCGGCGGATGGAGGCGAGGTCGTCTTGGGGCGTGGCGGCGATCAATTGCCGCGTGTACGCTTCGCGCGGCTGATGATAAACCAGCGGCGCCGGCCCAAACTCCACAATGCGGCCGGCGTTCATGACGGCCAGCATGTCGGCCATGAAATGCACGACGCTTAAATCGTGGCTGATGAAGAGGTAGGTCAGCCTGTGTTTTTCGCGGAGGTCTTTCAATAGGTTGAGCACTTGTGCCTGCACGGAAACATCGAGCGCCGAAACTGACTCATCGCACACCAGGAATTCAGGTTCGACGGCTAGCGCCCGCGCGATGCAAATGCGTTGCCGCTGCCCGCCGGAAAATTCATGTGGGTAGCGGCGGAGGTGGGCGCTCTCCAGGCCTACCTCCTCCAGCAAGGCGGCGGAGCGGTCGCGGCGGTCGCGTTTCGAGACGCCGATTTTTTGGATTCGCATCGGTTCGGCGAGCACGCTCTCGATGGTGAATCGCGGATTCATCGAGCCATACGGGTCTTGGAAGATGATCTGCATGCGTCGGCGGAGAGGCGCCATTTGTGCGTCGGAGAGCGCGGAAATGTCTTTTCCGTCGAACGCGATGCTCCCAGCGGTGGGCTCCATCAAACGCAAGAGCGCACGGCCGAGCGTCGTTTTTCCACAGCCCGATTCGCCCACCAATCCCAACGTTTGGCCGCGATAAATCTCGAAACTGACGCCGTCCACCGCGCGCACTTCTCCGCTTTTTTTCCCCAACAGGCCGCGTTGCACCGGAAATACAACTTCCAGGTGGCACACCTCCAGCAGTGGTTGCGCGTCGTCGGTCAGAACGTGAGCCTGCTCACGCGCCGTGTCTTCCCAGGCATGGCCGCAGGCAACGAGTTTTGCCTGAGGATGCAGCAGCCTGACTGCATTCGCCGGCGCGTTCTCGTTTGGAGGGCGGTCTTTCGACTCGCGCGCCAAGATGTCGTCGAGCGTGGGCAGGCGGCGGAAACTCGTTTCCAGGCGAGGACGGCAAGCCAACAGCCCTCGCGTATAAGGATGTTGCGGCGATTGGAAAATATCGAGCACCGAACCGTACTCCACGATTTTCCCATTCCGCATGACGGCCACCTTGTCGGCAATTTCGGCAATCACGCCCAAGTCGTGCGTGATGAACAAAACCGACATGCCGCGCCGATCACGCGCGGCGCGAAGAATATCGAGAATCTGAGCTTGAATCGTGACATCCAACGCCGTGGTCGGTTCGTCGGCGATCAGCAATTGAGGATCGCAGGCCAGCGCCATCGCGATCATCACGCGTTGTTTTTGCCCGCCGGAAAGCTGGTGCGGGTAGGCGTGAAGCCGGGTGTTGGCGTTGGCCATGCCGACTTCCTCAAACAGCGCCGCTGCTCGCTTGCGGGCGTCGGTCCGGCTGACTTTCTGGTGGATACGAATCGCTTCCACGATCTGGCTGCCGACCGAGACCACCGGATTGAGCGACGTCATCGGCTCTTGGAAGATCATACTGACTTCCTTGCCGCGAACCTTTTGCATTTCCTTTTCCGGCAGGCCGACCAAATCGCGACCGAGAAAGGCGATGAGCCCGCTCGCGGTGCGCGCCGAACCGCCCAGCAGTCGCAAGATAGAAAGCGACGTAACCGATTTCCCCGAGCCCGATTCCCCCACCAGCCCCAGCGTTTGCCCGACGCCGATTTCAAACGACACGCCGTCAACCGCCTTCACCACGCCTTCCTCGGTGTGGAAATAGGCGCGCAAATCGTCGACCGCGAGTACACATTCGGGCATGAGATGAAGCTATTTCTTCTGGGTGCGGGAACGCACTTTTTAGACTGCGGCGTCTGCCGCCGCCAAGCGCCGTTGGAGTTCACGCTTCAGCGTGCGTCCGAGACGAAAACACGCTGAAGCGTACACTCCAACAGTGGACGGCAAAGTGCGCTGCCGCACCTATTTCTTCTTCTTCCGGCGAACGCGGCGTTTGGAAGCGGCGATGCGTTTGAGCCCCGGCGGCGGCTGTTGGGCCGAAGCGATGCGTTGCTGCAAATGTTGCGATAGCTCCCGCACCGTTTGCTCATACTCCGCCCGACCCGACAGGTTGACCATTTCAGCCGGGTCGGCGGCGTGATCATACAATTCATTCCCTCCGTATACCGATAACGCGGCGTACGGATGCTGTAACCGTCGCTGTACTGCGAGAGCGCCGAACGCCTCGGCATGCTGGAGGCGTTTTTCAGAACCGGGTTCAAGCTCACACCCGAAAGATTGGCCGGCGGCGTCAGTCCACAGAGTTCAGCCAGCGTGGGATAGAAGTCGATCATTTCGACGGGTGCGCCGGTCGCTTGGCCGGCGGTTTTCATGCCCGGCGTGCGAATGATCAGCGGTACGTGCGTGGCGTTTTCAAACAGAGTGGTCTTTTGCCAATAACCGTGCTCGCCCATGTGGTAACCATGGTCGGAGGTAAACAAAACGATGGTGTTGTCGGCCAGCTTGAGTCGCTCCAAGGCATTGAGAATGTGGCCAAGCTGGGCGTCGGCGAAAGTGATCGAAGCGTAGTAGGCTTGCATTGCCTGTTTGGCCAACTCCTCTTTCAGATTGATTTGGTCCTTTTTTCTCGTCAGCGTTCGAACAGCAGAAGCCGGCAGCGTGGCATGATAATTCGCGGGTGTTGTCGGCACATGAATTTCCGCCAGCGGGTATTGTTCAAAGTATTTCTTGGGTGCGACATACGGCGTGTGTGGACGATAAAGGCCAACCGCCAAAAAGAACGGCTCCTGGCTGGCGGCATGACTCTCCAACACCTTAATGGCTTCGCGAGCGGCGATGCCATCGGTCTGTTCGGCATCTTCGCCGTCGGCGGCCAGCCAACTCAACGTGCCGCCAAAGCTACCGGGCCGCAGCGAGAAAATGAGCGGTTCGTCGTCTTTATCTCGGCCGCGAGGGTTGATGCGAACATCCCACGACGCCGGGTCGTCGTGCCCGTCGGTTCCGATATCGCGGGGCACGTTGTAATGATAGATTTTTCCCACACGCGTCGCTTTGTAGCCGTTGTGGCGAAACATCTGCGAAAGCGTTTCCACCTCCGGCAAACGTTCGCGAATGCGAATGGCGTTTCTGTGAATCAGGGTTTGGTCGGGATACAAACCCGCCATGAACGACGCCCGGCTGGGTCCACAGAGTGGAAACTGGCAGTACGCGCGCTTGAAACGCAAGCCGCCAGCGGCCAGTCGGTCGATGTTTGGCGAACGCACCAGCGGATGGCCGTAGCAACCTAAATCGCAGTTGAGGTCGTCGCAGATCAGAAACAGCACATTCGGCTTGGCCGTTTCGGCCGCCGCCTCTTCGGCGAAACAGGGCGCCAAACCGAGGAACAGGCCGGCGGCGGCAAACGCAAAAGCCAAGGGTTGCTGTTTCATCGTGAATCAATCCCGGGGGCTAACGACTTTGCGGGTTTTTATGGTCGTCTTTCGATCTGCGAAACAAACGAAACATGCTTGCTTACGCGGAGCGAAAGGCGACATGTATTTCTCGCACGATGCTAGGTGTCTGTCAAACGGTTACTGTCCGTTCAGGCACGACAAATCTACGGGCTGGGAAACACCGGTTAGACATCGAGATTCTTGACTTCCAACGCATGTTTTTCAATAAACTCTCGGCGGGGTTCTACTTTATCGCCCATGAGAACGCGGAACATTTCATCGGCGGCGCCGACATCTTCCATGCTGATCTGAACCAACGTTCGCTTTTCAGGATCGAGCGTGGTCTCGCGCAATTCTTCGGCGTTCATTTCGCCCAAGCCCTTGAAACGCGTGACTTTCAACCCGCGTTGGCCCGCTTCTCGAACGGCCGGCAGCAGTCCTCGAAGATCGTCCAGACCGACTTCGGTTTCACCGCGGCGAAGATTGTAACGCGAACCTTCCATTCCGGTGCGATCCTTGGGGAGCAGCGCCTCGACGCCGAAACCGAATTTTCGCAGCTCCAAGAGCCCCACGTTGATCGAACGCACCTCGTGCATTTCCGTGATATGAATCTGATTTTCAGGTTCGCTGTTGTCGTTATCGCTGTTGTCGTTATCGCCGTTGTTTTCGGGGTTGGCGTTTTCGCCGCCGGCATCGTCGTTTGAAGCACTCTCTCCTGGTTCGGCGCCATTTTGGGCAGCCGCGTTTTCTGGGTCGTCTTCTTGGTTTTCCTTGAGGTAAGCGTCTAATTCCTTCCTTGCGACGAACCACTTTTCTTCTCGGCCATGCACCACATGATAGACGGGAAGTTTGCCCGTTTCCGGTTCCAACCTCTCGGTGTGCATTTTCAGATTCACGCCCCGCCGCTCGAGCGCCACAAAGGCGTCTTCCATGGACGCCAAAATCCGGCAAAGCGAATTCATGACATCGCCTTCGAGCATTCTGCCATCGCCGACATCGAACAGAGCGCCATCCAGACCTCGCTCAAGAAGTTGCGTTCGCATGACTTCCTCGGCGTGAACATAGTGCGACTTGCCGCGCGACTGCACGCGATACAACGGAGGCTGGGCGACATAAATGTGGCCCTTGGCGATCAACTCATACATTTGTCGATAGAAAAAGCAGAGCAGCAAGGTGCGAATGTGCGAGCCGTCGACGTCGGCGTCGGTCATGATAATGATTTTTCCGTAGCGCCTTTTGGAGATATCTTGCTCTTCGCCGATGCCGGTGCCGATGGCGAAGATCATGCTCCGCACTTCCTCGTTGGCGAGCACTTTATCTTCGCGTGATTTGTAGGCATTGATAATTTTTCCTCGCAGGGGAAGAATCGCCTGAAACTCCCGCAGCCTGCCGCCTTCGGCGCTACCGCCGGCGGAATCGCCTTCGACCAGATACAGTTCACATTTTTCAACTTCCTTGCTGCTGCAATCGCGGAGTTTTCCCGGCAACCCGCCGCCGCTCAAGGCGCCCTTGCGTTCACGCACCATTTGCCGCGCCTTGCGAGCCGCTTCGCGAGCCTCCGCGGCGTCGATACCTTTCCGCAATACCGCCTTGCCGACTTTCGGGTTCTCCTCCAAAAACTTGCCCAGCCACTCGCCAACCGCTGAATTAACAATACCCTCGACATTGCTATTGCCGAGTTTCGTTTTTGTCTGGCCTTCAAACTGCGGCTCTGGAATGCGCATGGAAATCACGACCGTCAAACCTTCGCGGAAGTCATCGCCGGTGGGGATGATATCCTTGAACATATTGTGCAGGCGGCCGTAATTGTTCAGCGAACGCGTCAACCCCGAGCGAAACCCGGAAACGTGCGTGCCGCCTTCAGTGGTGTTAATATTATTGACGTAGGAGTGCAAATTCTCCGTGAACTCCTTGGCGTATTGCAACGCAATTTCAAAACCGACGCCGTCCTGCTCGCCGTTAACGTACATCACCTGGGAATGCACCGCCTCGCTGGCTCGGTTCAGGTGTTCCACAAACTCCAAAATACCGCGTTCGTAACAAAACTCCTCCGACGCCCCGCTGCGTTCATCGGTGAACTTTATGCGCACGCCCTTGTTCAAAAAAGCCAGTTCCTGGAGCCGTTTATAGAGCGTGTCGTAAACGAACTTGGTGGTCTGGAAAATTTGCGCATCGGGTTTGAAGGTTGTTTTGGTGCCGATTTTTTTTGTCTTACCGATATTCAACACCGGTCCCAGCGGCACGCCGCGCTCGTACTCCTGCTGGTAGACATGGCCCTCGCGGCTGACTTCGCAAATTGCCCATTCGGAAAGAAAATTGACAACCGTCACACCCACGCCGTGCAAGCCGCCGGAGGTCTGATAGGCTCCCTTCTCGAATTTCCCACCGAATTTGAGCACTGTCATCACGCCTTCGAGCGTCGATATTTCCCGGTCGTGCTCTTCGCTCAGTTGATCGTGGCGGTCGACCGGTATTCCACGGCCATCGTCTTCCACGGTGACGGAGCCATCGTTATTGATCGAGACGGAAATCATCTTGGCGAAACCGGCCATGGCTTCATCGATCGAATTGTCAACCACTTCGTACACCAAATGGTGCAGACCTCGGGACGTCGTATCGCCGATGTACATCGCCGGACGTTCGCGAACATGTTCAAGATCCGACAAATGTTGCAGATCTTCTGAGCCATACTCAGCGTTCGCCTCTGAAGATTTTGAAGAAGAATCAGGAACAGATTCGTTAGGGAGTTCGTCGTTCATATTTACGCAAAAATTTCCAAATATCTATCGAAAAAAGCATCTGCCCGAAAAAGGCAACTGTCTGCCGAGGCCGGTCGGTATTCCGCCCGTCTACATTTTTTCGCCCGTCTACATTGAATTCTTAGCCGCCAGTGGGCGGCACATCGAAACCGCCCACCTTGAAACGCAATTTTTTGATCGTTGTTTCTCGCAAACTCTCACACAGCGCCGCGACGATTTTTCGTTCTTGAAATTTAAGTTCTTGGAGCATGGTCGAGTTCCGCACAAAAATCTCCAACACGCCGCCACGCAGATTTCCAGGACGACTGTGCGCCGCCAAACGTTTCGCCGCCGCTCGCCAGGCTTCCGCAAAACGATCCCCGCTTTGCTGGCGGGCATACCCTCGCTTGGCCAACAACGACGACATCACTTGCGACACTTTTCGAGGACCTCTTGGCCGCCATTGCCGCCGCTCCAATTCGGCTTGCAACTGTGCTGCTTCGCGATCTTCCGAAGGTAAACCCGCCATTTTTCTCAATCCCTTGAAGGTTGCCTTAACTCGATGCGGCGTCGCTACTCACGGCTTCCTTTTTTTTCTCTCGCGCCATCGGCATCACGACATAACTATAGCCGTCGTCGGTCGTACAGAGCGCTGGCGCATCGGAGCCTTCTATCTCGATCGAGAAGCTTTTTTCAGGATCGAGCACTTTGAGGAAATCAGCCAGAAAGCGGTGGTCCAGCGAGACGGAAATCTCGGGGCCATCGTAGGCAATTAACATTTCCACTCGCGATTCGCCAACTTCTGCGGTTGAACTTGTCAAGATAAGCGAACCTTCTCGAAACGTAACGATGATCCCGCGGCTCTCCTGATTCGTAACCACCGCAGCTTGCCGAACCGCCGAAAAAAAAGGGCCGGCAGTCAGTTCGATTTGCACAGCGCCTGTGCGCTTTGGCAGCACATCTCGCCACTTGGGAAAGCGGCCATCGATCAGACGCGTGAAAATCGTGGCTTGCGAGGTCTGGATCAAAATGTCGTTCGGCCGCGCCGCGATTTTTATTTGCTCTTCGGGGTCGGCCAGCACCCGATCCACCAGTTGCATGGACCGCGTGGGGGCGATGGTCATGGCGTCGGCGTTTCCGTGGCCGCCGACCGATTCGGCTGGTATTTCCATTTTCGCCAAACGTCGGCCGTCGGTCGCGACGCCGATCAGCGTATCGCCTTCCATTTCGAGCAGCACGCCGCCCAAACTGTAGCGACTACTTTCCGCATCCGTGGCGAATACGGTGCGCCGGACCAACTCCTTCAGCCGCCGCGCTGAAACAATGTGGTATTTCTCTTCCTCGAAGGAAGCCACATTCGGAAACTCCTCCACCGCCGAGACCGGCAACTTAAAACGACTTCGATCACCGCTCACCTTGGCGCCGTTTTCATCGGTTTCAACAGTGATTTTTTCGTCGGTGTTTTCTCGCAAAATGGCGCCAAACCGATCGACTGGTAAAACAGCACTGCCCGGCTCCACGATTTCCACCCCTTCCACGGCTACGCGAATGCTCGTATCGAGGTCGGTGGCGACGAGCGTGGCCGAATTATTGAAAAAATCAAACCGAACATTCATCAAAATGGGTTTGGGACTTCGCGAGGGCGCTACGGCCGCAGCCAACTGAAATGCGGTGAGCAACTTCTGACGATCACAGATCGCTTTCATGCTTCACGGTCCTTCGTAACTTTGTTATTTATTTGGATAGAACAGCAGTAGTAATAAAGGGGCGGGCAAAAATGTCGATAACCCGCCGCCTACTTGCTCACAGGCTCCGCGAGAGCAACAGGTTGCGGACAAAAGTTAGCGGCTGTTATTGGTTGAAAACACGTTGGCCGGCTGTTGGGTTGTTGTTGGGAAGTGTTGGCAAGGCGTTGGAATTGTTTGCTGTTGGCGGCGGATGTTGGCAACACGATAAATTATGAACATAAACAGACACGCCGTCGCCAAGTTATTCACGGGCGCCGTGGGCTACTTGCCTAGGAGTTTTTTGGTCAGGTGTTGAATTTCCTGGTTCTGGGCGTCGTCGGCTGAAACTTTGCGGTAGGCGTGCAGCACGGTTGTGTGATCGCGGTTGCCGAACTGTTTGCCAATGGTAGACAAACTTGCGTCGGTTAACGTGCGGCATAAAAACATCGCCATGGCGCGGGCGCGAACAACCGACTGCTTGCGGGAGGAGCCCCGCAGGTCGGCCACGCGCAACTTAAAGTAGCGCGCGACGCACGAGGTGATCGAACGCAGCGAAGGGCTCTTCGCTTGTACTTCTTGTTCCAGATATTTCCGCGCCTGTTCGACGCCCACAATGCCTCCAGGCGAACACGCCTGGCCTAACGATAACACGGCGTGTTTGAGCGTAGGGAAAGTGGTATCGAGTTCGGAGGCGAGTTCGTCGAGCGACGAGGGTGAAAAGGAATATTCGTAGTAGTCGGCTAATCGCTCCAGGAGTTCGCGTCGGGCGGCGATATCGGGGCAGCGTAAATTCACCACCAATCCGCCGCTAAGACGGCTCATCAAGGCGGGGCACAATGCCGCGCAAGGCTCTCGACGCGTGGCGACCACCCAGCGGTTTTCCGCCAGGGCGTCGTCCAGTAGAGCGGCCAGTTCTTGTTGTGCTTCTGTTTTTCCGGCAAGGTCTTGAATGTCTTCGAGGCAAATAAAAACTGCTTTTTGGAAGCGACGACGAAAATCGGTCAAACTATCGGTGAAGCATGCATCGCGATATTGGTAGACGAAATCGGCGGCGGTGATGGAAAAAGCAGTCGCCGTTCGGTTTCGACGCATCCAGCCATGAGTGATCGCCAAAGCGGCTAGTGATTTTCCCGTTGCCGTGGGGCCGGTGAGAATTAAAGGGTTGAAGTGGCGTTGCTCCGCAAAGACCGATTCAGCGGCTACCCGCGTGGCGATATTTTCGGGCCCGCCAATGTAGGCCGAAAGTTTCGATGGCGGCGCGCCACAACAGTTGCTTTTTTCGCCGGCCTGTTTTGTGCCAGCCTGTTTTGTGATCGCCCGGCTCTCGACGCAGCGGTAACTACAAGGCGTTTTACAGGCCCCCAGCGACTCGTCGAGCGGTATGGCGAAAACTCCGTTAATCACTGGGGCGCTGCTGGAAAATGAATGAGGTGAAAACCGATTGGCCGTTAAAAAAGATAGACCCCAAATTATAGCCTTTCCAGCCGCCGATGGCGACCCGTCCGCAATCAATTCCGCCAGCTTTTATCGCCGCCTAAATTGTTGACAACAAACGAGATACGCACTGCCGCCTCCGCTACTTCCGCGGCAGTCGTGATGGCGCCCAGTGAGAATCGCAACGAAGAATCGATAATTCGCTCGGGCAGCCCCATGGCTTGTAAAACCGGCGAGGGCTCGCTCGAACCGCTGGCGCAGGCCGAACCGGTCGAACAAGCGATTCCCGCCATATCCAACGACATCAACAACGCTTGCCGGTCACAACCAGGAAACGATACATTCGAAACATGCGGCGTGCGTTCGCCTTCGCCGCCGTTGATCACAACACCCGCCACGTTGAAGCGTAACGCCGATTCGAAGTCGTCTCGCAGCGAACGCATGAGAACGGCTCGCTCCGGCAACGCAGTAACAGCGCGTTCCAACGCCAGCGCGAAACCGGCCGCCAACACAACCGATTCCGTGCCAGGACGCACCCCGAATTGCTGTTCGCCGCCGCGAATCAGTGGAAGAATTCGGCGACCGCCGCGAACGATCAAAACTCCCACGCCGCAAGGGCCATGCAGTTTATGCGCCGACGCCGAAAGCGAGGCCGCCGGGAGCGCACTAAAATCGAGGGGTTGTTTGCCGGCTAGTTGCACGGCGTCGACGTGCAGCGGAATATCGAATTCGAGGCATCGGCGGGAAACAGCGTCGAGCGGTTGCAGCACGCCGGTTTCATGGTTGGCGCCTTGCAGGCAAACCAGTCGGACATCCTGCGTGCAAACATCGCGGAAGTGGTTTAAGTCGAGCACGCCGCTACGCGTGGCGCGGACGACAATCACTTCGAACCCTCGTTTTCGCAACGATTGGCAAGCTTCGCCCACGCTGGGGTGCTCCAATGATGAAACGAGAATTTTTCCCGGCGGTTCGCCACACATGCCGAAGACCGCCAAATTATTGGCTTCGGTGGCGCCGCTGGTAAAAATGATTTGGTCGGGTTCCAAACTTCCCGTTCGAGCACCCAGCGAAGCCGCGATGGAATCGCGCGCGTCTTCCAACAGACGTTTCGCCCGGCGGCCGGCGCTGTGTTGACTAGCCGGGTTGGCCAGCCCCCTGCCGAACAGTGCCGACATTCTTTCCGCCACTACAGGGTCGAGCGGAGTGCTGGCGTTGTTGTCGAGATAGATGCTGTTCACAAAGGTCATTTAGACCACAAAACCAAAACCTCCGCCACCGCGCCGTTGGAGTTCATGCTTTAGCATGGTTTCTTTTCCGCGCTTCAAAACATGCTAAAGCATGAACTCCAACCCTACGGAAACAGATCTTTTAATGCTTGGTTGGCATCCTGCGACTTAGGGTCGATCTTCGACCGATGCGGGCGGCTGCACAGCGTCTTCAAAAAGCCGATCGTTCACGCTTTTTTTGGGAATGCTTCCTCCCAGACCAAGCGTGATGATCGTGGCGTTATGATCCAACATGCCGATATACGTTCCCTTATAGGAGCCGCTGGGGCCCATGGCGTCTGAAAACAGATTCCCGCCGATCTTGACTTGCCAGCCCAGGCTCTCGGCGCCTTCCAAGATCGCCCGAATGTTCTTTTCCGAAACGCTCGTCTCGACAAAAATAGCCGGAAGTTTCAGTCTGACAATCGTCTTCACCAAACGGTTGACATCCTCCACGCCCGCCTCCGACTCCGTGCTCACTCCCTGCGCCGACAACACTTTCATGCCGTACGCCCGGCCAAAATAGCCGAAGGCGTCATGCGCCGTGACAAGAACGCGTTGCTTTTTGGGAATCGAATGCACTGCCTCCCGCACGTACGCATCGAGATGCAGCAATTGTTGTTGGTAGGCGGCGGCGTTTTGTTCATAGCTCGCGGCGCCTGCGGGATCGAGTTTCGAGAGCGACTGCGCCACGAACGGCACGCACTCGCGCCAGGCGGAAACGTCCATCCAGACATGCGGATCGTAGTGCCCGGCGAATTCCGGAGGTTCGCGCAGGTAGGAGCGGTCGATTGCATCGGTGACCGCGAAAACCGGTTTGCCCGATTTCTTCAAACTCTTAAACGTGTCGATCATCCGGCCTTCCAAACGTAAACCGGAATAAAAAACGACGTCCGCCTTTTGCAGTCGCAAAATGTCGTTTCGGTCGGGTCGGTACAAGTGAGGATCGACGCCCGCGCCCATCAAACTCGTCACCTCCGCCCGATCGCCGGCCACCACCGCCACGATATTCGCCACCATCCCGCAGGTGGCGACAATCTGTATGGGCGAACCCTCGGCGCCAAGGATTTTGTCGTTTGCCGATTGGGGGGTGACGTCGGTGCAGCCGCTCACCGATACCAGAAGCACGACGCAACAAACCGCTGTAGCCGGGAAAATTCGCCGCATCGAACACGTCCGTTGAACTTCGAGGTTGGAACAAAATAATTTTGAATGTTCAAAACATTTTATTTCATCCGTCAAACAACGTCAAGTCATTCATTTTGCAGCGGATCAATCTCGGGCGGAGCGTCCGTTTTTTTCTGGCGGGTTCTTTTTCGCCGCCAAACGAGCGCGGTATTCTTCCAGCACGGTTTGGGGGTTGGCGTCGAACAGGTCGCGGCAACCGCTGCAACAAACCTGGTAGGTTTGACCTTCGTACGTGACCGGAATCGTACCTAATCCGCCGGTGACCACGCATTCGATGTACGATGCGCCTTGGCCGAACTGACTGCCGCGGCGCGTGTAGCCAATTTCCGCCATTCTGGCGTAGCGGCTTTCACCCAGACGTCGCTCCAGCAGCACGACCAACCGCTTCCCGCCGGCGGTGAGGCGGAGCGTGATCCGCGCCGGCGCGGTTGGTTTTTCAGTTGTCTGTTTGCTAGACGCCTCAAAAACCAATCGCCCGCTGTCGCTCTTTTTTTGGGCGCCCTGTTCTTTGCCGTCCTGCTTTTGATTAACCACGCTTCCTTCATAATGCACTGGCGTGGAATCGGCCAAGAGGGCGTCCAATTGCAGACGCCCCGCCTGCGCGCTGGGTGTGATCACGCCGGAGCGCAGGTGCTTTGCTTTCGGCGCCTTGAATTCGATGGCCGCTGTTTGGTCGTCGAATTTCCAGACCCATTCGGCTTGCTCGATCCAGGCGCCTTGGTTGGAGCCGCGCCGAATTTGACCGACGCCGCGCCAGGGGCCGACAAAATCTTGCAGCGCGGCCAATTCCTTTTGAGCCGAGCGCCGCGGCGCCGGCGCGGCGTTACCGCTGGCGAACAGCAAGACGGCGCACAGCGCAGTTCGACTGAGAATGGTTGTCATGGTTGCTTTTCAGAAAGGGTCGCTTTTCAGAAATGTTTGCTTTGGGCGAAGTCCGGTTCTCCGAGAATGCTGTAAACCGTGAGCTAGCGCTCATCGGCTGATGAATGAATGTTGTATCGTTTGCATTCATTTCGTCATTTGTTCTTTATTCTTCTTCTCCACGGCCCTCCGCGCCTTTGCGAGCTCTGCGTTTCCCTTCTTCGTATCCGTTTATGGATTATTCGCTGTCGGCTATATCGTTGGCACGATTTCCTCCACCGCCACGAACGGTTACGTGTTTTGAAACGCCTACTCCATGAAAACCTTCAAACGGGAAAAAGTTCCGTGATCGGTTGACCGCCGTCGGTCAAGGGCACCGGCCGTTCACCGGCGTGGAGCGTTTTATGAGGGTCGACGCCCAACGCCGCGAAGATCGTGGCGTGCAGGTCGGGCACGGAAACGGGGCGGCTGAGAATGTTCATGCCGAGTTCGTCGGTTTGGCCAATCGCTTGCCCGGTTCGCAAGCCGCCTCCCGCCAGCACCACCGTGAACGCTTTGGCGTAATGGCCGCGCCCGCCGCCGGAATCGAACTTGGCGGGACGACCGAATTCCGAGGCCACCACCACCAGCGTTTTGTCGAGCAGGCGCCGCCGCTCCAGATCAAGCACCAAACTCGAAAGGGCGCCGTCCAACTCCTGGATCAACACATGCTGGTTCAGTTGGCCTTCGTTGTGGGTGTCCCAACCGGTGCCGTTGACGAAATTCAGATTATGCGAAACTTCGATAAACCGCACCCCCGATTCAATCAAACGGCGGGCCACCAGGCAACGTTGGCCGAATTCGCCGCCGTATGATTCCCGCAATGCGGCGGGCTCCGAATCGAGTTGAAACACGTTGGTGAATTCGGGGCTGGAAAGCCGCAACGCTTCGCCAATCGTGGCGTCGTAATCGGCGATGGCCCTGCCGCCGGCGCCGCGCTGCTGGAAATTTTTTCGCATTTTTTCCAGCAGGAGTTCTCGGCGCGCTACGCGTGCATTGGAAAGACCGGCCGGTCGCGAAAAACCCGCCGGCCCCGATTCGACGTCCGTCAGATAGATATAGCCATCGGCCGCGCCCAAAAAGCCAGGCCCGCGCGTCACGTTGGGGTAGCCGATCAACACGTACGCCGGCGCGTTTTCGTTGGCGGGGCCTCTGCAATGCGCGACCGCCGAACCGATCGAAGGGTAGACAATCGTGCCGCTGGTCGGGCGCCCCGTATGCATGCGGTTGGTGGCCGCGGCGTGTTCGTCGATGACTTCGTGGTGGATGGTTCGGATCGGGTTGAAACGATCAAAAATCGCGGCGCAGCGGGGCAGGTGCTGGCAAACCTGAACGCCGGGAATGGCGGTATCGATCGGGTCGTAGTAGGAGCCCGGCTTTTTTGCTTGGGGGTCGCCCTTGCGTTTGGGGTCCCAGGTGTCGATGTGGCAGGAGCCGCCGCCCAGCCAGATCATGATGCAATGCTCCGCCTTCCCCAGCACCGGCCTTGCTTCTTCCTTCGGCGCAGCGAGGAGGCGGGGCGGAAGGGCCGCCGCGACCGAACCGGCCACCGCCGCCGAAGCGGAGGTTCGCAGAAAATGCCGACGATTTTGTGTCGCCATGATTTCTCTTTCTTGGTTGACTACGGCCGTTGTTGACTACGGCGAAAACACGAACTCCGGCGAGTTCAACAGCGCCCAGAGCATATCTTCCATGCGTTCTCGCCAAGGTGCGGCGAGACGCTGCGTGGGCGGGTCGCCTTGGTGGACGGCCCGCTCCAACGCTTGTTTGATGGTGGTGGCTTCCGGCGCCAAGTGGTTCGACCAGGCCACGCGGTTGCGAGGCAGTTCCGGCGGCGGGTTCAAAGGCGCATTCGGCAAACGACGCGAGGCATACCCCGCCGCCAGCAGGTCGGTAAAAAGTTTCCGTTCGGCGGCGTTCGGTAAACGCGTATAGACTCGCAGGAAGGTTTGTTCGAGGAGATTTTCCAACGGTTGTTGTCGCAACGCCATGGCGGTGAAGGCGCTGTCGTCAGAAAGACGGCTGACGCGCCGGCCCAACACCCCGTTGGCGAGAATCGCGGGCTGCAAAACATTGGGGGCGTGGTCTCGCACGGTTCGCGGATCTTGCCGGGAGCTGCGCCAGCCGAAGGTTTCCAAAACCGTTACGAACGGTTGGGCGAACGGCAGCGCCAAACTAGGGCGGTCGCGTTCGTTGGAGAGCGAAGCGAACATCCAACTGCGCGTGGGTTGGCCCAGGTTGAGTGAAGAGGTGAAGGCGCGGGCGCCGTCAATATCGATATTCATCGGCCCGGCGTGGAACGGCTTACCCGCCACGACAAACATCGAATCGACCAGTTGTTCGGCGGTCATGCGGCGCCGCAACGGCGAGGCGAAGGCGTAGTTATCGAGGTTGGCCGGCGCGGGTTGTGTTTTTCGCTGGTAGGCGTGCGATTGAAATATCAGCTTCGCCACGTGTTTCAGGTCGTAATCGTGGGTGGCCAATTCGCGGGCGAGGTAAGACAGCAAGTCGGCGTGAATGGTTTCGCTGAACTCCCAATCGTCGACCGGTTCGACGAGCCCCAGCCCCAGGCAGCGCCGCCAAAGACGATTCACCATCACGCCGGCGAACCGCGTGTTGTGAGGCGATGTTATCAGCGCCGCCGCCTGTTCTCGCGTGTCTTGGGAATCGCGGAGCACCCAGCCGGGCAGTTCGGAAACGGGCATCAGATCGGTGAAGGTCCAGTTCGGCGGCACGGGAACTCCGGGTTTGAGCGTCACTTCCACGATCGAGGAAGCATCGAGCGCGTCGCCGGGAACGCTGCTGCTGGCGGGAACGCTCAGCGGCTGGCGGCCCAACATCGCGGCGAGGCTGAACAGATCGTGTTGGCTGAGTTCATGGAACGGCGCATCGTGGCAACGCGCACATTTCATTTCCACCGCCAAAAACGCCTGCGCGACAATATGCGCCTTGGCCGCCAGCGGCGCGTCGTTCTGCGAAGCAACGGCGAACCCCGCCGGACCGCCATAATATTGGCTGCCCTCCATCATGATCAGTTCGGTGGCGAAACGATCCACCGGCTTGTTATCCAACAAAGATTCATAAATCCACCAGCGGAACGGCCCTGTGTTGTTCAGCGTGGGGTTGATGATGTTCGGATTCTCGGCCAACACGTCTTGCCAATAGCCAACCCAATGATCGGCCCATTCCCGGCTTTCCAAATATCGGTCGATGGCTTGATTGCGGCGAACCGGGGCGTCGTCTTGGAGGAACTGCTTGATTTCCTTGGGACGCGGAACACGGCCGACCGTGTCGAGCGCCAACCGCCGCAGGAAGCTGTAGTCATCAACCAACTCGGCGGGCGGCGGTTGGGCGTCATCATCTTGCACGCCGGCGAGCGTGGCGGCCAAGAACCGATCAATGGCGCCAAAAGACGATGTGTTTTCCGTTGCTTTAGGCGGCTGCTTCGGCGCCAATTGCTCCAGAACCTCACGCGCGTAGGCATGGCGGCGGGCCCAATACTCGGCCTCGCCGATACTCGCCTCTCGACGCCGAACGGCGTTCAGGTTTGACATCCAAAGGCGTTGCTCCGCGGCAAAGGCTAGCCAGCCAGTGTTGGTCAGCGGGATGTGCGTCTGCTGGCTGAGCAGGAAAAGATCCTCTCCCGGTTGACCCATGCTGACGGACGTTTCCCCCATTTCGGGCCGATGTTTTTGCCCGCCGACAATCATTTCAAGTTGGAAAAGGTGTACCTTGCCGTCGCCTTCCAGCACCGCCGCCGCTTCCGTATCGCCCCGTTGCAGCGGTCGAACGCCCGGCCCTTGGCTGCGATTCACCGGAAAAACGTCGCCGTGGGCCGTGCCGGGAATACTATGGAATGGAGTTTCCGCCACCAGTTTGTTATCGACCGTGAGCCGGGCGGCGTTGCGGGAGCGCAAAAGTATGCGCTGCTTTCCGGGAGGAATGTGCAGCCGCGCGTACGCCCGCATTAAGTAAGGGCTCGTTCGGTCGAGATGAATACCCTTGGCGGAATATTTGTGAGGCAGTTCGACAAACGCCAGCACCGGCGCGGTGAAGGAATCGGTCAGACGCGGCGGGCGAAAATCCCACGACTTCCGATCGCCCACGCCTTCGTAGATTTGCACCAGCACTTCGTCTTCTGGAATATCGGCCACGTCGACCGCCGGCGCCGGCCGCACATATCGAAACTGTTCTTGCACTGCTTCGGCTGAAAACGCAGTTCGATAGATAGCCACTTCGTCGAGCAAGCCACGATAGGTGCTGCCGCTTTGGCCGCCCATCGAGGAGCCGATCCAGAGTTCATCGTTATCGACCACCGGCGCGCGTTGGGTGGCGCCGCCCATATCCCATTTTCCCTGGACCGCGCGGCCGTCAACATAACCGCGAATGCTGCTTGGGTCGCCGAAGGTGTACGTGACCACCACCTGATGCCAACCGTCGCCGCTGCTGACTTCGCCGCCGCCAACTTCGCCGCTGCTAGTCCAACGATGCCATTGACTTTCTTGGCCATCGACCGCCGCACTGCGAAAAAGAAAACTCAGCGCGGCCGCCGAACCTTTGCCTTGTAAACGCAGCGCATAGTTTTGGTTGTGCGCCGGCGCTCCGGGGTTTTGCGTGCGACCCTTGCCCACGATGTAAAAGTATCCGCCGCCCGGCAGCGGCTCAGGCGCCACCCAAGCGGCGAGTGTGAGTGAATCGCCCTGCTCAAAATCGAGAGGGCTCTTCTCTCCAGGATCGGCGATTTTCATCACACCCGAACCGCCGCTGAATTCAACCGCCCGATTCGAAGAGGCGAACAGCGGAAACTCCGGCGAAACGGGGCCAGCTTTATTCCATCGCAAGGGGCCTTGAACGGCAGTCGATAAATTCGCCGAGCCTTGATTTTTCGGCGCTGTGTTTTCACCGGCTTCGGAAAAACTCCAATACGCCACCGGTTCGTGCGCCAACACGCGTTGCGAAAAACCGGGCTCCGTTGCGAGAACGATTGCCGCGTCTAGACCAAAAATCCCCACAGCCGCCCAGCACGCTATTGTCAAACAGCAGGCGGCGGCAACTGGGCGGCGTATCCGTTCGATATAAAACATGGGCCGAGTCACCTGCAGGATTCAAAAAAATACGGTTGGGCTAGATCGTCACTGGCCACCAGAGCACGGCGAAGCGCACTTCACGTCTCGTATTTTATATCCGCTGGAAATTCGCTGCAACCTTTATTACCGCAACAGGTAACGTCAAATCCACAGCCGGAATTCCAGTCTGCGGTATTACAAAGGCGCCCATTTTTGCGGCTCACGGTTTAGAATGAAGTAGTTCTCTGTAAAGCAAGGTTGTAAAAACTTGTTTTTTCAGCGAGGTTTTTTCGGGGTAATCGTGCTTTATGGTTTCATTGGCTACCTTTACAACCACGGATAGCACTGATTCCACGGATGAAATTCATGAAGTTCTGGCTCACTCTTCTCCGCGGCCCTTTGCGACTCCGCGAACTCTGCGTTTCGCTTTCCTCGTTGATTCCAGAGAGCCACGCCAACGAAAAGATTTCCATAGACTGCGGGGACGCCTTTTGCGGAATCATGCCCATGGAACATTGCATGCGTTCTACTCGCCCGCTCCGCGCTGCGGCCGGTTTTTACTTGGGCGTTATGGTTTTCTTGTTGCTCTCGACGTTAGGGTGCGGCAATTCGACGTCTTCTTCCACGGCGACTGGCGGCGGGGCGGCCAATTCCGAAGTTCAACCCGAAGCCCGGCTAAAGCGAAAACGTCCACGAACTGCGGCCAAGAAAGCGGCTGCCGACCCTCAACTGCCGCCGCTGAGCGAAGCGCTTCGCGCCAGTAGTGACGATGGTCACGGCGATCACGACGACCTTCCCGCCGCGCCCGATGTCGCCCGCCCCGCCCCGCAAGAACAGCGAACATCGCTGGGCGATCTGTTAGGTGAGCAGCCCACGCATACCTTCGAAGAGATCGACGACCAGCATCTGGCCGCCGCCGGCATCCGGAAAATCGAAGGCGAACACCTGACACTCTACACCGACTTGCCGCCCGGGCGCGAAGTCGACGAACTGCCGCGCGTGTTTGATATGGCGGTCCGGCAGTGGGCCGATTATTTTCACCTCGACCAAAAAAAATGGAACGATTGGCGGATGATCGGTTTTCTGATGCAGGAAGAAAACCGCTTTCGCGGCGCGGGCGTGCGTCCCGCCTATGTGCCGCCTTTCACCACCGGCTACAACTACGGAAACCGCCTGTGGTTGTTTGAACAACCCAGCGCATATTACCGGCGCCACCTGCTGTTGCACGAAGGCGTGCATGGATTCATGCACACGCTGCTAGGCAACGTTGGCCCGCCTTGGTATGCGGAGGGCATTGCCGAGCGATTGGCCACACACCGTTGGCGCGATGGCGAATTGCAAACTTCGTATCTGCCCCGAGATAAAAAAGAAACGCCCATGTGGGGACGCGTCAAAATCGTCCGCGACGCCTACGCCGCCAATCGCGGCATGCGGCTTGAACGCGTGATGCATTATGGTCCCCAAGCGCATTTGCAAGTGGAGCCGTATGGATGGTGTTGGACAGCGGCGATGTTTTTTGACCAACATCCGCTCAGCCGCGCCGCGTTCCGAAAGCTGGGAGAGAAAGTGAACTTGTCGGAGAACGCTTTCGCCTCGGAATTTCGTGCAGCGTTAAACGGCGCCTGGCCACGGCTGCTCGAAGACTGGCAGATTCTCGTCGCCGATTTTGACTACGGATACGATGTCGCGCGGGCGGCGGTGGTGCATGCGGAGTCGATCGAACCGGTGGGCGAAACTGGCGCGGCTTGCACGATACAGTCGGACCGGGGCTGGCAGTCGTCGGGTTATCTGCTGCGGGCGGGCGAATCGTACCGCATTACCGCCCAGGGAAGATACTCGCTGGGAAAAATGACCGTGAAGCACGTTGTGAAGCAGGAGGGAGGCGACGTTCAGGAGCCGAAAACCTGGTGGTGCGAGCCGGGCGGCGTCACGATTCGCTACCATCGCGGCGCCCCGCTGGGTATTCTCACCATCTCTCTACGACCGCCGCACGAGCTATCGGCGAACGAAGTTTCGGCGTTGTTGCAAGACAACGCGATCGGCTTGCAACAGGCGTTGCGGCCGAATCGCGATGGCGTACTTTATTTACGGATCAATGAAGCCGCCGCCGACCTGCACGATAACAAAGGTGAACTTCAAATCACGATCGAAAAATTGTAGAACCGTGGGCGCGTGCGCTTTATAGCGCCGTTGGAGTTCATGCTTTAGCATGTTTCGGTAAAGAAAAACACACTAAAGTGTGAACTCCAACGGCGCGGAAACTCCAACGCTCACCGCACGCGCCACTCGGGTAGATGCAATTCGGGAACGATATCGTATTTGTCGATTTGGGCGGCGATTTCGATATCTTTCTCTTGGCCGATTTCGATCAAATTTCGGCCGCCGCGACTGTCTCGCAAGGCTTCCGCCACCGGCCCAGCCGCCAACGAAACCACCGCGCTGCGCCAGGCATCGACCGCCAATTCCGCTTCATCGTTCATTCGTAGTTGTTCTGGTGCGGTGCGACGCGCGATGTCGTCGACGAAGGCGCCGGCTAGCAGCACGTCTTCCCGCGTGATTCGTCCGTTGGTTCCGGCGCACAACAAGTGTATGTTTTTGGCGTCGGTCAAACGGCCGCAAACCGCAGAGTAGTTGACGAACGATCCTATCAGAATGCGGCTGGCTTGCGCGCACGAACGCATCGCCCGCACCCCGTTGGTGGTGGTGAAGACCACCGTCTTTCCGCCCACATGCTCGGCGGTGTACTCGCGGGGGGAGTTGCCGAAATCGAAACCTTCCAGCGGTAAACCCCCACGCTCGCCGCCTAACACGACCGCTTCGGAGGCGAACTCCAAGGCGAGTTGCCGGGCCTCTTCAACCTCTTGGCAAGGGGCGATTTCGCGGGCGCCGGCGGCCAACGCATGCACGATGGTCGTGGTGGCGCGCAGCACATCGATCACGACCACCACCGCATCGGCCAACTCTTCGGGCGTGGTCAGCGAGGGCAAAAGATGAACGGACACCTGCTGTGGTTGTGACGTTTCAGCTTTCAAAAAACAACTCCTCGACAACTGGGAGCAAAATACGGGACTTGCCGCCAGCGCCCCATCCTACATGCTGAAGAGCAGGTGGTGTAAGATGCGGCATTCGCTCGAACGTGAACCCCAACCCAAGCGGCGGGCGGGTTGCGGCGGCGGAATAACAAATGGCAACCGTTCACGGTGGCCCGGGAAATTGCAATAACAAGCTATCCAAAGCGAATAACCGAAACACGCATGCGAAAAATGGAAACGCAGAGTTCGCAGAGAGGCAGAGGGCGCGGAGAAGAAAAAATTGAGAAGAAACGACGTAGCAATTGAGTCGCGTCGTCAACTTGGGCCGAGATGTTTGGAGTCTGTCCTTTGCGGCCCTCCGCGTCTTTGCGCTCTGCGTTGAAAGGTCCGCCCGGAAACCCCCGAGCGATGTCTGGACTTCGTCCCAGGGCGTGTGGAATTGCGATCACAATCTGTCCAACCGTTCAAAACTCGTGAACGGTTGCAACAACATGTTGGGGAGGCGCGCGACTGGTGGAATTTCGTTTGGAGAGCCCGTTCGAGCCGAAAGGCGATCAACCTCAGGCTATTGAGGCGCTATGCAACGGGCTGAAAAAGGGCGACAAAAGCCAGGTGCTGATGGGCGTGACCGGGTCCGGCAAGACGTTCACCATGGCGAACGTGATTCAAAAAACGCAGCGCCCGGCGATGGTCATTTCGCATAATAAAACGTTGTGCGCCCAGCTTTATTCTGAATTCAAGAGCTTCTTCCCGCACAACGCGGTGCATTATTTTGTCAGCTATTACGATTATTATCAGCCCGAGGCGTACATACCGCAGCGCGATATTTACATCGAGAAAGACGCCTCGATCAATGAAGAAATCGACCGCCTGCGATTGGCCACCACCAGTTCGCTGGTCAGCCGGCGCGATGTGATTATCGTGGCCAGCGTGTCGGCTATATATGGCCTGGGTTCTCCCGACGACTACAAAGCCATGATGGTGGGCCTAGCCAAGGGCGATATTATTGACCGCGATCAAATGCTCGCCAAGTTGATCGATATTCGCTACGAGCGCAACGACGTCGGCTTTGAACGCGGCAGGTTTCGCGTGCGGGGCGACTGCGTCGAGATTTGGCCGGCTTACGAAGAGTTCGCCTTCCGCATTGAATTGTGGGGCGATGAAATCGATTCGTTGGCCATTATCGACCCGCTGAGCGGCGACCTGATCAGCCAGGAAGAGCAGGTGTTTATTTACCCGGCCAAGCATTTCGTTCTGCCGGAAGATCGGGTCGACGAAGCGATCGTGCGCATTCGAGGCGAACTGGAACAGCGGCTGGAGGTTTTTCGCGAGCAGGGAAAATTGCTCGAAGCCCAGCGGCTCAACGCCCGCACGCGGTTCGATATCGAAATGCTCAAACAGGTCGGCTACTGCCCTGGAATCGAAAATTATAGCCAGCCGCTTTCGGGGCGGCCTGCCGGCGAACCGCCCTACACGTTGTACGATTATTTCCCCAAAGACTATCTGCTGTTCGTCGATGAATCGCATGTCACGACGCCGCAAGTGCGGGCCATGTTCGCCGGCGATCGCAGCCGCAAGGGCACGCTGGTCGAACATGGATTTCGTCTGCCGTCGGCCCTGGATAATCGGCCGCTGCGTTTCGAGGAGTGGGAGGAGAAAATCTGCCAAGTGATGTATATTTCCGCCACGCCCGCCGACTTTGAATTGGAAAAGTCGGGCGGCGAGGTGGTCGAGCAAATCATTCGCCCCACCGGCTTGCTCGACCCCGTGGTGGAAGTGGTTGCCGCGCGGGGGCAGGTTCAGCACTTGCTGGAGCAGATCAACGAACGCGCCGCCGCCGGCGAACGCGTTTTGGTAACCGTCGTGACAAAACGTCTGGCCGAAGACTTGGCCGCCTATCTGGCCGAACGCGGCGTGCGCTGCAAATGGCTGCACAGCGAACTCGACGCCTTCGAACGGGTGGATCTGCTGCGAGATTTGCGCGCCGGCGCCTTCGACGCCCTGATTGGCGTCAACCTGTTGCGCGAGGGGCTCGACCTGCCGGAAGTTTCGCTCGTCGCGATTCTCGACGCCGATAAAGAAGGCTTTTTGCGCAGCGAAACTTCGCTCATCCAGACGATCGGCCGCGCGGCTCGCAACGTCAACGCCAAAGTGATTCTGTACGGCGATAAGGTCACGAAGTCGATGCGGTTGGCGATCGACGAAACGCACCGCCGCCGCGAGATTCAAGCCGCTCACAATGAAAAGCACGGCATCACTCCAAAGTCGGTGAAAAAGGCGATCCACGAGGGCATCGAAAAGGCGGACGCAGCCCACAAGACGGCCAACGCGATGGTCGGCCGCACGGACGAAACGGAGTATGTCACCGAGGAATATGTGCAGGAATTGGAAGCCGAGATGATGGAAGCCGCCGAAGCATTGGAGTTCGAGCGCGCAAGCATGTTGCGCGACCGCATCACGGCGCTGCGCGACTCGATCGGCGAGGAGTTGCAGGCCGCGGAAAGTCAGATTTCCAGCTCATCTAAAAAGGGCCGCCGAAAAAAGACCACCTCGCGCCAACGCGTGCCGCGTCCCAAGCGAGGCTAAGAAACAGTCCCGAATTTACATACCGAATAACAGCCCGGCATTTTGAAAATGCCGGGCTTTTCTGAACTACAACCGGTAACTTATTTCAGGACTATTCCTTCCTTCTCCGCGGACCTCCGCCCCTTTGCAGCCTATGCGTTTCCCTTCGCCGGATCGGTATATAGTTATTAGCCGTCGGCTGACGGAGACGGCTTTGTTGCAAGACGACCTTCGTGATGACCGCGCTGTCCTCTATCCCGACGGGATTCCGTTCGAGGATTGCGCAATGGAAGAGCACGAAGGAGAAGGGTCGGGCGTCGGAGAACAAAACGTTTGACGCTATCCTGCAATTTGACGTGTTGTACGCCTACTACCGCTGCGTTTACTACAACAAAGACGACCACCCACGGGTTCGCTTGAATGAGTCGAAGTTTGACAGCCAGATCCTCGAAATCGTGTTTTTGAACTGCGTCCTCGACGACGTAACTCTAGTCCCTGAATGGAGAAAGCCCTTCGACGCACTCGCCGAAGGGCTCATTTCTAAAGATAGTCGGGGCGAAAGGATTCGAACCTTCGACCCCCTGCTCCCAAAGCAGGTGCGCTGCCAGACTGCGCTACGCCCCGAAATCGGCGGCGAGCACGACCAAAGGTTTGGCCGTGATTCACCGCGATTGTTGTCATGGTTATGTTACCCGATATTCCGTCCCATTGGCAATCGGACCAACGCGGCGGCTTAACGCCCTGGATCGATTCGGCTGCCATGTGAACAAATGATCATGTTGGCAGCAAGACGCGGCGTCTCTTGTCGGTGGTCAGACGATGATCGCGGAATGAAGGTTCGCGTTGTGTTAGGAATAGTTCTGAAATCAATCATGATTGTGGTTCGGAAAAGCCCGGCATTTTCAAAATGCGGGGCTTTTAATTCCGCATCTCAATTCAGAATTATTACCTTATCATCCAGCCATGCGCTGCGATGGCGGCGATTGGTGGTCGAGGTCTTCACCGGTGAGAACGTCGAACAACCTTTCGAAATCGTCGTGACTGCGAAAGTGCAGAGTGATTTTTCCCTTGCCTTTGCTCTGCTGCTGGATATCGACGCGGGTCCCCAACGCGGTGCGTAGCTCCTGCTCCAACGACTGCACATGGTTGCTGCGGGTTCGGGACGCGGCGGCCGAGCGCGGCGCGCCTCTGGGACTGTCTTCCGCCAGAATCGTCTCTTGAACCTGCCGTTCCGTCTCGCGAACGCTCCAGCCTAAATCGCGAATACGTTTGGCGAATTCGATTTGCAGCGGCTCTTCACCGAGCGGCAAAAGCGCGCGGGCGTGCCCGGCGGTGAGACGCCCAGCGCCGACTTCACTCTGAATTTCCTCGGGCAAATCCAACAGACGAATCAGATTCGCAATCGTGGAGCGATCGATTTTAAGGCGACCCGCCAAGTCGTCTTGCTTGCATTGATGTTCGTCCAGGTAGCGTTTGAACGACATCGCCTTTTCGATTGCGTTGAGGTCTTTGCGTTGAAGATTTTCAACAATCGCCAACTCCGCAACTAGGCGGTCGTCGGCCTCACGGAGTCGAGCGGGAATTTGTTTCCAACCGGCATGCACGGCTGCGCGGAGCCGACGTTCGCCGGAGATCAGTTGATATTTTTCGCCCACGCGGCGCACCAAAATCGGTTGCAGCATTTCGTGCGTTTTCAAGCTTTCGGCCAACGAGGCGATTTCCGTCGCGGAGAACTCGCGCCGCGGTTGGAACGGGTTTTCTTCAATTTCGTCGACGTTCAATTGCAGCAATCGTTCCGAATCGCTTTCACCGCCGGTCGGCTTCAAAGCGACTTTCTGTTGCTCTTTCGCCGGCGCAGGGTTGTAGATACGAGGGCCGGTTTCGACCGGTGTGGACGAAGCTTGGTTTGCCGGCGGTTCTTTTTTTGCCGCGTCTTTTTCGACATTGACCGGCTGCTTGGCGGCGTTTTGTGCGCCGCCGCCTTGGTTGTTTCCGGTTTGATTGCTATCGTCGTCGGGGTTTCCCAACAATGCGGCGAGTCCTCGTCCTAGACGTCTATCTTTGGTCACGCTCCAGCACCTCCATACAAAGTTCGATATACGCCCGGGCGCCGGGCGCGCGTGGTGAATAATCCATTACTGAGAGTCCATGGCTTGGCGCTTCCGATACCGCGACATCGCGGGGGATGACGGTATCGAAAACGATCTCGCCGAAGAATTCGCGCACTTCGTCTTCGACTTCGCGCGTGAGTTCGAGGTTTTGATCGTACATGGTGAGCAAAATGCCGCCGAATTCAAGGCGCTTCGGCGGTCGGTTCATGACATCGCGGATGACATGAATCATTTGCGTGAGCCCTTCCATGGCGAAGAATTCGCATTGGATCGGCATGAGCACTTCGGTCGAGGCGGCGAGCGCTGTTCGCGTCAACCGGCCGAGCGAAGGCGGGCAATCGATCACGGCCAAATCGAAACCGCGCAAGCCGCTTTCCAGATGTTGCAGAATCGTATCGGCTTGGCTTTCGTCGGCGCTGCTGAGCGCTTCGACATCTTGAAAACTGCGGCTGCCGGGAAGTAGGTCGAGGTCGGGCGTGGCGGTGGGGCACATCGATTCGCGCAGCGGATTGCGTTCGATCAACGAGTGGCGCGGCGCCGGCGATTGCCCCACGCCCGAGGTGGCGTTGCATTGGGGATCAAGATCCACCAACAAAGTGCGCAGGCCGCCCTTGGCCGCGCCGGTGGCTAGGTTGATGGCGGTGGTCGTTTTGCCGACGCCGCCTTTCTGATTGGCGACACAAACAATGCGCGCCATGATGCAACACTCCCGTCCTGGGATAACGACCACCAACCACGTTCATGGCCAGTGGCCGATTCTGCTTCGACCCTCCTGGTCGAATTCGGCGAGATTCTAACATTGTTGGGCCGAGCGTGAGAATGCCAGTTGCGACGTTAAATGGCGATGGCGGCGTGTTTCACGTGAAACACCCGGTCCTCCCAAGTTCCGTGTTTCACGTGGAACGCGATATCGGGAAGAACGCCATGGCCGTTTCACGTGGAACAAGCGGACGCTTCGGCGTATTTTCCGCGCCGTTGGAGTTCACGCTTTCGCCCGGATTATTCATCAGCCGCCACGCGCTAGCGTCCGGTTGTTGCAATTCCCTACAGAACCGGACGCTAGCGCGTGGCGGCTGATTCGCGCAACGATTTGGGTAAGATAGCCGCAAAGTTGGGTAGGGTGGTTGCTTGCAACCGCCAACTGCGCCGCAAACGCGGGACGTACGCCAACGGTGGTTGCAAGCAACCACCCTACGTTATTGTCCAGAAGAACACACGCTACAGCGTACACTCCAACGGCGCGGACAATCGAAGGCTCGCTGACGTTGATTCCCGCGGGCACGGTTTGATTCCCGCGGGCACGGTTTACTGAAGCGGGTTGAATACCAATCCGCTGAGCAGTTTGGGGTAGAAGTAAGTGCTCTTTTGCGGCATCCGTTCGCCGTGTTCGCTGATCGCGCGAATGTGTTCCAAGGTGGCTGGCATGATGACCGCCGCCAGGGCGTGTTTTCCAGATTCGAGCCCCTGCACCACTTCTTCGACCTGATGCACGTAGGTCGGCTTGGGCAGGTCGGCGGCGCCGAGCAGATGCTCCATGATCAGCCGATGAAGAATGCTGACGCCCAAGCCTTGCCAATCTTCACTTTGCTCGGCGGCGATTTCCGCCATTTTCACACGGCCTTGTGCGGTGAGCGTAGCCACGACCCAGCGTTCGTCTTTTTGAGTGAACAGGCCGATCACGCTCTGTTCGTCGCGAGTTTCAATCTCCGACCATACCGTGTGCGCCAGGTCGGCGCCTTCGCCCGCGACGCGGGTTTCAAAACAGTCGCCCAGTTTTTCAATCAGCTCGTCGGAGGTCAACTCCGGGGCGCCGTTGAACAACCGGTGCGTGGGCAACACGATCATTCCGGGGTCGTCCATGCTGACGAACATCATCAACACATAGTTGGCGGGATGTTCGTCGTCGATGCCTTCGTTCTGGCGCATTTCGTCGCGATAGTTGCAGGCGGTTTCATAGCGGTGGTGTCCGTCGGCGACGTAGGTCGGTTTGGGATCCATCACCGCCGAAACAGCGCCAATGACGCCGATATCGGTCACGGCCCAAAGTCGGTGGACGACGCCCAAGTGGTCGGTGGCTTCAAACGGCGTGACGCCAATGATCGCCTCTTCGAGAAGATTTTGAGCTTCGTTTTCAGGGTCGGGGAAGATGCCGAATATTTGGCTGAGGTTTGTTTTGCAGGCTTGCGTGAGCGCGAGCCGGTCGGCCTTGGCGGAGGCATGCGTCTGTTCGTGCGGATAGATTTTCCCTTCGCCGAATCGCTCCAGGCGAACGCGGCTCATGAAACCCCGCCGGGTGTATTTTTGGCCGCCGTCTTCAAAAATTTGGTGATAAACGTAAATCGCGGGCGAGGGCTCTTCGGTAAGCACGCCTTCGCCACGCCAATTTTTGAGGAAGCGGGCGGCGCGTTGGTACTTGTTGTTATGGTCGTCGTCGCCCGGTTCTTCACGATTCAAAATGAGCCGAATTGCGTTGGCCGGATGCCGCTCATAAAGAGCATCGCGAAATTCCGGGCCGATGACATCGTACGGCGGCGCCACGACATCGCTCAAGGAGCCCACATGGCCCAGGTCGTAACGGAGTCCTCGAAATGCTTGAATGGAGGGCATAAGTGTTTGGCTGCGGTGAGGGAAATAAAAAATGGCTCTCGTCCAAGAGGAGCGAGAGCCATTCTAACGTACAGAGGTAGATTCGTAACGAGGGCCGCGCCGTTGGAGTTCACGCTTCAGCGTGTTTTCTTCAGGACGACGCAGGCTGAAGCGTACACTCCAACGGCGCAGAGCCCAAGCAACGTGCTCAATAGCGGTAGTAATCGGGTTTGAAGGGTCCGTTCACGGGCACGTCGATGTATTCCGCTTGCTCTGGCGTGAGCTTTGTGAGCTTGGCGCCGAGTTGGTCGAGGTGCAGGCGGGCGACTTCTTCGTCGAGTTCCTTGGGCAGCAGGTGAACGCCGATCGAGAATTCCTTGGGCTTCTGCCAGAGGGCCAGTTGGGCCAGCACCTGGTTGGTGAACGAGTTCGACATCACAAACGAAGGGTGGCCGGTCGCACAGCCAAGGTTCACCAAACGCCCCGCCGCCAGCAAAATGATGGAATGGCCGTCGGCGAACGTGTATCGATCGACCTGAGGTTTGATTTCCAGTTTCGTGATATCGCTTTTTGACTCCAGCCAGGCGACGTCAATTTCGAGGTCGAAGTGGCCGATGTTGCAGACCACGGCGTCGTTCGGCATGGCTTCCAAATGGCTGCCGAGAATGATATCTCGATTGCCGGTCGTGGTGACAAAGATATTGCCCAGCGCGGCGGCGGCGTCCATGGTCATGACCTGATAGCCCTCCATGCAGGCTTGCAGGGCGTTGATCGGATCAATTTCCGTGACAATCACACGGGCGCCATAACGTTGCAACGATTGCGCGCAACCCTTGCCGACATCGCCATAGCCGCAAACGACCGCCGTCTTGCCGGCGATCATTACATCGGTCGCGCGCTTGATGCCGTCGACCAACGACTCCCGGCAACCGTAGAGGTTATCAAACTTGCTCTTCGTGACCGAATCGTTGACGTTAATGGCCGGCATTTTCAGCTCACCCTTGCGGACCATTTTCCGCAGCGCCTTGATGCCGGTGGTGGTCTCTTCGGAAAGGCCGCGAATTCCGGGAATCAATTCGGCGAACTGCTGGTGGACCATCGCGGTGAGGTCGCCGCCGTCGTCGAGAATAAGATTCAGCGGCTGTCCGTCGGGGAAGGTGATTGTTTGCTCGATGCACCAATTGAATTCTTCTTCGGTCATGCCCTTCCAGGCGTACACCGGCACGCCCGTGGCCGCAATGGCGGCGGCGGCGTGATCTTGCGTGGAGTAAATGTTGCAGCTACTCCAGGTGACGTCGGCGCCAAGTTCGGTGAGCGTTTCAATCAGAACCGCCGTCTGGATGGTCATGTGGAGGCAGCCAGCGATTCGCGCGCCTTTGAGCGGCTTCTCCTGGCCGTACTTTTTCCGCAGGGCCATCAAGCCGGGCATTTCATTTTCAGCCAGCATGATCTCTTTCCGGCCCCATTCGGCCAGCGAAAGATCCTTGACTTTGTACGGTAATCGTTTCGATTCCACTTGCGACACAATGCTTCTCCTGCGTTTTTAGGGTCTATTCGAAATTTGGGCATTTATGTATTAACAACAGGGCCGCCGTTGATGTTGGCGCAACAACCGACATGACACCCCTCCGCAGAGGGCCTCTCCTGTTCAGCAGGGTGGTTGCAAGGCCCACCCAACCGAAGAGGAACGTCGGTTTCGATTGCTCAAAGTATAGGTTCCATTAGGCCGAATCCACAACCGGCGCAATGTGGGTTTGGGAAGTTAGACGCACCCTCACGGCCATTGCACCTTGCAATCGGGCAGTGCTTCGCGGAGTTTTTTCACGCCGTCTTCGGATACCGACAAACAAAACGTGAGCACCAGCTCCTTCAAGTTCTTCAGCGTCTGGAGTTTCGCCAAACCTGCGTCCGTGATGTTCGCCTGCCCCAAATGCAGGTACTCCAAATTCGAGAGCGATGTGAGCGAGTCCAGACCTTCATCGGAAAGGTCGATGCCATCCAGGCTGAGCCAACGGAGCTTCTTGAGGCCGGCCAAATACACCATTCCGGCGTCGGTGGCGTCGGTCGCCCAGAGGTTCAACGTTTCAAGATTTGTCAGAGCCGCCAGGTGCGACAAGCCCTCGTCGCCGACGATGGTCTCGCTGAGGTCAAGATTATTCAGTTGAGGCAGGGAGGCGAGGTGCGCCATGCCGGCGTCTTCCACGTAAGAGCCTCGCAAACGCAAGCGGCGCAACTTCGGCAGGCCCATCAAATGCGCCAGCCCGGCGTCGCCGATGCGCGTTTCCATTAAATAGAGTTCTTCCAGAGCATGCATGTTTTTCAAGCTGGCCATGGCGTCGTCGGAAATGCCGGTGCGATCAAGTCCTAAGGACTTCATTTTTGTCAGCCCGGCCAAGTGAGCCACTCCGGCGTCGGTAATTTCCGGCCCCCAAAGTTTGAGCAGTTTCAAATTCTTCAGCTTTTCCAACCGTTCGACGCCGACATCTGAAACCCGAATGCAATCTCGTAGGTCGAGCGCTTCGAGCGACAAAACAGCGGCCAGGCTTTTCAAGCCGGCGTCGCCGATATTGGTTTGGTTCAAATAAACGCGTTTGATTTTTGGCAAGGCTTGCAAAAAGGCCAGCCCGGCGTCGCTGACATCTGTCCTGCGCATGCGCAACTCTTCCAACGATTTCACATTCTGGAGTTTTTCCAGCCCGGCGTCCGAGACGCCGGAATCTTCCAGCCCCAGCACGCGGAGGTGTTTGAGGGGAAGGACGAAATCGAGCGTGGCGTCGGAAATTTCCGGCCCTGGAATGTTCAACCGCGAGAGCATCGGCAAGCCTTCCAAACGCGACAGGTCGCTAGAGGAATATCGCGTCCCCTTGAGATCGAGTTCAACGACCGAGCCGGCGTCGTTCTTCTTAATGACGGCGTCGATTTCGGTAAAAAACGCGACGGCGGCCGGGTCGTCTTTCGGAATAACTGCTTCGGCGGCGGGAGTTTCCGCCGAAGGTGTTGACGCCGGTTGCGTGTTCGATGCCGAGGGACAGCCGGCAAAGCAGGTTATCGCCGAGGCGACGACTAACAGGAAAAATCGCATAGGTCGCATCTCTAATACCAGTGAGGCCTCAGGTTGGCGAGCGTCTTCGACAAGGAGTCGAAAACAACGGGCGGTTGTTGCGGTCCAGATTACAAAACGAGGGCCTGTTTTACCAGTGGATCGGGCGGCGAGATCGCGGTGGCTGCTGTTTATACATAAGTTATTTTGGCTCTGGGTCCCAGGTTATCCAAGCGGCCGTATTGAGCAGGAAATTGTCAATCGTTATTTGACAATAGTCATTTGCCATCGGCGGGAGTGGCGGAAAATCGATCCCGGCGGGATGCTGCGTTTGTCGCGCCGGCGCGCCGGTGGTGTTCGCTGCGCTCGACCACCGGCTAATGGCTGCCAAGCCTCCGGCTTGCAACGAACGCTCGCCTGCTTCAAATAACGGCGCAAATATGGCGCTAAAAACGAGGGGAATCTTGCGGGTTGTCGAAGGCCTGACTTATATATAGACAACAGATCGCGGTGGCCACGGCCGATTTATCGTCGCTGCAAAACAATGATTTTTGTTTCGTGGCCCGCCGGCGGGGTGATTTCCCGTATCTGCTCGGCAAGAATTTGCGCGAGTTGGTCGGCGGGGAAGGGTGAGAGTCCTCGCAGTTTTTTTAGCCAGCGAGGGTCGTCCAGGAGCGAGTCGGCCAGGTCGGCGAACAGAATCAGCGACTGCCCGCGCTGCAGGATTCTCCGCTCGCGGGGAAATACGGCGTCGGGTTCGCCGCCCAACGGCGCTTGACGACACGCCACGACTTCCACGCCGGCGTCGTCGGTGATGATGGCCGCCGCGTTGCCGGCGGCGCTCAACGACAGACGCCCTGTTTGAGAATCGAGCAAGGCGTACGCCAATGAGCCCCGGGGCGTTTGGTTCGAGGTCGACCAGAGTGTTTCATTGACGGCTTCCATCACACGCCATGGTTCTTCCAAGCTTTCGCCGTGGGCGCGTAACGCGGCTCGCGCGGCAATCGTCGACAAGCCGACCGCCACGCCGCTGCCATGCATGTTCCCCACGCCCAGGGCCAAGGCGCCCGCCTTGGCGCCGGTGGAAGGCAGAAACCAATCGTAAAAGGTTCCGGGGGAGATGCTTTTTTGATGGACCGACGCCGACAAACGCCAGCCGTCGAGCGTCGGCGGCACGTTGGGAAGTTGGTCGCGAAGCCATGCCGTGACTTCCTTGTGGGCCCGGTCCGACGACCGATGATCGCTTGCCGCGACTGCCGCCTCGCGCTCCAACTCAGCCGCGATGCGGCCCGCGATGATTTCCGCAAAACCGGTTTGGCGGTCATTAAAATCTCGCACGTCGTCGGAGAAGATCCAGAGCGTGCCGAGGATCTCGCTCGCACTGGAAATGGGCACGCAGATTCCCGCCGGATACGATTCCGGTATTCGCCAATGCGGCAGCAAGGAAGCGTCTTCCAGCGCCACGGCGTGGCCGGCCAACGCTTCGAGGTCGGCCAACGACGTGGCCAAGGGCCGCGGGCCGCGTGCTCCTTGCGGCTTCAAACCCCACTCCTGCCGCAGCGAGAGTTCAGTCGTTTCTTCGTCCAGCAGGTAGATCGCGGCGGCCGCGCACTTTAACGTCACGGCGCCCGAACGCAACACCGCCGAGAGCACTTTGTCGAGCTGTTGTTCCGATCGCACTCGCGCTGGCGGCGCGGTTGGCGCCGGAGTGGCGGCGGTAGATCCCACTGCATGATTTTTGTGTTGCTGGCCCAAGAGTTGCGCCAGCGCGGAGGTCAGCTCTTGGGCGGCTTTTGCGTTATGCGCCGGGGGCGAACTGTTTTCGTTCGGCGCTCGCAACACAAGGCGTTGTTCACTGCCCGGCACGGGCGCCGAGTGGGCCGCCGCAAAATCGATTTCTCCGCGCTGCGCCATTTCGAGCGACCAACCGGTAAGCTCGCGGAACGATCGCATGAAGGCGTCCAACGCGGTGAACGACGATGCGTCGGAATTATTGCCGAGCGAGGTTGGAGAGGCTTCCGCCCGAACAACTCTGAGATGCGTCGGAAGTTTATTTGACACGGCGGGAGGACCACGTGGGGAATGACGCAGAACCCGCCGTGGACAACCTGGGCCTATAAGTCAGCCTCAGTCGCCGGGCATCCTTGACCGGTACAGCTTAACATCGGCCATCTTGGCGCATCGCCTCAGCCCGATTCGCGACCTTTCCCAGCCGCCAGCATGCGCGCGGCGTTGCGATCTGCGACACTCGCCTAGTCGCTACAACCGGTCCGCCGTGTAGGGTGCGCCATCTTGGAGCGCGAAGATCGTGACGGCCGGTTTGCCATCATTTCTTTTCTTCGTCGCGGCCGGCTCGCAAATCGGCGAACAACCGCCGCAACTGCCGATGCACAAGGCGACTCTGTACGACGTGTAACGTTGCGGCGGCCTTTCCGGCTTCAATCGTTCCATCGCCGCCGGCGAACTCCCAACTCGAAGGCGCGACCGTGTATTCAATGGCTTCGATCAACAGTTTTGAATCGTCGTCTGGGGCGATGCCGCTAACGTTGTAATCCTGGGGAATCATTTTATTGCCCGCCGATTCAGACGTCGTGATCGTGAGCAGCCGGCCGCCGTCGGCGGTCCAAGCCAAAGCAGGATGCACGGTTTCCAGCAATAAAGATAAGCCGCCGGCAAAATGGCGCACTTCGCCAACTTGCAGCCCGACCTTAAAGTGCTCGAAGCGAATGCCCGCCGCGTTGCACGCCTGATGATCGACCACGATTTTGACGTCATATTGTTCGCCAAGCTGTTTCAGCACGTCGACCAACGGAACGTCGGCAAAGTTAAACGCGGCCGGCGCCTCAAGCGTTTCTTCGATCGAACCTCGCCGAAAAACCTGCGGCCGACGATCTCGCACGCGCACCACGGACCGGGCGAATTTTCTTTCTATTTGCCGATGCCTCTGCGGAGATTGATACACCAAGAGGAGTTTTGGCGGCAGCGGCGCGGCGTCTCCGGTTCCGCCGGCGGTCGCCCACGATTCAGGATCGATGTTGTGCATGATCGAACGCATTCGCCGGTCGACTGGCACCCGCCGCGTGATTTTGTAAACGCGAGTGTCGTAATACTTCTCGGCGGCGGCTTTGGCCGTGGTGACGATCAAGGCGTCGTGTCGGATAATCCAGTCGAGTTTTTGTGGTGACAGGATTTTACTCAGGGCGATTTTCAGTGGAGCGCCAGAGAGCCGCGACGTGATGAGCACCTTGTCTAACTTCACGCCGGATTTTTGCAACGCACGCTGGTCGGCCACGATCGGCGCGTCGCTGGCGCGGGAGAGAAACGAGATGACGTCGTCGAGCGGCGTTTCCCGGAACTCGAATTCCACCGGCTTCGCTAACGCCGCTTCAAGAGGACCGCTCTCGGCCGCGCGACTCGCATGCAAGCCGGAGAGGCAGCATATTCCCACTACCGCCGCGACGATTTGACAAGGTAAGCGTTTGAACATTTTTCCTAGGAACCGCGCCGGCCCGGAGTTCTGGCCGCGTTCTTAATGGGCGCCTCTTGCAGTTGGAACTCGCCATTATTGCCCGACGCCGAGCGATACCGGCCCACCAGCGTTTTGCCTTGCACCTTGCCGCTCCAGCGGTAGGTGTCGCCGTCTACGGACGATGTGCCTTGTAGAAGCGTCTGGCCGTTTTTTTTGTTCGTGCTGATCGTGACTTCGTATTTGAACGGTTTGCCGATTCCTGTTCCGGAAAAAACCGCCTGCCACGTTTTGTCGTCTTTAACGGCGGCGGTGCATATCAAGGGGCCTTTAGTTCCAAACTTGCGATTGTTCCACGTTCCCCGCCACACCATCACGCCGCTTGGTCCGGTCGGCGAGGCAGCGCCCGAAGATGGCGTGTTCCGCGATGGTGCATTCGACGATGCAGCGCTCTTCTCGCGTTTTTTGCGGTCGGCCAGAATCTTGCGAAAAAACGCCTGATCGGTCTTGCTCAATTTCGCAGACGACACCACGAGCATTTTGCCATTGTCTTTTCGCTTGAGATGAACCTTTCCTTTTTCGAATTTTTCAAACCGGGCTTCGATTTTGAACTTACCGGTGGAATCGGTCCAGGTTCTGAACGCATCCGATTCGTGGGCCAGCGCCGCCAGGGAGAAGAGCCAACATACTGTGAGGGCCGCAGTCAGGGTGGCTGGTGCGACGAACCGCAAGTGGCTATTCATGTTTCGTGCTCCGGAATTATCAGTTTTTTGGCGAGGCGGTTTGCAACCGCGCCTCAAGGTATACCGCACACGGTTGAAAATGTCGCATTTTTCGTTTAACGGCAAGCCGAAGGCGACTGCGTTTTTCTGTCTTGCCAAAACGGTTTGGCTCAAAACACAGTCGCCTTCGGCTTGCCGTTAAACGAGCCATTGCCAGCCCCGTGAAGTATCACGACGCCTCCAGGTAACGACGCCTCAAGATATAGAACGCCAGCAACAAGCGTTGCGGTCGGTCGACGTATTCGTGTTGACGCCCTGCGCGCGGCAAGGTAATCGGCATACCGACTATTGTCTTCATCGGGGGCTGGATGTCAACAAAAAAAGTCGACCCGCAGCCTGAACGAATTCAGCGTGGTTGCATCGCGGCGCTAGTTCTCTTTGAGCTTCTTGATATCGGCGGGAAGTTTGTCGTCCACCAATCCGAGCGCGCCGCGGCCTTCGTCGAGCCGGTTTTGAATATCGCCCAGCACCATTTCGACCTTGGCCTCCCAGTACTTGGCCATTTCCTTGTGCGAGACGGTTTGCAATGGGCGAATAATGCGGAACCCCACGCCGCGAGAAGGGTCGGACGTGAACCACCAAGGGCTCAAGGGCAGGTTGGGGTCTTCCGACTTCCAGTCGATATCGTGGGAGCCCAACTTCGCCGCCGACCGGCATTCGGGCGCGTCGTCGTCCCAGGAGCCGCCGCGAACGGTCAGAGGATACGGTTTGGTGGGCCAGGCGATGGTGTCTTCCGCGGCGACCGTCTTGCCGGCGAACTTGGCGTAGCCGTCTTCGCGGTATTCGTCCAACACCCATTCCCAAACATTGCCGTGCATATCGAAAAGCCCCCAGGGGTTGGGTTTTTTCTGGCCGACCTTTCGAGATGTTTCATCGGAGTTTTCATAATACCAAGCGTAATCGCCCAGCTTTGCCGGGTCGTCGCCGAAGGAGTAGGCGGTGGTCGTTCCAGCCCGACAAGCATATTCCCATTCAGCCTCCGACGGCAAACGGTATTGCCGCCCGGTAATGGCGCTCAACCATTTGGTGTATTGCTTGGTCGCGTATTGAGTCACCGTAACCGCCGGCTGGCGAGGATCTTCACCGTTTTCAAACGTGAAGCTGGGGTCGTAGAGTTCGGTTGGCGCGGTGATGGCGTCGGCCAGATTGTCTTTGGTCACGATCCGTAGTTTTCGCGCTTCAAAGTCTTTGAAGATCGAGTACAGACGCATATATTCCTTGTACTCCGCCCAGGTGATTTCATACTTGCCGATCCAAAAGGGCTTGACCACCACCTCAAACTGAGGACCCTCGACGCTCTCGCGTCCGGCTTCGGAAGGCGGGCTGCCCATTTTGAATTTTCCGCCTGGAATCGGCATCATTTCGTAGGTAACATCCGTGCCGGGTATTTTGGCGGTATAGGGGACCATGAACCCCTGGTCGGTTTTCACGAAACGCCCGCTGGCGGGCCGCGTTTTGGTCAGTCCTGCCGTTTCCTTGGCGAAGGCGTCGGTGAGAATCGCGGACTGTGCAAGCAGGAATACAACTGCCAGGAAGAGGGCCTGTTTTTTTGCAGACATGAATCAAATGTTCCTCGAAAAAATCTAAAACGGCGCCAAAAAGCCCGGCATTTTGAAAACACCGGGCTTTTAACTCGATAAATCCTCACCCGCCGATAAGTCTATATTATGGAATGTAACAGCGCTTCGGCCGGCGCCAAAGTGGAAATGGGGAGTTTTAGGTAAAGTAGGTTTATTTTTGCTCCCGCGAAAGCGTGAAACGGTCAATGCTTGGTTTCCGCGGAAGAGAACGGCGGACTATGCTCCGATTGAAGAGACGCTTTTCCGGTTCGTAAGCCCGGCTTTTTTATGAGACGATATCGAGGGAATCTTTGTTTTGTTCAACTAGGGGCGGCTTGCGAGCCGATCTATTTGCCTATCGAATTCTTCTCCGGAAGGTAGATACCTCAAGCGGTTGAAAATATGACATTTGCACTCGTGCTTTGTCACAGCTTTATTTTAGGATCAGCCGCAGGGCGCTAGCCCACGGTTCTGAGCAGGGAAACCTTGCAACCCTAATTCTTAGCTGTGACAAAGCACTCGATATGATGCAATCGTGTCAATTCTTACCGTGCGGAGTATACTTAAGCAAGAGAAAACACGTTCCGATCTTCATTCCGGCTGAGGGACCAAAATTTGCGTTGGCCGAAGTCGCTTAAAGGCTTGTGCAGTGCACGCCTGACTTTCGCCAGTCTCGCAGCGACTCCACTCGTCGCTTAGGATCGGAAACGTGGATATTGGGGTCGCGAGTACGCTTTTGGGCGGGCTGGCGGCCCTTTTTTCTTTTCTTGAAAAACGCATTTTTTTGGCGTCTTGTTTGCAAAACGTGTGCTAGGCTTTCAGTGCCCCACGCGGCGCGAAAAATGAGGTTCGTCACATTGTTGCAAGAACCCAAATTCAAGCCGCTGAGGTAAAACGCTCCGATTCTTATCTGCTCCTCTTCTCATCAAGCGAGACACGCTATGAAGAGCGTCGTACGAAACGCCGCGATCTTCACGGTCTTTTCCGGTTCGTTCTGGATAGGAGACATGGCCGTCGACCACCTCTTGCGAAGACCCGCCGTCGCCCCGCCATGGGAAAGCCCGTCGGCGCGCAGCGTATCGGCCCAAGGCTTAATGGTCTCGGACCCCGCCGCCCATAGTAAAACAACGCCAGCTTCCGCCGGTAACGCGTTGGCCGCCGACCTGAGCAATCAATAGCACGCCATCGGACAGAACGAGTAGGCGTATGGAACGGGCCCGGTTCGCGTGGGAGCGGGGAAAGGTGGAGAGCCGCATAACGACAACGTCCACCGGGTTGCGACCAGCGACGTTGATTTCACAGATAGATGAGCATGCGCCTTGCCGTTCATATAGACATGAACAACAGCGCCGTGATTTGTGTCAGCGGGAGGTGAGACTTTTCGCGTCAGTTACAAGTGTACTCCAACGGTTCGTCTAGCCGAGGCTAGCGTTCTTGGCGCCGCTGATCAATTTGATAAATTCCTCGTTCGACTTGAAACGGCCAAGCTGCTTGGTGAGCTGCTCCATGGCGTCGACATGGTGCATGGATGTTAACGTTCGCCGCAGCATAGTCACGGCGTGCAGCTTATCGGGGTCGAGCAAAAGCTCCTCGCGCCTCGTGCCAGATTGCGTAATGTCGAGCGCGGGCCAAACGCGCCGGTCGGCCAGTTTCTGGTCGAGCACAAGCTCCATGTTGCCGGTGCCCTTGAACTCCTGAAAGATCAGTTCGTCCATGCGGCTTCCGGTATCGATCAGCGCGGTGCCGACAATCGTCAGGGAGCCCCCTTCTTCAAAAGCACGCGCCGTGGCGAACAGCTTTTTGGGGATATCCATGGCTTTGATATCAACGCCGCCCGACATCGTTCTGCCGGTGTTTCCGACCCACTTATTGAAAGCGCGGGCTAGACGGGTGATGGAATCCATGAGGAGGAAAACATCTTGACCCATTTCGGCCAAGCGGCGGCAGCGTTCAATCGTCAGTTGGGAGAGCCGCACATGACTTTCGACGTCCATATCGAGGCTGCTGGCAATCACTTCGCCGCTCACGTTGCGGCGCATGTCGGTCACTTCTTCTGGCCGTTCGTCGATCAGCAAGACCATTAATTTGATATCAGGATGATTGGTGCTGATTCCGTTCGCGATATGCTGGAGCATGATCGTTTTGCCAGACCGCGGCGGGGCCACAATCAGGGCGCGTTGCCCCTTGCCGAGCGGAGTGAGCAGGTCCATCACGCGGGTGGTTAATGGTTCGGGGCCGGTTTCCAGCTTCAACCACTGTTCGGGATTGATCGGCGTGAGGTTTTCAAATCTTTTGACATTGACATAATCGTCTGGCTTCACGCCGTCGATGTCGATGATTTCACGCAACCGCGGTCCCTGCTGTTTTCGCGCCTGCTGCACCTGCCCGCGAATCATCACGCCTTGCCGCAAACCGTACTTCTCGATCATGGTGCCGGGAACGAAGGGGTCGGTGCGCTCCCGGGAATAGGTGTTCACCGGACTGCGCAAGAAGCCGTAGCCGTTGGGATGCAATTCGAGCAAACCGACGCCTTCTTCCAGCACGGCGTCCGCCAATTCGACCGGCTCCGCGTCGCCGCCTCCGCCCTGCCGGCGGCCGTAGTCGCCGGAGCGTTTTCGTCGGCGAGAACGCCCGTTCGGCCCCGGCCCGCGATTCCGGCCTTGACCGCCGCCGCCTTGACCGCCGCCACCTTGACCGCCGCCTCATCGAAGCGGACCAGAACGGAATGATCCAGACTGCGCTC